>VFKB01000021.1 GCA_009885755.1 Parachlamydiales bacterium | reverse complement strand
TTCTGCTTTCTCGGCCATGTGATTTTCACATTGTCCTCGAAAGCAGAAATCAAATCCGCTCAAAAATCTCTTAAAACATTTAAAATCGGAATAATGGGATAGGTTCATGAGACGACTAGGTTTGTATATATTTAGTTTTGCTGGTCTGTTTTCTATGGGAGAGGCTTTTTCCCAGGTGCAAATCACAGAACTGTGCGTTCCCTGCCGGGAAAAATTGCTCTCTAAGCAGGAATATGCCCAAAATGAGAGTGATTGGAAGCAAGAGCTTGTCAACATCGATAGAAAAGTGAAGGCGTTGACGCTCCGCAGAAATTTGCATCAGGCGCGCGCAGAACGTCTAGAGGATGACGCCCTAAGGTGGCAGTCATATCCAGATCTCGCGCCAGATACGCAGTCAGCGTGGAAACGATTCGATGAGGAAAAGACCCTCGTGAGTGAACTGCAAAAGGAAATTGATAGGCTGCAGCAAAGAAAGCAGGAGATTTTAAAGGAGCATAACCTTTAATCTTGCTTGCTCTATGACAGCCTTACTTATTCTCGGGATACAGAATGATTTCATGCAGAGCGGGGCCCTAACCGTTCCCGATGCGGAATCGCTGATTCCTCTGATCAATGCGTTGATCCCTAAATTTCCGTTAGTTATTGCGGTTCAAGACTGGCATCCGGCCGATCACGTCAGCTTTGCGTCGAACCATGCGGGGAAGCATCCGGGTGATATCGTGATGGTGGCGGGGCATGAACAAGCCCTGTGGCCTCCCCACTGCATCCAGAATACCCACGGGGCCGCACTTGTGGACGGGCTGCACAAGGATAAGATCGAAAAAGTTTTTCACAAGGGAACGGACACGGCGATCGACAGTTATAGTGCTTTTTTCGACAACGCGCGCGGAAAAGCGACAGGGCTTGGCGATTATCTGCTGGAGCGGCATGTTAAAGAGCTGACGATTGTCGGAGTTGCAACCGAATATGGTGTCCTCTATTCTGCTTGGGATGCGACCGATCTCGGTTTTTCGGTAGTTGTGATCAAGATTGCTTGCCGGGGGATCAATCTGAAACCTAGGGATGTGGAAAACGGCTACTTGGCGATGAAAGCGAAAGGGGCGGTCATTATTTAAGACTACGGCACAAAATTCTTTGTGCCGCATATAAAGAGCAATGAATTACAGAGCAGCAGGAGCATTGAGGTTTTCCACTCTGTGGCCGATGAGCCCGAGAGAGAGGAAATTGACCACGCTATAGATGAGCCCGGTGATTCCTAATCCTACATGGCGGTTCATCGACATGGTCCAATCGCCCAATGTTTTGTTGCCGGTAACGGTAAACAAGGCGCCGAAAATGACGCTAAGGGCCAAAGCTGTGACCAGCTCGGCTGCGCTTAGGAGCGCTTTCAAGGGAGAACCGATGAATGGGCCGATAAGCGGGGTTGCTTGAAATCTGCTGAGGCAATTCTGTACGTTTTGCATTGTCATAGAGTGACTCCTTCGTTAGTTATTTTACAGCTGCTTTCATCCCAATTTTGATCTTGAGATAAGTTCATGGCGAGAAGAATGCCAAAGAAGGGGAGTTAAATGCAATAACAACTCTTTACGTTACGTATATAAAATTCCCAATAAAAAATTTAGACTGTGCTAACGTGAGGCGATGTTGATCAAGTCTTGGATAAAAAGCTACCTCATCCCGCTGTGGGCAATTACTGGATTGCTCGTGGGTGCCATTGTCTACTTCGGATTTCGCGATCCTGCACTTGCAGAAAAGATCTGGTATGTGACGCTGATTATCGGCGGCGCCCCGATTTTGTATCACACGATTAGGGGGATGATCCAAGGGAAATTTGCGCTGGACATTGTGGCGATGCTCGCCATCATTGCCGCAGTGTGGATGCAGGAGGCGTTTGCGGGGGTGGTGATCGTCCTCATGCAATCGGGCGGAGAGGCTTTGGAATCTTTTGGCCTCAAGCGCGCGTCCTCTTCATTAGATGCGCTCCTCGCCAGGGCACCGCGCATCGCACGAAGAAAAAAGGGAAATGGGCTCGAAGAAATTGTTGTTGAGCTTGTCAAAATCGGAGACATTCTGATCGTAAGGCCGGGGGACCTGATCCCTGTCGATGGCACCCTCGTGCAGGGAGAGGCGGAGGTCGATGAATCAGCTGTCACAGGGGAGCCGCTGGCCCGCATTAAAAAAGTAGGCGGGACCGTGCTTTCGGGAAGCGTGGACGTCAATGGCGTTTTTGAAATGCGCGCTGACAAGGTGAGCGAGGAGAGCCAATACGCACGGATGGTCCAGCTGGTCAAGCGTGCGCAAGAGGAAAAAGCGCCGATTCAGCGTCTTGCCGACCGCTACGCCCTTTTCTTTACGCCGCTGACGCTGGTGATGTGCGCAATTGGTTACTTCATCACCCGGGATCCGACGACAATTTTGGCGGTCCTTGTCGTCGCGACGCCATGTCCGCTGATTTTGGCGACGCCGGTGGCGGTCATCAGCGGCATCAACCGCGCAGCTCAAGAGGGGATCATTGTGAAAGGGGGAGCGCCGATCGAGCAGATCGCCCGGGCGCAAGTGGTGGTCTTCGATAAGACGGGCACCATTACTTTCGGCATGCCGATTGTGGAAGAGATTGTGCCGCTCAATGGGACCACATCCGCAGAGCTGCTCCGCAAAGTGGGGAGCGTGGAACAACTCTCCTGCCACACGATCGCCCAATCGCTCACAAAAAAAGCTCTCGATCAATTCCATCATCTGCCATTAGCCCAGAACTTTAAAGAGGTTCCGGGAAGAGGAGTGGAAGGGGATGTGGAAGGAGAGCACATCGCCGTTGGATCGCAAGCTTATTTAGAAGAGCGGCTGGGAAGAGACTTCTTTAAAAATAATGAGCAGGTACTGAGCGCCGCTCAGCAGAAGGGCAAGCTCGTCATTTTCGTTTCGGTGGGGAAAACGTTTTCTGGCGTGATCGAATTTGCCGATAAGATCCGGCCGGGCGTGCCGGGAATGATCCACGAGCTGCACCGCCTCGGGGTGAAGATGACGGTGATGCTGACGGGCGATAGTAAAAAGAACGCCGAGCTGATCGCGAGGGAAGCGGGTATTGAGCAGGTGCACGCGCATCTTCTGCCCGAGCAAAAGGTGGAGGCGATCCACGCCCTAAATCAGAAATATAGCTGCACAGTGATGGTGGGCGATGGGATCAACGATGCTCCCGCGCTAGCGAGCGCCACCGTGGGCGTGGCCATGGGGGCCCATGGGACAGGGATCACGGCGGAGGCGGCTGATATTGTCCTTCTCGTCGACGATGTCACCAAAGTGGCCGATGCGGTCTTCATCGGGCAGCGGATGCTCCATATCGCCAAACAAAGTATCTTTGTCGGCATCGGGCTGAGTTTTTGTCTAATGATTGTGGCTGCATTCGGCTACATCGAACCGGCCATCGGTGCCATGCTTCAAGAAGTGATCGATGCGGCGGTGATCCTTAACGCGCTGCGAGCTAGATGAGATGCAGCCGAGATCGATGAGCATCGGCCCTCCCTCCACAAATCCCCAGTTGTCGATTTTGTTATCCGTATAGAGGAGCCCTTTTTCCCCCACAGTCATTAATAAGTTTCTTGCCGCTTCGAGGCACTGCTCTTTTTCGGCGCCGTTCAGCATACTTAAATGTTCTTGGAGGGGCATCGCCCGTTTTTGAAGGACAAAGGGCAAGGAATCGAGCGGAAGGGTGTGGGCGATGTGGATTTTATCGGTGATCACAAGCGGAAGATTTAGATGTGTTGTACCTTCGAGATGGGCGTAGAGGATACCGGTCTCCTGGCGCAGAGCGGTTGCGGCTGAGCGCAGGCTTGCGAGATGCCGGTCCCATTTTTGCTGCCGCCTATCGGAGTGGAGCGTCTTCCACACCCAACGCGGCCCTTTTTTGATGAGCTGCGACCCAATCCATATCCAAGAGTAGAGGTGCTTGCGCGGATCTTTGAAGAGTTTGATCACGTAGCGGCCGTCCTCGGAGGCGAAGACGTACGATTGGGAGCCTTTTGCCAAGTAGTGAAACTTTTGGTTGAGGATTGAGCGCAACTGGGGTTCAAGGGGAACTTCAGAGGTGGGAGGCGTGGAGCAGAGGGCGATTTTTTGCAGTTGGAAGTTGTCAGTTAAAAGTACCGACAAGCTGCCGATGGAAAAAAAGAGGAGCAGGCGGGCAGGAAAGTTAATCAAGGAGATGTGAATTCTTTTCTGAGGTAGTAGAGAATGGCGCCGCGGCAAAAGCCTTCGCGCGCAAGCTCGATGTAAAAGCCGAATTTTTCATAAAACTTTAAGGCTTGAAAGTGCATGGTCTCCACGAACGCGCAGGTGCATTCATGGTCTCTGGCGTAGGCCAGGGCTGCTTCTACGAGCTGCCGTCCAATGCCCTGCATGCGGAACTCGGGTAAAACGACGAGGCGGCGGATGTAGAGGGTGCCCCAGAATACTCTTCCCTCGATGATCCCTGCCATGAGATCGTTGACATACGCGACGTAGCAATAAATTGAGGAGCCCCCGTCAAACCCGGTTTTTTCAAAAGCGTCGCGGGCGAGTTCATCCTCAACCAGGTGGAAGAGCTCACCATCAAAGAAGGATGTCTCAATTCTGACTAATTCCACAACACCCCATGGGGCTTAAGTGACTTTTAGACTGTCGCAGAGCCGTTCGACCTCGGAAAGGGCGTCTAGCAGATCTTTGGGATTCGGGACGTGCGGCTCTTTGGTCGTCATGCCTTCAAAATAGCGCTTGAACTCGGCCCACAATTTATCCATGGCCTTGGTCCCTTCATTTTTGTGGTAGACGCCGGTATTTTTGTGGTGCCAATCCATCTGCTTACCGATCTCGATGATGTGCTGCATCTGTTCTTGGATCTGCTCTGGGCTGTCGGAATTTTTGATTTTATGGCGGAACTCGATGCAGGCATTTCGAAACGTGCGGTGCAGTTCTTCTCCTGGCGCTCCGGAAAAATTCGTAGGTAATGGCATGGTCTCTCCTTAAGTGTGAAGCTCGCTGTACCTGCAAGAATACATGGTTGGCGACTTAAAAAAAAGCTGAACATATGAACAAGGGGAATTTTTTTTGTTCTTTTGAAGACACTCTCTGATAGTTGTAGGAATAAAAAACGGCGTGTGGTAACTCACTTTTAAGAGCGAGGTGAATTATGAAAAACTATCTTGTAATTGGAATCGCAGTCATTTTCCTCAGCGGCGCTACCTACGCGGAAGAGTTGATCCAAAAAATAGACATCGCTATCGGTGTGGAAGGCGGTAATGATGGATATTATGACGATGATGAGGATGAGGACAACTTCATTTGGATCGGTCCAGGCTGGTATGGCGGCTATTGGTTTGGTACAGAAGGGGACTTCGATAATAGGCATCACAACCAGTGGCACGGCGGACACGGGGAAGGTGGACATGGACATGGCGGCGGCGGTGGTGATGGTGGTGGTGGTGGTGGTGGTGGCCACCGCTAATTCTGGTTGCAGGAATATAAATCTGAAGGAAAGTGAATTATGAAAAACTGTCTTGTAATTGGAATTGTAGTCGGTATGCTGAGTGGCGCTGCCTACGCGGAAGAGTTAATCCAAAAAACAGACTTCGGCATTGGCATTGGAATTGAAGCTGGTGGCGGTGACTACTATGACGAGGATGATTACGAGGATAACTTTATTTGGATCGGCCCGGGCTGGTATGGCGGCTATTGGTTTGGTGAAGAAGGCGACTTTGATGATTGGCATCACAATCATTGGCACGGCGATCACGGCCATGGCGGTCACGGAGGCCATGGCGGCGGACATCATCACGGTGGCGGGCACCATCACTAATTCTTCTTTTCCTATCTAAGATCAGCATAAAAGGCACACAGCAAACACTGTGTGCCTTTTACATTCAGAATTGTATTGAAAACATTTTAATTTGAGAATATGTGTTGAATTATGAAGCGCATTATTCTTGCAGTTTGTTTTCTAGTTCTTCTTTTTGCTGTTGCGGCAATTGTGATTCATTATAAAAATGATAAGAACGATTCCCATGAACTGATCCTTTACGGCAACGTGGATGTGCGCCAAGTCGATATCGGATTCCGGGTGCCGGGGCAGGTGGAAGAGCTCTGCTATGAGGAAGGAGATCTGGTGACGCAGGGCCAACTGCTCGCGAAATTGGACAAGACCCCTTACAACAACCAGGTGGCCCAAGCTTCAGCGAACAAAGATTCGGTCTATGCTGCCTTTGTGAACGCGGAAAAACTGCTCAAACGGCGCAAAGAGTTGATCGGGATTGGCGCGGTATCGCAGGAAGATTTGGATGACGTGCAGTCGCAGCGGGACCAGCTCCATGCAAATCTCGACCAAGCGGAAGCGGCTCTTGCGGTCTCGTTGAATAATTTGGATTACACGGAAGCCTATGCGCCAACGGAAGGGATCATTCTGACCCGCATCCGAGAGCCAGGGACTGTGGTGAATCCCGCCGACCCCGTCTACACGATTTCTGTCAGCTCCCCTGTGTGGGTCCGCGCTTATGTAAGCGAAGTGGATCTCGGGGATGTCTGCTTTGGGATGAAGGCAGAGGTTTTCACCGATACGCAAGGGGCAAAAAGCTATACGGGCAGCGTAGGCTTTATTTCTCCAGTCTCTGAATTCACGCCGAAAACGGTGGAGACGACGCAGCTGCGCACCGATCTCGTCTACCGATTGCGCATCTATGTGGACAACCCGAACGGGGTTCTCAAACAGGGGATGCCGGTCACTGTCAAGCTGAAGAGGAGATGCAGTGAGTGAAATCCTTGTCACCATTCAAAATCTATCCAAAGTGTTTCCGAAAGCGCCATCTCCGGCGCTCTCCGACATCAATGCCACGATCCCCCAAGGGGAAATTGTCGGCCTAGTCGGGCCAGACGGCTCAGGGAAGACCACGCTCATCCGCTTGATCGCCGGGCTTTTGAAACCGACCACAGGAAAGATCACAGTTGCTGGCCACGACACGATCACAGATGCGGAGAACGTCCACTACCTCACCGGCTATATGCCTCAAAAATTTGGCCTCTACGAAGATTTGACGGTGATGCAGAACTTGAACCTTTACGCCGATTTGCGCGGCGTTGTGGGTGAAGAGAGAAAGGCCACAATGGAGAGGCTTCTCAAATTTACCGGTCTCGTTCCCTTCACCGAGCGGCTCGCGGGGAACCTTTCGGGCGGGATGAAGCAAAAGCTGGGCCTTGCCTGCGCGCTCGTCAAAAAACCGACCCTGCTCCTCCTTGACGAACCGAGTGTAGGGGTGGACCCGATTTCGCGGCGCGAGCTCTGGAAGATGGTGCATGAGCTGCTCGAGCAGGGCGTTTCGATCGTCTGGAGCACGGCGTACTTGGACGAGGCGGAGCGGTGCAACACGGTGATCCTGATCAACGAGGGAAAACTTCTCTACCACGGTAGTCCCAAAACGTTGACCGACAAAGTCAATGGGCGGGTATTCAAGATCACCCATATCGAGGGGAACCGTCGTCAGCTACTCGCCGAAGTGCTGAAGCAGAAAAATGTGATCGATGGGACGATCCAAGGGCAAGATGTGCGGGTGGTCGTTAAAGATGCCGCGGTCCCTTTGGAAATAAATGGGCTCAAAGGGAACCTGGAGCCGACAGCGCCCCGCTTTGAAGACGCCTTCATGGACATCTTAGGCGGAGGCTTTGGCGCCGAGTCGGAGCTGGCAAAGAAAGCGCCTGAAGTGCCGGCCAATGCAGATATGGTGGTGGTCGCCGATAACCTGACCAAAAAATTTGGAACCTTTACGGCCGCTCACCATATCGCATTTAAAGTTCCTAGAGGAGAGATCTTTGGACTGCTCGGTCCCAACGGCGCGGGAAAATCGACGATATTTAAAATGCTCTGCGGGCTGCTCCAGCCGACGGAGGGTAAAGCCTCTGTAAATGGCGTCGACCTCCAAGTGGCGCCAGGCGTGGCGCGCTCCCATATCGGGTACATGGCCCAAAAGTTTTCCCTCTATGGAGCTCTCAGCATCGATCAGAACCTCGAATTTTTTTCAGGGATCTACAATTTGAAAAATGCGGATCAAGCGGAGGCGATCCAGGAAATGGTGGACGTGTTCAGCTTCAAGCCCTACTTGAATATGACCTCCGAGGCACTGCCCTTGGGCTATAAGCAGCGGCTCGCGCTGGCCTGCGCGACGATGCACCATCCGGAAGTGCTCTTTTTGGATGAACCGACCTCCGGCGTCGACCCCGTGACGCGGCGTGAATTTTGGACGCACATCAATGGCCTTGTGGAAAAAGGGGTGACGGTGATGGTGACGACCCACTTCATGGACGAGGCCGAATATTGCGACCGGATCGCGCTCATTTATCGGGGCAAAGTGATCAACATCGGAACGCCCGACGCTCTTAAGGAGATCGCTAAATCTCCCGAGCACCCGAACCCCACTTTGGAAGACACCTTTGTAAAACTGATAGAAGAATATGATGCAAAAAACGCTAGCTGAAGAGATGCGGCAAGGCCGCTGGCGCCGGCTGAGGGCGCTGATGACGAAAGAGTCGTTTCAAATCGTGCGCGATCCAAGCACGATCCTGATCAGCGTCGTGCTTCCGCTCATCCTTCTCTTTTTGTACGGCTATGGGGTGTCGCTCGATTTGAACCATTTGCGGATCGGCCTCGTCTTAGAAGATACCGCGCCCGACGCACAGAGATTTGCGAAGTCGATGACCGATGATCCCTATTTTGACGTCAAGATCGTGCGCGACCGGCGGGAGCTCATGGATGATTTGATGCGCGGGGACATTCGAGGATTTGTGGTGGTCCCTTCCTACTTTACGGCCTTTCGCTACCGCCCCGATGCGGTGGCGCCGATCCAAGTCATCGCTGACGGCAGCGAGCCAAATACGGCAAATTTTTTGCAGAACTATGTGCGCGGCGCCTTCAATAATTGGCTCATCCAAGAGAAGCTCAGCGAGGATGTGAAGCTCTTGCCGCCGGTCAATGTGAAGCCTCGCTATTGGTACAATGAACAATTGGAGAGCCGCTTTTTTCTCCTGTCGGGATCGCTCGCGATCATCATGACTCTCATTGGAACGCTGCTGACGGCGCTCGTCGTCGCGCGCGAATGGGAGCGGGGAACCATGGAGGCGATGATGTCGACTAATGTGGGGGTTGTGGAATTAGTGGTTGGAAAAATCCTTCCCTATTTTGTGCTCGGCATGGTGTCGATGACGATCTGCGTAGTCCTCTCGGTCCTCGTATTTGGACTTCCGCTGCGCGGCTCGTTTTTGTTGCTAGCGCTTGTTTCGGCAGTGTTTCTCTTTTGCGCGCTCGGCTTTGGGCTCATGATCTCGACGATGTCGAAGAACCAAGCCATCGCCTCGCAAATCGCCATAACAGCGGGATTTTTGCCTGCCTATATCCTCTCCGGCTTCCTCTTCGAAATTGCGAGCATGCCGCCGTGGATCCAACTGCTGACCTACATCATTCCGGCCAAGTACTTCGTCCAATGTCTGCAGACGATTTTTATGGTGGGCAACGTTTGGGGGCTGGTCTTATTTAATCTCCTTCCCATGTTGGGCATTGGATTCATCTTTTTCTTCATCACCGCACGCAAAACCGTCAAGAGGCTCGATTGATCCATAGAATCCTCATTCTAATCTGGAAAGAGCTCTTGGCCGTCCTGCGCGACAGACGCAGCCGGATGTCCATTCTATTACCCCCGATCATCCAGCTCTTTATTTTTACGTTCGCCGCCACGCTCGATGTGAAAAATGTGCCGATCGGCATCCTCAATCGGGATAACGGGGAGCAGGCGTTTGAGCTCGTGCAGCGGTTCCATGGAGCGCCTGTTTTCAGCCATATAGTGTATCTGCAAGGGGTCGAGGAGATCGCGCCGTTCATCGACAACCAAAAAGGGGTGATGGTGGTGTCGATCGACGAGCAGTTCTCGCGCGATATCGACGCCGGCAAAGAGGCCAATGTCCAACTCATCTTAGACGGAAGAAAATCGAACACCGCGCAAATCGTCGTCGGCTACACCTCGCAGATCGTGACCCAGTTTTGCGTCGATTTGGAGGCGAAGGTGGGGATCACGCCCGAGAACGCCACTCTTGTCAATCGGATATGGTTCAACCCAAATATTCTCTACTACTGGTACAACATCTCCTCGCTCGTCGCGACTCTCTCGATGCTCACCTGCCTTATCGTCACCACCCAGTCGGTCGCCCGCGAACGAGAGCTGGGAACCTTCGATCAGCTCCTCGTCTCGCCGCTCATGCCCTTTGAAATCCTCATCGGAAAAATTGTGCCCGGCATTCTCATCGGCGCCGCTGAAGGGAGCCTCATGATGTGCATCGGCACCCTCGTCCTCGGTGTTCCGTTCACGGGATCGCTGCTTCTCTTTTTCCTCAGCCTTTTTGTTTTCGTCAGCGCGATCAGCGGCGTCGGGCTTTTCATCTCGTCACTCTCAAGCACGCAGCAGCAGGCGATGCTCGGAACTTTTGTCTTCATGATGCCCTCGGTGCTCCTTTCGGGCTTTGCGACTCCCATTGAAAATATGCCCACTTGGCTGCAGCCGATCACTTATGGCATCCCGATGCGTTACATGCTCATCATTTCCAAAGGCCTTTTTCTCAAGGCGCTGCCGGCGTCTGTTGTCTTCCAAAATATCTGGCCGATGGCCATCATCGCCTGCTTCACCATTGCCGGAGCGGGCGCATTTTTCAAGAGGAGGTTGCAATGAAGACTAAAAGTCTCATTTTTTTCACCGTGATATTAAGCGGGTGCATGGTGGGCCCTAACTATCAGCCTCCGGAGACCATTGTGTCTACAGAATGGGAGAGCGATTCCACCGATATCGAGCTCGCCGTGACCCAAAAGGATGTGATCAAAGAGTGGTGGAAAATTTTCAATGACCCCTTGCTCACCGAATACATCGAAGAGGCTGCGAAACACAACTTCGACGTGCTCACCGCCGAGGCCAACATCTTACAGGCCCGCGCGCTGAAGAAAGTGGAAGCATCCGATCTTTTTCCTCACTTGAACGCCGACTTTAACGCCACCAAGACCTATTTCAGTAAAAACGGCCCCGTGTTCGCCATTCAAGCGCCCACGCCCAGCACACCGTTGACAACGATCGGGCCGAGCGCTCTGCCCTTTGCAGCCCAAATTCCCCAAGTCCAAAATTTGTATAACGCCCTTTTAGATGCCACCTGGGAGATCGACCTCTTTGGAAAAACCCGCCGGGGCGTTGAGGCGACAGAAGCCCGCATCGGCAGCGCCACCGAAGCGCGCAATGACACCCTCATCTCCGTGTATGCGGAGATCGCGATGAACTACATGCAGCTTCGCAGCTACCAGAGACAGGCTCTCCTCGTCGAACAAAACATCCAGCTCCTAGAACAGAGCCAAGACGTCGTCCAAAAACGGGTCGACACCGGCTACTCAAACGATCTCGACCTCTTGAACATCCAATCCCAGCTCTCTAAAGCAAAAGCTGGATTTCCTCCGCTAATCGCCCGCATCTACCAAAATATTTACACCCTTTCACTACTCACCGGAAAAGTTCCCGAAGCGCTCGTCCAAGAGTTGATGCCGATCCAGCCGCTCCCTCTGCTGCCCCAAGAAGTGGCCGTGGGCCTCCGCTCCGATCTGCTCCGCCGCCGTCCCGACATCCGGCAGCGCGAGCGCGACCTTGCCGCAGCCACCGCCACCGTCGGCGTCGCCGTGGCCTCGTTCTATCCCTCATTTTCTCTTGGCGGGGATGGTGGGCTGCAATCTCTTGCCCTCAGCGATCTTTTCCAATGGTCGAGCCGCACCTGGGCGCTCGGCGGCGACTTCAACATCCCGCTCTTTCAAGGCGGGCGCCTGATGGGCAATTTACGGGCTAGCCAAGCCGCAGCTTCCGCTGCCGCCTCCACCTATCATCAAACTGTTCTCAATGCCCTCCAAGAGGCGGAGAGTGCCCTTGTCGCTTACGGCGAAGATCTTTCCATTTGCGCTGAGCTGACAAAAAACAAAGAGTACAACGAACGGCTCGTAGCGCTGACCGATGAGAGGTACGTCCGCGGGCTCATCAACGTTCTCGACCTCATCAGCAGCCAGCAGCAGCTGATCACCGCCGAAGAGGCGCTCCTTGTGAGCGACACCACGGCGCTGCTCCATCTGATTACCTTATATAAGGCGCTTGGCGGCGGCTGGGAGACGGAGGAGAAGAAGTGTGAGGAGATTTCCGTAGAAGAAGTTGCAGATTAAAATCTTTGAACAAAGTTTCTCTTGCGTATTGAATTTTAAGAGAAGTAATATCTCCGACTCCAAGCTGTAATGTTTTTTTAGGAGATAATATTTATGAGTTCATCACGGGCGATTCATCCTGTTCTCGATTATTTTTTGGACGAATTTAGATCTAAACATCCCCAGGCCTCGGGAACGCGAGCCGGCGAGAGCGATCAATTTTCTATAACAAACAGATTTCGAATGAAAGGCGGCTATTTTGTTACAGGGACGATAATTAATTTTCCAGCTAAAGAGCATATTTGGTGCATAGGTCCAGGTGGCGGGCTGCTCGCAGGAAGAACAGTGCATTTATCTAGTGCTGAGATTGTGCTTGCGGGATCTCTTGACGAACCCATCGAAGTAGTGGCGATTGACGATCTAGTCATCCACGCGACTGCGCTGAAATTAAAAAATGTCTCTTTTTATCTTTTTGACAACACGAATTTTTCTTTCCAGTGTTCCAGTTCTGAAGTGGAGAATGTGCGGTTGTTCAAGATGTCGCTTGAAGGGGGATCGCTCTCGATAGCGCCGTTGCGGAATTGGGAAAATCCAGAGCAATTCATGGAATTTGCGGCATCTATTAACGCGCGCGCGGCATCCAGAAAAGAAGCTGTTAAACAATAAAAAATTACGATTTTCTCATGACCGTGCTGTAGCGCTGGGCCGCCGCATTCCAATTGAGGTTAGTGAAGAGAACATCGATATATTTTGCCCGGTCGAGCCCGAATTGGGGCATGTAGGCGTGTTCGAAGACGTCCATGATGAGGATCGGAGCGCCTGTCGCTAGGTGGCCGACGTCATGCTCGTTGATCCACACATTGACGAGTTTTCCCATCTGAGGATCAAAATACAAGATCGCCCAGCCGATGCCGCGCATCATGCCGGTGGCGATGAAATCCTTTTTCCAGTTCTCATAGCTTCCAAACTGGGCGACCAGCGCGGTGTAGAGAGGGCTGGAAGTGCTCAGCTGGCCGTTGCCGCCCAGGTTTTCAAAGTAGAGCTCGTGTAGCCGCATCCCGTCAAACTCCCAACCCAGCCGCCGTTTCAAGGCGCCATACTCGTAGGATCCTGAGTTTACCGTTTCCAGCGTTGTCATCAGGTCGTTGGTGTTTTTGACATAGCCCGCATAGAGCTTGAAGTGCATTTCCAAAAGAGAGCTGTTAAAGCCCGGCATATTTAAGAGGGCTGAGTAGTCCTTAACCGGATAAGGTTCAGCCCAAAGTGATGCTGCGGTGCAGCAGACGAGAAACAAAGTGGAAAAGGTCTTCATGCAGCCTTTTTCTTTCTTGGGGCGTTCTTTCTAGCGAGTCTTCGGCGGTTCATGTTACCTGCCCGGCGCGACATTGCCAGGGCGATCGCAATCGCCTGCTTCTGAGGTTTACCCGCATCCATTTCGATGCGGATATTCTCAGAAATTCCTTCTCGTGTTTTCGCGCGCGCGCCGGTCACCAAGGGCATAATGTTCCTTAGAAGAAGTTGCGTCTTCCGACGAGTCCTACAACCCCGATCAAGATCAAGTAGACCGCGATCACGTAGTTTAGGATGTCAGGGAAGAGGAGGATTAAAATACCGGTAACGATCGAGACAATAGGAAATAGCATCGGGATCATGATTTTTCTCCTAAGCTTGTGCCACGAGGCCCATGATGCCCATGAGGATCAAGTAGACCGCGACGACAAAGTTTAAAATTCTTGGAAACACGAGAATTAAAATTCCTGCAACGAGGGATACAATTGGATAAATTAACGGGTGCATAGTAACCATAACCATAGTTCTCCTTTTTCTTTCTGTTAACTTTTTCGGAATTATATCACAAGAAATTAAATAGATCTTAGGTCAATTTTCTGTTCCAAATATCGGTTCGATATTCTAACCCGCTCTTTAAACTGAGGATGCTATGAAGTGCTTGAGATGCTTTTTGGTTTTATTGCTTATCATGATTTCTTTTTGCAACGCTGCAGATATAGCAATGGAAGCAAATGAGGTGAAATCTCAAGAAAAGGGCCAGAAGCTCGCTTACAATGGCCAAGATAGACCTAATTTTGGAGCAGAGAGTCCGCTTAAAGGCGTATCTAAATTCATTTTTTTTCCGCTTTGCCCGACCGCCAACAAGCCCTTATCAGATAAGATTAACGCATTGGTCGAGAAGGAACTGAAAAATTTGGGTGCGGTTAAACCAGCTCCGCTCAGTGTAAAGGGAGATGAGATCGACTTCGGCGCCTTAGATTTCAGTGCTAGGTTGATTTATGAAATTAAAAATGTATCCTCAATTGAAGGTACGGATCTTGGGGTTGTAAGAGCCTCTTTAAATTTAGATACGGGTGTGGAGATTACAAAAACGAAACAATCATCAAATCCCTACGTTTGGTCCGCAAATTGTTTTTTACCGGGGTCTGTTGAAAAGGATTTGGACAAGCTTGTCGCTCAATCCTTGAATAGCCTGCTGCAGAGTTTTTAGGCAAGCTACAAAGATGTAAATACAGAAAAGCCAGTATTCAACTTATTTACCCAGTAAACCCTTATTAAGGAAGGGGAGTAATTCTCCCCTCTGCTATTCACCCGTTCTTCAAGATCCGTTTAAGCAAAGGATCCTTAAGTTTTCGGTAGATCTCTCCCTCTCCGCCAGCCTCGGCTGCAGCCTTTTCTTTAAGCGCGGCGTACTCTTTGGCGGTATCGGGATGGCTTTTAAGATAATCCCGAAGTGTAATGAAGTCCTTCCACTCTGGATTTTCCGGGTAGGTGAGATGAAGATGGTATCGTTGCTCAGACACATCCATAACAAAAAACAACCGCTCGGGGGTGCACCCTTTCGGATTCAGGATATAGCCCAGCTCTTGGAGTTCTTTTGAGACGGCCTCTTTTTGATTTTTATCTACGGCGATCGCGATGTCGATGATTCCTTTACCGCCCAATCCAGGCACCGCCGTGCTGCCCACATGTTCGATGAGCGCCTTTTCTTTGAGATGGGAGGCGATCCGCTCTTTTTCTCGGTTAAAGTGAGTAGGAAAATTCGGATTGTAAGGTCTGAAGACATACTTTTTCATTCGGTGGCGATCACCCTGAGGGCGCGTAAGCCTTCTCGTTTGAGGACCGCATCGCCTGAGTGGTGGCCGAAAAGTGCCAGTAGAGAGCTGCTATAAATCGCTCGCAATTTGGCGAGGTCCCAAGTGGCATCGGAAATCTCCCCATAGGCCTTTTTAAATGCAGCGTGCGCGCTTTTCGGCAGGAAGCTGTGGCCAATCGCCAGATCAATGGCCGGATCGCCCAAATGCACATCGCCCCAATCGATCACGCCGGCGAGGCGCAACTTTTCATCGACGAGGAGGTGGCGCACGTAAAAGTCGCCGTGGACGACGGTGGAGTTGGAAGGGGGACGCAGGTTTTGCAGGTTTGCTATGAGGGCTTCGAGTTCGGTTTTCTGCTCGGGCAATCCCAGCTCATCGAGTTGCTGGAACGTCTTGGCAATTCTTTGGGTGATCACAGCGCCATCGATGCGCGCTCGGTTGTCTCCAAAAAAATGGCACTGCGCGATCTCGGCGGGAGGTATCGTGTGCAGGTCTTTCAGAAAGCGGGCGATCGGCTCCGCGAGACGGGCCCTTTGTTCTTCTGACAGGTTGGCGTGGCAGGCGGAGAGGCCGGGGACCATCCGATAGCCGGTAAACGGCCAAGGAAACTGTTCTGAAGGGACGCCTTTCCATTCGGGAAACGGAATGGGGACCGGCAGACGAGCGGCCAGTTTTGGAAGCGCGCACGATTCGGCCTCAAGCAAGGGGAGCGCGATCTCTCGGCGCGGAAAACGAAAAATGTAGATTTCATTGACGATGAATGCGCTATTGTCCCAGCCGACGCCGAGCAGCCGAATTTTTTCGGCGCATAGATCCGGAAATTGTTCTTGGATAAGCTGGAGCGCTGCGCTAGGCTCAATCGTCTGTTCTGCATCCCATTGGTGGCTCATAATTTTTTTGCCATCCACTTACCCTCTTTTTGGACGAAATGGACGGGCGCGCAGTTGGGCACCGACCAGGAGTGGTCCTGAATACCTAGCAAGCAGCACAGGGCCCAGTGGACGCCGCCGTGCGCGATGATGAGCGTGGGGCCTGGCTGCGCCAGCGCCTCATTCAGCCCTTTTTGCACGCGGTCTATAAAAGCGCGGACAATCCCTTCTTCGGGAAGGGGATAATACATCCCCATCTCGGCCATGGCGTTCCATGTGGCCGCGCCGCATTCGCCAAGTTCGGGGATGGCGCGGTAAGGGACGCGGAGGTTGGGGGCGATTAGCTCCCTCGTTTCTTGGACGCGCCTGAGCGGGCTGGCGCAAAGAGTTTGGATCGGCAAGCTTTCGATGAGCGGCGCGATCTGTTTGGCTTGGGCCCTTCCGGTTTCATTTAGGGGAATATCGGCGGGCTGATCGGTTCTGACTCTAGAGGGGGAAATATTGTGGTCGGTCTGTCCGTGCCTTACAAAGTAAAACTCATTTTGCATCATCACACGCTCCATCCATAAAATTTTAAGGCCTCTAGGGCGCCCGTCATTAGGGGCAGGTTTTTGATCTCTTGCCGGGTCACCCAGCGGTATTCTAAATGTTCATCGGAGAGATGTACCTCGGGAAGGTGGTCCATAGGCACCTTAAAGCAGTGATAGACATAGTCCAATCCCGGTTTGCGCATATAGAGTTGTCCTAAGTCGGTCAGATGTGTAGCAGCTATTCCCGTCTCCTCTAACAATTCGCGTATCCCGCCGTGCAGGGGAGTTTCACCCGGTTCAATTTTTCCTGCGGGGACGCCCCAGAGCCCCGGCTCCGATTTTTCTCGCGCGCGCTGCAAGAGAAGTAGGTGATGATCCACTTCCAGATAGCAGGCGGCGATCTCGACGCGCGGATGAAAGTCCGCAGGAGGCTTTTCAAAGACTTGAGTGGTGTTCATGGAGACATTCTAAGGCAATCTGCTGTTTTTTTGCGCTGCTATTTCTTAAGCGCAATGACTTCCAGCCGCTGGATCTTGAAATGGACCTCGCCGTTGGGGAAGGGGGATTCTAGAGCGAGATAGCGGTCCAAGACTTGTGTCATAAAGGATTTTTTTAACTCGTCGGGCAGGGGACGCAGGTAGGGGAACCACTGGCTAATGAATTTTTCAAAGACGGCGCGCGAGGGGAAGATGTCGAGCTGAGGAACCAGGCAGAGCCGCACGGTTGAGAAATTTTGTTCTGAAAGGAGAGCGCTATACTCTTTGGCGCTCACAAAGTTCCACCCGTTGTTAAACGAGGTAAAATAAGAGGCCCACTCCGGGGAGGCGATGATCTCACCCACCGCTTTTTCCAAGGCGAAGGGGAGGCCTGTTGGCATGGTGACGGCTAGAGTTCCGGTCGGTTTCAAACTCTTGTAGGCGCCTTTAAGAAAAGCGGCATGATCTTGGATCCATTGCTGGGTTGTGAAGGAAAAAACGAGGTCGAACTCCTGATCATAATCTAACTTCTGGGCGTCTTTCAGAACGAACCTCAGATTGGGAAAGCGTCCCGAAGGAAAGGTTTCGGTTGCAAAGGCGATCATCGAAGGGGAGATGTCGACGCCTACAAGGGAGCCTTGCGGGGCGAGGGCGGCGAGCTCCGCAGTGATTTTCCCGTCTCCGCATCCCACATCTAAAATTTTCCCATCCGGTTTGACCACGACATATTTGATCAGGTCGGAGGCCGCATTTTTTTGAGACGAGGAGTTCTGATGGTATTCCTCAGCCTTCCACACATCGCGCGGCTGGCTTGCGGCAAGAAATGCGGCGCTGCATAGCAGGGCGCTGAGTAGGAGTGAGTGCTTCATATGCATGCTCCTTGTAGGAGATACGTTATAGGAAACAAGAATTTTTGTTAATGACTACTAGTAGTCCTTAACAAAAATTCTTGAGATAATTTCTAGCGTGAAAGCTCACTGAAATCGACGACCGCGTAGCTTCGCAAGTTGATCCGTATTAAGCTAATACG
>VFKB01000037.1 GCA_009885755.1 Parachlamydiales bacterium | reverse complement strand
CGCAAGTTGATCCGTATTAATCTAATACGAATCAACTTGCGATCGTCGATTTGAGCGGCTTTGACGCCGAAATTACTCCAAGAATTTTTGTTAAGGACTACTAGTCGCTCATTTCAAAAAATCTGCAGAAAAATCATCTCAAATCTTGCTGATCTATATTTTGAAGACGTCCCCTAAGGACTACAGTCGTTCCTGCGGAAGTTTTGTCGGCCACTGTTGATTGATTACTTGGCCATTGATTTTTGAAGAGGGCGGTATCTACCCTAAAATTCGCCCTTTAAATTATTCCTAAGCGTAGATAAAATCACACCTTTAATAAGGGGTTGTATGCTGCAGTTTTTTCGGAACTATCAAAAATATTTTTTTGGCATCATCGCTGTCGTGGTGATCATGTCCTTCTCCTTTTTCGGCTCCTATGGGGCGATGCAGGGCGACGGCGGTCAGGTGAGAGAGCTCCGCGAGGAGGAAGTTTTGGCACGCTTGGTGTCTAATAATGAACGTGTTCCTAACTTTTTGCACGGCCATCTCTTTCAAAATGAGTGGATTGAAACGGGTCTGGTCGCCCAAGTGGCCCAGAACCATTTTGCAGAGATCCGCGATGAAGTGGCAGAGCGGCTCGATAAAGCGAAGCGCTTCCGCCCCTATGTCCATCCGCGAGCTCCCTTTTTAAACGCCGCCGCTGTCTGGGCCCATTTTTCCCCGGAAATGGCCGAGCATTTAAAGGAGATCAAAGACAAAGAGGTGTCGCCGGGGGCTTTTGGCACCCTGCTCCAACTTTACATGGACCAAGTGGCATGCCCGCCTGAGCTCGTCCGCCATATTTTACAGTACCAACAAAATACTTCAGGCGATGTGGTTCCTGACCCGGCGCTGGCCCAAGGGGATTTAGCGCTGTTCGGTTTTCATGGTGAGAGCGATTGGTTTGGAGATAAGCTGGTCGGGTTTGTGATCGACCGTGTTCTCGAGGGTGCCACCATTGCCGAAGAAAAGGGTATCCAAGTTTCTTGGGATGAGGCGAAGGCCGATCTGCTCCACAATTTATATGAAGGGCTTGTTCGCGAGAAGCGAGACCTCACACCTGAGCTCGCGGAGGCCTACTTCCCGCAGCAGCTTCACATCATCGGATTAGAGGAAAGACAAGCGGTGAAGGTATGGCGCAAAGCGATGCTCTTTAAAAAATATACCAATAGCGTGGAAAAAGAGGTGGTCCTCGATGCGGCGCCCTATCAACAGCGTGCGCGTGTCAATGGGGAAACGGTCGATGTCGTCGCGTATCAACTTCCACAAGAGCTTCAGCTTAAATCCTATTTAGATCTGCAAAAATTTCAGTATTATATCGAAGCTGCTTGCGGCGCTTCCAGCAAAAGTTTAGAGCTGCCCCAGCACTTTTTGCCGCTTGAGCAAGTGGAGAAGAAACATCCGGAGCTGATTGAAAAAGTCTATACGGTCGAAGTTGCCTCTGTAAAAAAGAGCGCTCTGGAAAATCGGATCAGTTTGAAAGATACCTGGGAGTGGGAACTCGACGAAGCTCACTGGAAAGAGATCAAGAACGCCTTTCCTAGCGTGGTATCGATGCTGTCCAGTACACGCGATGAGCGATTTTTTGCATTGGATCAGCTAGATCCGAAAGAACGTTTGAGCATCGATGAATTTGTGCGGTCGCGCATCATTAATAATCATCCCGAGTGGATGGAGGATGAGCTTGCGAAAGCGCAGCTCCGCCCTATGTCGCTGAAGATCCGTCTTAAAGGGGGGAAAGTTCCTTTAGATGGAATTGCTAACCCGCAAACGGTGGCAGATCTTTTGAATGCCGGCGATCTCTCCTCTTATTCAGAAGATGGAAAGCACTATTATCGGATCGTAAATAAAGAAAAACCTTCGGAGAAGAAGCTTGCCCCCTTAGGCGATGTGCTCAAGGATCCGACGTTTGACGAGGTTGTTTCCAAGAGGAATTACGGAGACTTGCTAAAGGCGATCGAAAAAGATTACGTTCAAGCGGGCCGGAAGCTTCCTGATGAGACATCGATGGACTTTTTCGCCAGCCGCCGTTTGTTCCACTTCATGAGAACCCAGAATCAAGAATTGGCGCTGGGCAGCGCTCCCCAGGGGCTTTGGCCGTTGGAGAAAAAAGAACTCGAGATCAAACGTCAAGACCGCGGATTCTTCGATTCCGAAGAGCTGTTCGCAAAAACTGTGGGAGATTGGTCGGCCCTTACTGTAAAAGATCATGGCGCGATGGGCTTTTTCCATCTCATCGATAGGAAGCAAGGACAAGTTCCTTATGAAGAGGAGATGGATCGGGATAGAGAGGCGCTGATCGCCCAGGCGAAGAAAAAAATGGTGCGCGATCTGCTTCCGGTTTTGGAACAGAGAGTGCAGCAGCGGAAAACCAGCGCATGATTCTCGAAGAAGTTAAGCCGCTCGTGCCCATTCACTTTTTTCGGTTTTCAGCGGATCTGAACTACGGCAAGGTGCTGTTTCCTTTTAAAACATATCTCCTTTCCGACCCGTCCAAGTGGTTTGGAGAGGAGAGTTTCGGCCAAGTCGCTCTGGCATGGAATCCAGAGGGGATCCTCGCTGAAGTTCTTTTTGACAAGGAATTTGCCGAGGGCGACAGCGTCGAACTCTTCATCGATACCCGCGACCTAAAAAATGCGGGCTTTCCCCACCAGTTCTGCCACCATTTCTTCATCACTCCAGAAGGGGGAAGCGAGATCACCCAATTTCGGACCGAAGATCGGCATCCGCTCTGCGATCCGAAAGGGATCGATGTGAAGACAGATTTTGGAAAATCCAATTACCGCGTGCATATTTTCATTTCTTCACAATGTCTTCATGGATATGATACAACTTTATTTGATCGGATCGGGTTTACCTACCGGTTGAATAGACTGCGGAGAGAGCCGCAACATTTTGTGGTCTCCTCCAGATTTTATGGCATCCCGCAGCATCCTAGCTTGTGGGCAACTTTGAAAATGAGGAAAGGATAATGAAATTCACCGAATCGCATGAGTGGATCAAAGTAGAAAATGGCATTGGCACGGTGGGCATCACGCACCACGCACAAAAGGAACTTGGAGATGTCGTTTACATTGAATTGCCGATGCTGGGAAAACAGTTGAAAAAAGGGGAAGCGGCCGCCGTACTCGAGTCTACAAAGGCTGCCGCTGATGTCTATACGCCGGTTAGCGGGGAAATTGTGGAGATCAACCAGAACCTTAGCCACTTTTCAGAAAAGGTCAACGCTGCGCCCGAAACCGAAGGCTGGCTCTTCAAAGTCAAACTGACGAATCCTTCAGAAGCCGACCAGCTTCTCAACCTTCAAGAATATCTCAACCTTATCTCCTAATATGAACGTAACTGAAACAGAGAAAGGTGCGCTCATCTATCCGGAGGCCGATTTTGTCGCTCAGGCCAACGTAAATTGCGACCGCCTTTTCAAAGAAGCGGAAGAGGTGGGGTTCGAACAATTTTGGGACAACCGCGCCCGCGAGATCCCTTGGTTTAAAGCGTGGGATCAGACGCTTGAGTGGAAAGCCCCCTTCGCTAAATGGTATCTCGGCGGCAAGCTGAATGCTTCATACGTCTGCCTCGACCACATCATTGCGCAAGGCAAAGGAGACAAGGTCGCCTATTTCTGGGAAGGGGAAAACGGGGACGCCAAACAGATCACTTATTCAGAGCTTCTGGCGGAAGTTTCCCGCTGCGCCAATGTTTTAAAAAAATTAGGCATTAAGAAAGGGGACCGCGTCGCGATCCACATGCCGATTTCACTTGAGACGGTGATCTCGATGCTCGCCTGTGCGCGGGTGGGTGCTGTCCATCTCGTGATTTTCGGAGGGATTGGCCCCGGCGGGATGCGCGACCGGATTTTGGATGCCCAAGCAAAATTGGTGATGACCGTCGATGGGGGATACCGCCGAGGCAAAGTCATTCCATTCAAAGAGACGGTGAACGAGGCTGTCGCTGAAACGCCCTGCGTAGAAAATATTTTGGTCTTTAAGCGGACGGGCTTGTCTGTTGCGGCCGCTACAAAAGATGTTTGGTATGATCAGATTTCTACTCAAGTGAGCGCAGAGTGCGCGCCTGAACTGATGGATTCTGAGGATTTGCTATTTTTGCTCTATACATCGGGGACGACGGGCAAACCGAAGGGGATCATGCATGCCACCGGCGGTTTTTTGGTCGGTGTGCACAACACGTTCAAATGGGTTTTTGATATTAAGGACAGCGATGTCTACTGGTGCACCGCCGATATGGGATGGATCACGGGTACGAGCTATGCCGTCTATGGACCTCTCTCTAATGGGGCGACCCAGGTGATCTACGAAGGGGCTCCCGAGTACCCTGAAAAAGATAGAGTCTGGGAGATCGTCGAAAGGCACAAAGTATCGATCTTTTTTACGGCGCCCACGCTCATTCGAACGTTCGTAAAATGGGGCGAGGAGTGGATCCAAAAGCACAACATCGCTTCGATTCGCCTTTTAGGATCTGTCGGCGAGCCGATCAATCCGGAAGTGTGGAATTGGTATCGGGACTATGTGGGCGGAGGAAAAGCGCCGATTGTCGATACCTGGTTCCAAACGGAGACGGCAACATTTTTTATCGCGCCGCTTCCTGGACTGATCCCGCTCAAGCCGGGGTCGGTGACGCGCGCTTTGCCCGGCTATGAGATCGCGATCTTGGACGAAGAGGGAAATCGGGTCGAAAAGGGGCTGCTCGCCATCACAAAACCATACCCTTCAATGCTGAGAGGCATCTACGGGGATCAAGATAAATTTCACAAGACCTACTGGGATAAATGGGACGGAAAGTATTACTTCACCGGCGACGGCGCGAGCTTTGATGAGCATGGCTACGTGTGGGTCTACGGACGCATCGATGATGTGATCAAGGTCGCTGCCCACCGGATCGGTTCCGCAGAATTAGAAAATATGGCGGTTGAGCATGTGGCTGTGGCAGAAGCGGCGGCGATTGGCGTCCCTGACGAGCTGAAAGGGGAAGAGATTGTCATGTTTGTTGTTCTGAAGCAGGGATTTGCAGAAGGCTCAGAGCTCGAGCAGTCGATCAAAAACACCATCGTGAAAAATGCAGGGCCGTTCGCGCGCCCCAAATCGGTACTCTTTGTGGGAGAGCTGCCAAAGAATCGGAGCGGAAAAATTCTGCGCCGTCTTTTGAGGAACGCCTACAGCGGCCAGCCTCTAGGCGATATCACCACTCTCGAGAGCAAACAGGCTGTCGAAGAGATCCAGAAAAAGTGCCAGCAATTATTTCCTTCTTAAGGGGAAAACGCAAAACTCGCTTTGCCAATCGCGGCTCATCACGCAGTCAATTACCGTTAAAACTTTCCTTGACTTTTGCTGATTAATAATTGAAAAATATAGCGTATTTGAAATTTAACGTGAGATTTTATGAAAAAAAATGCGATGGCAAAAGTCACACTGGGGGCATTTACCTTCAGTACAGTGCTGTTATGTGCGCAGAATTTTCCTCCGATCGAATCGGATATGGAAATTCAAGCGACGATCAGTTTTTTAACATCTGCAGAGTCTTCTGTAGGATTTGTCTATAATGGAACGTGCGGAGCTCTTTCAGGAAAGCTGCTGCCTCTTAGTTATTACAGCACCGCTGATTATTGGGGGAAATATGTAGGAACACTCCCAGGAAATGATCTTACAGTCATCGATCAGTATGATTCCAATACCTATACACTTACCCCAATTGCGGATCCTTCCTCTCCTGGAAGTGATTTACAGGTGGAACGGATCAATGTGTACAATGGGACGGACATCTACGATGCAGCCTGCTGGCAGATCGCACTTGGAGTATATGCAAAAGCGGAAGCGCAGCCTGCCTATTTTGATTTAGCGGGGAATCAAAACCTTTTACTGTCTGTTGGATATGATGGGAATGGCGATACCCCGTCAGAAAATGCTAATCGGGCAACTACACAGGGGGACGGGACATTTTCGTACAATGGAGAGTCGATTACAACACCTGCAAACGCCTATTTTTTCCGTATGGTGACGCGCAATTGGTTGTCGACAGATCCGATTTATGGGACTCCTTACGGCTCTTCTATCAGTGTGAGAGGAACTCTTCCGTCTAATTATCATGTAGGGCAGGTGACCTGGATGGATTGGAAACCGATCACTGGCGAAAATGCTTGGGGGTTTCTTGTTGGACCTTTGCATCTAGCTCGACTGAATGAATCAGCGGGAAAGCAAACGTATGTTCCTTTTGCTTCTAATGCAGTACAAAATGCGATAGGGGTATTAAATGCACTTGCCGCTATGCAATCGCCTCTAGGAGCGATTTACTATGCATGCGCGGGAAGCATTGGCAATCAAGGGACAAATCCAGTCGATCCTTTTGAAATTTCAGTAGAAAATAACGCGTCCGCTTTAAGCGGTCTTTTGCTCATGCAAAAAATCTTGCAAGAGGAAGTGCAAAATGAAGCGGATTTAAGCCCAGATCAAAAAGGACAAATCCAAACAGCATTAAAAATGATAGATACGATGATCCATGGGGGCACGACTCCTCAAGGTGTACAAACCCAGGGGATATTAAGCTTTTTCAAGAGCAGCGCCTGGGACGCAACATCAAGAACTTTCTTACAGGGGGGCCTCGCTAATAAACCCAATGAACCAGCTTGGCAGCCTACGATAGAGCCAAAAGCGGTCGATGTGACAACATGGGGGATTTCTGTTTTAGGACAGCCTCAGGTGGATGAGTGGTTTGGTTTTGGAGCCTGCTATAACGCTTGGCAAAGTATAAAATCTTGGGGTGGTTACTATGGCCCTGATGGAACAATATGGGGTGTAGGTTACTCAGATCAAGATGGTAATGGAAATGGGGGGAACTATCAAAATGGGATCATCTCTGCGGAATGGACCGCTGGGGCAATCAACCTTTTGCGCTGCCTGATCACTCAATATGGAGAGGCGGCTCTATCCTCTAATTATAGTCCGGCGCAGCAAGCTTTCGCCAAACAATCTGCCATAGACTTGCAAGCGGACCATGATCAAATGTTTAAACAACTAATGACGTTGCGCAGCGATCATTATTTCAGTACTGCGGCCTATGATTCTGTACGGCCTCAGGATTATACCTCTTTGATTCCTATCCCCCAAGGTAAGCTCGCGTTTGTCTATGCAAGCAAGCGTTATATGATCCCTTTTGGCTGGTTTGCTAATCCACTGCCGTCGACCACGTCGACTTCATGGACTGTCATGTTGCATTATAACTTCAACCCTTTCCACCCGGATGGGAGTTATGAAAGCAGTTTTCCAGTGAGCGGCGGCACGCCTCTCGTGACGCAACTCAACAATGAGATCATTCAGAACTGATCCTTCTTACCGCCTCCTGATGAAGGGGGCGGTTCATTTGTAATTGGATGAATTCAATTCCTCGAGGAGTCCTCATTTACAGAACCGCTTTGCTTCCATTTCTCGTATTTACCATGGATCAGAACTCGGGGACCATGTCAATGGAATGTCCTGCGCCCTGCCCGCTTTGCAATTTCCTCTTATTTTTTTTTTCTGAATCTGTCATAAAGGCGGATATGTATGATCCTGTCACAATCTTAGCAACGGTATAGCTACATGTCAGTACAATCACGAAAAAGAAAGCAGCTTTTCTTTCTCTCCTTTTTGGGCCTCCTTTTAGTGTCGGTGTTTTTCCGCCATGCGCTTTTGGAGACGGGAGCGAGATCCGCATTGCGCGTATTTCTTTCCGAAGTGGCCTATGAAAATCTCCATTGGGAAGAGGGCAAGTTCCATCTTTCTCAGGTTGCTTTAGATCAAGAGGGATATGGGCTGCAGGTCGATCAGATGGAAGTGGGTTTTCATATCGACTTCACCGGCATGTATATCGAGACGCACTTGAAGGCGGTTCATCCGCAGCTCATTTTAAAAGAGGGCGATGTCGCGCAAAATCCTTTAACGGTGTTCTCAGCGCTGGTCCCCCAGCGCTTCCATGGGCTAAAAGTGGATGTGGAGCAGGGCGTTTTAGAAATTCCCGAGAACGGACGTTTCTATTTTGGATTCACGAGCCAGGCCCCCCGCGATGAGATGGGATCGTTTACGTTGTCGCTAGATCCCGATCTGGAGCTGTTTACCATTTTTAAAACGGACTTAAGGATCGATCAGCAGCAGCTGATCTCCAAAGTGAAGCTGCAGAATATTGGCTGCGGTCCTTTAATGAACTTGGTCGGATTTTTTAAACCGGAGTTCGCGGAAGGGTGGGAGCATGTGCAAGGCGAGATCGAATTGGAAGGAACTCTCAATCTTTCATTGCCTGACGAATTTCATAGTATTGTGTGCCAAGTCGAGATGAAGGACATTGCGCTCACCAATACTCATTTAGGGATCCACTTGCAGGCCGAAGCGTTCGGTGGACGCTTCAACTATCCGGAAGGGGTAGGCGGCAACATCCCATTTTGGAAACAGGTATTAGCGACGGCGACGCTTCAAGGGGGCGAAGTTCTCTTTTGCGAGCCTTTTGTGCAGGGGGAGTGGGGCTTATCGCAGCTCGCCGCTCAAATTGGTCTAGATCCTGAAACGGATCCCGCTATTCAGATGAGTGGACTGCTCCGGCAGAAAGAAAAACAATATCCGCTGACGCTAGAAGGAAAGGGAACGGCTGAAGAGGACCACACGTTTTGGCTGGAGCTCGCCCTCGAGCTCGCCCGCGGAGAAAAAGAGGCACTTCAGACCTTTATCTCTTTATGCAGTTTGGAGTCGGGCAACTACGTCATCCAAGCCGACATCAAAAATTTGGATCAAGACCATATCGAAATGGTTCAGGACGTAGTCTCCTTTTCCTACCCGATTGCGCATGAGCTCCAACTGACCCAAGGAGAGTTCCAAGGCAAAATGACGGCGTGGATAGAGCAGGGGCAAGCGGTCCGCTTCCAACTCGAAAATCTTTTAGGCAAAGCGGTTGCTTTCCAGCTTCCCATCTCTCTTGCGGAAGGGGGACTTGAGGAGATCACCGGAGAAGGGCTCTTTGAGCGGGATGAAGATAAGGAATGGCAGGTCACCCACTTTAAAACGGTGTGTAAAAACGGGGCCGTCGCTTTGGACAACGTGCCGTTCACCAACCGAGCGTGCACCGATTTGAGCTTGGTCTATGAGATCAAAGAAGGAGTTTTACAGACGTCGACTTTGACTGGGACCTTTTTTGGGATGCCGGGAAAAATGGAGTGCAGAGGGCCCTACTTTGGCGCTGAGATCTCTATGCAGTGCATCTCAACATGCCGTCCATTTTTTAGCTTAGTCCACGAGGACCTCGGACTTGCTTATCCGGACAGCCCCGCAGTTTTTAACGCTTCGCTGAAAGCCTTTGAGCGGGGATTTGTCATTTCCGGTATTGCAGAGTTTGGCAAAGAAAAGGTGGAGTTTGGATTTGACATCGAAGAGCTCTTTAGCTTCAAAGATTTTGCGAATGGATGGTTCCGCAGCGAATCGCTAACTAATGCCGTTTATGGGCCCTGTGTTCAGTGGGCGCTACCTGAGACAACGCTGACAGGGGAGCTCGATTTTTTCGGCACCTTCGACCGCAACCAGTTGCAGTCCTATATCAAAGGAAGCGGCATCGAGGTGACACATCCAAAACTTCAAATCGCAGTCCAAGAACTTGGAGAAAAAGATCCTCTTCTTCTCAACACTGAAGGGCGGGCTCTGATCACTTACGATTTTTCTAAAGATCATTGGATGGGAACAGTTCCTCTGAAAGGCGCTACTTGTTTAGAAAAAGGGCACAATCTCCTCTTCAAGAACATTGGCGCCGATCTCTATTTTGATGGAAGCCAGGTCCATGTGGAAAATGTGAAAGCGGAATGCGAAGGGCTCCACTTCGATGGAAAACTTTTGTTTCAGCCGGGCGAACTCACGATCGCGACCCATTCGATCTGCGGAGGCGCTGCGAGCGCTCTTAAAGTGATGGAACATTTTTCGTTGCATCTTCCGGTCCAAGGAACGGTCCTCGGGGAAGTCTTTATTGGGGAGAACGGTTTTTCCCTGCACTCCAAGAAAGATGAGGTCAACTGGTCGCTGCACGCTACGATGAGCCAAGTAGCCGCGGCATTGAATCCGCAGACGGAGCTGAAAAATTTCAACCTTCAAGTCCATTTTGATTCGACCACAGATCTCTTTTATCTCGAAAACTGCATGGGCGATCTGGTGTTGCAGAAGGACCATGTCTATCAGCTCAATGCCGAGCATTTCTCCTTTAAAAATGGAGAGGAGCCGCGGTGGGCGTTTGATATTCAGCTGCTCCAAGGAGCCGCGGAACTTGCGCGGATTTCGGGCGGCGCGCTCGAAGCTGCAGCCGGAGAATTAGACCTCTCGTTCGTGCGTAACCAGACCCACTTTTTTGGGTCTAGGCTCCATATCTCCCGCTGCGCTTTGCGCGCTGGGCGCTTACATGCGCTTGAAATGCAGCCGGTCTTGCGCTGTCAGGATTTTGCGGCGGCGGCCGAGTTTCTGAAGGATAGCGGATTTTTCCCGCACGCCGATTTCGCGTTTGAATCGCTCGAAGAGATGAAGCTCGACGGAACGGTCCAAGCTAAAATTGATTATGACGATTCGCTGCAGAGTTTTTCCTTTCAAGCCGGCGGCAAGGACCTAGTCATTCAAGACTCCCACGTGCATCAGTTCACCTTAAAGGGAGAAAAAATTGGGAACCAGTGGATCATTGAAAATTGTCAAGCGGACGATCTTTTGCTCAAAACGACCTTTGTCGAGCAAAAGGATACGCTCATTTTCCCTTCATTGGAACTGACCTGGAACCAACTCTTCCTTAAAGGAGATGGGCTATACCGCGAAGATAAAAAGCAATTCGTAACCCATATCTCCTCGCTGCAGCTCGATGTCGCCAAGGCTCATCAATGGCTCCAACTCGATGCGCTCAAAAAATTGACCGGCATTGTCCATTCTCAAGGAGAAGTGCTCATCGACTTCTCCCATCAGACCTTAGAAGGCGCTCTCACGCTGACGGCTCAATGCTCAGAGCCAGCACCGCTCCAAATTAAAAACGAAGGCCCCTTAAAACTGTTCTACTCTAAAGACACAGGCATCAAGCTCAGCGACGTCGATCTGCGCCTCCTTGGAAAAGCTAACATGAAGCTCACCGCGCGCCTCGCGATGGATTTACTCAGCTTTGATCCCCATCGTGGAGAGTGGCAGGGTACGAAAGGAACTTTTGCTCTTTCCGCAGCGATGATCCAGTCGCTCATCGCGTGGAGCGATCTCTCTTCTTCCTCGCTTCCCAAAAATTGGAGCTACCACCTATCAGGCGGCGCCAACTTCACCTGCGGACCGGAGACGGTGCAGATCGAAGGTTATCTGAAAGATGGCCATTATGGGATCGGTTCCTTTGGCTGCGACCTCAAGAATATTGTATGGGATTATGAAACAAACCGCTTCCGCCTCCGCAGCAAATGGCTGGGCAGAGACCTCACTCTGGAAACAGAATCCTCTTCCGATCTGATCGGTGCGGTCACCTTGCAAGACCCATCGGCGCCGACGGGATTAAAACTTCTTTTTAGATCCGCTCCCGAAGGGCTCATTGTAGAAAGTATTCAGGGGCAGGTGAGCGGCCTTAATGCGCAGCTCATCCGCAATACTGATGTCAACTTAGGCCACGCCACTGTCCTTAGCGGCACTGTCCAAATCGATATGGACCGCGCAGCAGTCCTTTTTCCCCATGAGCTGGAAAAGAGTCTGAAGAATTACAAAGTGGGCGGCGGCTATGAGCTCAAGGGCAATCTCATTGTGGACAATGTCTCTTGGGAAAAAAGCCGCTTTACAGGAACCTTGCGCGGAAAAGATTTCGATGTCTTCGGATTCCAGCTCGATCAACTGCAGGCCGAGGCCGACCTTTATTTAGATCGCTTGCTGCTGCGCAACCTCTCCGTGATCGATGAAGCGGGCGAGCTCACTGTCAAAAAGATCAAAGTAGAAAAGGGAATTGTGGAAGCGCCGATCGTCCAGCTGCACAATTTCAAACCTTCTCTTCTGCATGAGCGCGGGAAAAAAGCGAGTGAGTTCAAGCCGCTGGTGATCCGGCAGCTGAGCCTCTTCGATCTCACAGGTACTGCAGGAAACAGCCTTTCGTTCACGGGAAAAGGAAGCCTCCACTTCACCAATGCCTTTAGAAAAGACTCCCATCCTTTAGAGGCGCCGATCGAGACGTTGAAAAACTTGGGGCTCGATCCTGGCATTCTTACCCCGATCCATGGTGAAATGGATTTCGTGCTTAGAGGCGGAAAATGCTTTCTCGTCGATCTAAAAAATACATATAGCGAAGGGAAGCGTTCAGAGTTTTATCTTGCTTCCGATTCAGCGAACTCCTTCCTCGATCTCGATGGGAATTTGCAGGTCGACCTGAGGATGAAACAGAACGTGCTTCTCAAGATCACCGAATCGTTCACGCTCTCCGTCCGCGGCTCTCTGGACAAGCCGACCTACAGTTTACAGTAGGCTATCCGCCTACTGTAATCGTCAATGTGCTGCCTGGCCCTCCCGATAAAGACATCGTGGAAGGGATGGGGAGCGCAGGTTTTACTGTCGGCGCCGATGGAATGATCTGCACGCCCCATATTTTTCCCGCATAGGGCCCCGATATATAGGTTACGCCTAGATACATGGTTGATCCCACAACGTTGGGGATGGGCACATTTGGAGTGGGAGCGGGGTTGGAAGTAAAGTCGGGGTTAGGCCCAAATGTGACAGTGGCATTGGCGGATGGTGGAGTGAAGGTTACCGTATACATATTGTTGTCGTTGAATGGATTGGGAACGGGGATGGAGGACATATTTCCGAGGGTCACCGTCACAGCCGCCCCGGCGTTCGCAATATTTGTCACAGTGATCGTCCCATCGGTTCCTAAATAATCTCCATAGGGAGTCGTATAAAATTTGAGATAGGGGCTGCTCCCCATCCCAATGAACGTGCCTGAATAAAAATCATACCAAGGGCCGGTGCAGAGTCCGGGATTGTTTGTGAATAGCGTTTGCTGGCGGATATACGATTGGCTCAAGGGTGTGCTTTGAGTTGTTGATAGAGGGTAGATGCCCGAAATGACCGCTGCGGAAAAGCCTTGCCAGATGGCCGTAGCGACATTCGGATCTCCTGTGATGGTTGGAGCGGGAAGGTAGTCGGAAAGTGTAGAGGTGAAAAATGCTCTGGAGGATGTAGGCAGGGGGAGGACCAGGGTGGAGCCAGTTCCAGTGCCTGTAAGCGCAGTAAAATTAAAATTTCCCGACATATCCACTATGCCCTCGGCGACGCCGTAACCGGGGCCTGCGGTGGAAAGATCAACATAAAGGGTCGCACCGTTGGTCCAGACGGTCGTGAGCCAGTCGCAATTGGTGTAGGTGTTTGTCAGGAAGTAATTGATTGGGAAGAGGGGATTAACGAGCAAAGGGGAATTAGTCTGTATCCCAGAGCTTGGAGAAAGGACCCGCAGCGGGCCGCTCGAGCCGCTGGGAGGCGTATAACTTAGATTAAGCCCACTCCAATAAGGCTTTGTTCCGCCGGCGGGAGTCGTTGGCAGCGGCGCCACTGCGGCGGCGTAGTTTGCAAAGATCGTAGAGCTTGAGAGGGTTGGAGGAAGCCCAGCATAGGCTGTCGTCTGGACCGGGGTAGACTGTGAATAATCCAAATAACTGATCGAGAACGAAACGGGGAGCCCATAATAGTCGACGAGCGTGGGGTTCATCACGAACCGATCGTTCGCGTCCATTGTAAACTCTTGTTTATCGAAGAGTGTGTAGTAGCCATCTTGCGACGGATCTGCAAAATCTTGCGGAGGGACGATCACGGCGCCGCCCGAATTGATGAACCAATCGATGGGCTGACCGACCGAGTAATAAATTCTTGAAGCGTTCATATTGACTGTGCTCGGCAGATAAAATGTGTAGGTGCCGGTAGCTGTATTAAGAAAGTAGTTGAGGTTATAGGAGCCCGACCCCGCTTGCGAAACGTAGGTGCTTGGCGGAGGCGAGGTGTTGGCGCCGAGCATTTGGCCGCTTACATTGTTGAATGTGATGATCTGCGTGAGCGAGTTGGTCAAAATCAGAATATAAATATCGGTATCGGCAAACGTGCTGTTGTTAACGATTGTAAAAGGAACGTAGCCCGTCGGTGCAGGGGATGTCAATTGACCTGCCGCTAGATATTGCTTCTGCTCTAAGAGAAATTCGTCATAAAAATTGGTGAGAAAATTTCTCGACGGTGTCGCTGCAAACACAATTGTATGGATCAATGAAAAGATCAAGAGCACTGAGCGCTTCATAGGATTTCCCTTTGCAAAATTAAAAGAATCAGTAGAATAGCATGAAGGTAATATTTTAAAAACAAGAAGATGATCATGCAAAATTTACGCTCAGCGCTTCTACTTTCTGCCTCATTAGCTTGCCTCGGAGAGATCTCCGCTCAAGGTATCGCACTTCCTTTTGATTCTTTCCTCACTGTGGGAGGAAACTACACCCGTGTGAACTTTAAGCCCAAAGGCGATCCGTCGTTTAATGGAAATATGGGAGGCGTGCACGGCAAATATGAATACCGCCCTGAGAATGCGATCTATGCTGCGATTGAATTAGATTGGCGGCAAGGGACCATGGAGGGATCGGCGGGCAAGCGCACCTTATGTGATGTGAACACCGCGGAAAGAATTGGGTACACTTGGTCTTGCGATTGCATGCTCTTCACGGCGTACACGGGGTTTGGCTTTAGATATTTGGGGCATCATCTTGAGGCCTCTTCTTCTAGCGCTCCAATCTTTAACGGCTCTTTTTTCCCTCCCTTCTTGAGTAGTTCCACCTCTTTGAAATTCCGCTATTATGAATTTTATGCACCGCTTGGGTTCTTGTCGGAGTATGACTTTAATTCGTGGTTTTCTGTCGGTCTGAACTTTCAATGGATGCCGCAGATTTTCCCAACGGTTAAGATAGAACCTCTGGGCGGGACGTGCTGGGATCTCTCCTACACATTTGGAAATTTTCTCGTCGAAGTTCCTTTCAACTTTAATCTGAACGAATGCGGCGACTGGATGCTGTCTGTGATCCCATTTTATGAAAGATGGCAAGATGGGCACTCGACCGCGAAGACGTCCGCTGGAATCCCGTTGGGATTACCTGAGAACACGTACAATTTCTATGGGGTTAATCTCAACGTGACTTATTCCTTTTAACGAACGTTAGGACATAACACTTGATTCTGCGCGTTGATCTGTTTTTTCGGCGAGCAGAGCAAATTTGTCTCTCGAATTAAGATGCGGGCCTCTGATTTGGTTAGCGATGGAATCGTCTTCACACGCCTCATCTTCGCATTTCTCTGGCTCGCAGCTTGTCGCAATGAGAGTATAGTGCACAGGGGCTTCCGCAGAAGATGGATTCTGAGTATTTGAAAATTCGTCAGCGTTGAGGGCGCCTGTGCCAAGGGCGTATAAAAAATCCAGAGAAGAGAGTGTCGCGACCAATTTTGGCATATCCTTTTCTCCCTTTTTGACTCACAGTTGTTGATGTTCTGAATTTCTACTACAGATTAATAGTCAGAAGAACTCTCTAGCATTCGCGCCATCTTCCCGCATGTGCGGATTGTATTTTAAAAAAGTTTTTAAGCAAATAGTTTTTTGGGGGTGTATGAGTAGCGCATGTATGCACTTAGTTTAGCATTTTCGGTAAAATGAGGGAGAAGGCATGATGATGGACTGAAATTTAATGGCCCGCATTATGCTCGGTTTTTTGAAACGCTTCATATATCCATCGATGTGCCTCCACTGCAGAGAGGGGACGGAAGGTCATGTATTATGCCGGAGCTGTCTCAGCCTCTTGGACCTATTGCCTCATGCCGCTGTGGAAGTGAAAAAGAAGCATGTGATGGAAGTAGCATCCACTTTTGAGAGGTGTGGGCCAGCTGCGGATCTGGTGCGCGATTTTAGAAACTATGGCAGCCGCGGTCTTGCCAAAACAATGGCCGCCTTTATGGTCGTGCAGTGGGATCATTTACAGTGGCCTCTTCCTGATCTGATTGTCCCAGTCGCGCAATCTCTTGTCCATCGGCTCATGCGCGGCCACAGCACCAGTTTAATGTTGAGTGAAGAAATGGGGGCTTTCCTTAATAGGCCGGTGAAACAGTTGCTGAGGCGGAGGAGCGCCGATTATTCTCAAGAAGGTTTAAACCTTGAGCAGAGGCGCCTCCTTAATAAGGGGGCCTTTAGGTGGAAGAAGCGGGAGGATATTTCGGGAAAAACAGTCCTGCTGATCGATGATTTCCATGTGACGGGAACAACGCTCAAGCGTTGCGCAGAAGTGCTGCAAGAAGGATTTCCCAAGAAGATTTATGCTCTAACTTTTTGTTTTTTAGAACACTAGTCCGGTAGGTTCATCCGGGGTTTCTGGTGCTGCGGGGGCCGAGGCAATCCGCATTTGGCCGACGATCGAGACGCCCTCATCGACGCTGATGATCGGGGCTGTAATCGTGCCGGTGACGCTCGCTCTGCCGCGGAGCACAAGCCGCTCTGTCACTGTGATATCGCCTTCGACCGTGCCGGAAATAAAAGCTTCTTGAAGATTGATATTGGCTTTGACAAAACCGGTGGGGCCCACGATGAGCGTACCGCTGGAGATGAGCTCTCCTTCAAAAATTCCGTCGATGCGCAGTGAGGTGGTGAATGTCAGTTCCCCCTTAATAGTGACCTCTTGGGCAATGAGCGTGGTCACTTCTTCATGGGTATCAAAAAAGGAGCTCTCGGGAAGTGTCGCCGTATTATGGGGAAGAGAGACCTCTTTTTCTAGGAAGTTCTTTGCATATTTCTTGAACATTTGAACCTATCCCGCTGTTGCAATGTTAAATGTTTTTAGAGACTTTTGAGCAGATTTGATTTCTGCTTTCGAAGGCAATGTGAAAAGCACATGGCTGAGAAAGCAGAGATCGAAGATGCCAAAAGGATCAAAAATAGAACCATTGCAATAGCTGGATAGGTTCACTATGCCTCCAAGTTGCGGCGCGCCATTTGGATTTGTTTGCGTAGCCTTTCATCCGTTTCTACCTGTGTGCCAATTTTTTTCCAAGCGTGCAGCAAGGTCGAGTGCGTTTTGCCCCCAAAAGCGCCGGCAAGCTTCATGAGGGAATCGTTAATAAGCTCTTTGGCGAGGTACATGGCCACTTGTCTGGGGAAAGCGACATCTTTGGTGCGCGCTGTACTGCATAGATCGCTCACTTTTACTTCATATAAGGTGGCGACGCTTTTCATGATGTTATCGACAGAGATTTTTTTCTGAGAAGAGGGCCCCATCATTTCGCCGAGCGATTTTTGGGCGATCTCTTCGGTTACCTCATGGCCCATGAGACGCGAATAGGCCGTCAAGCGATTGAGCGCTCCTTCAAGCTGCCGCACATTATTGAAGATGTGCTCGGCGATAAAGAAGGCGACTTTGTGGGGAATGCGGATCCCTTTCACTTCTGCTTTATGCTGTAAAATCGCGACGCGCGTTTCGAGGTCGGGGATGCCGACGTGCGCGACGAGACCCCATTCCATCCGCGCGACCATCCGCTCGGAAAGTTTGAGCTGGCCCGGCGGCTTATCGCTTGTGATCACGATCTGTTTGTTATTATTGATCAAACTCTCGAAGGTGTTGCAGAGTTCCTCTTCGAAGTTGAGGCGGCTCTGTAAAAACTGAATATCGTCGACGAGAAGGATATCTAGAGAGCGGTAGAACCGCTTCATCCTGTCCATCGTTTTATTGCGCAAATTATCGACGAGGTCGTTGATGAATCCTTCGGTGGTGATGCACTGCACCCGCAATTTTTTGTTGTGCTGTTTGGCAAAGTGGCCGATCGCATGCAGCAGGTGTGTTTTGCCGAGGCCGACGCCGCCGTGGATGAATAGGGGATTGTACGATTTGCCGGGGGTGTTTGCGACGCCGAGCGCCGCTGATTTCACAAATTGATTGGAAGGGCCTTCGATGAAATGTTCGAATACATAGTGAGGATTGAGCTTCACCTCGTGAAATGAAGCGGGAGCGGATTCTTCCGAGGCGGGCGCAGGAGTTGAAATCATCGGTGCGGCAGGCTTTTTCTTTTGCTCCGCGATCACAAAGTTCAGCAGCAGTTCGCCATTCGGCTTCGTCGGGATGAATGCGGCTAAATCCTTTTTGTAATTGTCGAGGAGATACTCTTGCACGAAGATGTTCGGCACTTCGATGGTGAGCATTTCATTTGTGCTTTCGACAAGAACGATGGGGGAGAGCCAATTTTGATATTCGGTCGCAGAGCAACGCTCTTGCATGTAAGCGAGAAAGTCTGACCAAATATCTTGCAAAGTTTTTGTATGCACGCGTTTCGACCGGGGTTATGAACAACTTTTCCACAGTGTATGTGTGGCTCGTTTTGTGATGTCATCCTAACATGCGTATATAATGGGGGCAACAAAATATTCAGAACGTCTCATAACTCACTCAGCGTCAAAACTTGCTCAGGAAAATGTTCGGTTGCAGAAGCGAATTCTTCTGTTTTTGCGAGACTTACTTCATAAAAGTTTGTGACGCTGTGCACTCACGCTATTTTTATCCTGACCATCCTATTATCCTGTTATTTCAATTAAGAAAAAAATAACAGGATAATAGGATGGACAGGATGGGGTATCCGGAGAACCTTTTGATGGACTGCTAGGATTTTTCGTACGCGAGGATCAGCGCGGAAGCTTGATTGGCGATATTCGGATCGCGATTTTTCACCAATGATTGCGCGGCAGTGATCCCTTGTCTTTTATAACCGAGCGCGAGCATCGCTTTCGCACGGTTTAGCAATGTTGGAACATGAGTGGGATCAACCTTCAACGCTTTTTCAATGGTATTGAGCGCGAGAAGATTTTCCCCTTTTTGGAGATAGAGGGCGCCGAGAGTTTGCTGGTCATAGGTGTTTTCAGATAAGACATCGAGAGCTTCAAAGAAGCGGAGCGCGATGTCGTATTGCCCCTGCTTAATATAGGAGAAGCCGACGAAGCGAAGGTCTTCTAGCTGGTCCGATCCCCATCCTAAAATTTCTAGCCAGTTCATGATTAACCCTTGTGGTAGCGGTTCCGTTCGGAATTCGCCCGGTTGAGATCCTTATCTAAAGGACCGGTTGTCTGAAACAGCTGAAGCAGCTTGTTTTTTTGATTTTCCTGGTCAGAGGAAGGGATGCTCGCGGCCGAGGTCACGCTCGCTTCGAGTCTAGCGATCAATGCTTCTTGTTTGTCGTCGGTCCCCATCGAAGGGCATACTTGATAGGTGAAAAGCCCGCTTTTTTGGGAGAAGAAGTTCGCAGGGGCCTGGAAGGTGCTCCAAGGGGTGACCTTGGTATCTGTATTAAGGAGCTGGTCGAGTTCGGAAATTTGCGAGGGGGAGGTGACGTCGATTTGCGCTTGGTTTGCCGCCCGCGCGTCGGTAATGATCGATCTGTCGAAATCGACCTGGTCCTGCGCGTACCGGGTTGAGGCATCTACCCCTAAATTATCTACTGTCAGCTTAGCCATGGCATTCCGCTCCGTTACCTACTACATACCCGAGAGGGGGATTTTTTCCTAGGATCTCTTCACTTTATCAAAAATTAGGCGGGAATAGATTTTTCAATTCCCACTATTTCCCACATTTTTTTAACGCCTTGTAAATAAGAGGTTTGAGAGTTAGTTTTCGGGGTAAAAATTCCGAAATCCATTGCGAAGTATGGGATTCACTGATAAATTGTGGGAAAATGTGGGAAACCAAGGGCGTCTCTCGTGGGAAAGTTCTTCTTTAGTGGGTCAGTTACAGCGAAATTGGATGGGAAGAACCGTTTTGTTCTGCCCCAGTCGATGCGCTTTGGCCTGGTGGAGAATGGAGCTTTGGAGTTCACCCTCGCCCTGGGGCTTGGCGGCTGTTTGGCCATCTATAGACGGAGCGATATCGAACGGATCGTCGCGAAGTTTCAGGCGAAGCAGCATATCGGCAAGTATCAGAAGTTTTTCACCCTCTTCTTTTCGACGCTTCATCAAATGACGTGCGACAAGGTGGGACGGGTGACGATTCCTCCGATCCTTAAAAAAGCGGTCAATATGCACGGCGAGATAGTTGTCGCCGGGGTGCTCAATAAGATTGAGCTGTGGCCCAAAGATGTTTATGAAATGCATTTGCGCGCTCTTCTCGACGGTAAAGACAAAGACTTTGATCTCGCCAGAATGTCGGAAGAGGCCTTTGCTCTATTAGAAGAGGATCTGGATGAAGCATGTGTCTGTGATGACGGCGGAGTGCCTTGAATATTTCAAGGACGCGAGGCTGATCACATTTTATGAAGGGACGTTAGGGGCCGGGGGGCATGCAAAGGCGATCTTAGAGGCCCACCCGGAAATTGAAATCTATATTGGGTGTGACAAAGACCCGGAGGCGATTGAAATTGCTAAAAGCGTACTTAAGAAGTGGAAAGATAAAGTGGTGTTCGTTCATGGCGATTTTGGAGATCTGGACGAGCATCTGAATGATGAGAAGATCAAAGAGGTAGACGGTTTCTTTTTCGACCTGGGGGTTTCTTCAATGCAGCTCGACCAGGGGGAGAAGGGATTTAGTTTTATGAAGGAAGGGCCCCTCGATATGCGGATGGACCCCACTTCGAGACTGACGGCGCGGGAAATCATCAACCGCTGGACAGAGAAGGAGTTGGGAGAGCTGTTTCGGGATCTCGGGGAAGAGCCCAGGTGGAGAAAAGTGGCGAAGGTCATTGTAGAGGCGAGAAAAAAAATGAAAATAGAAACGACAACACAATTAGCGGCGATTATCTGTTCGGCCTTAGGCGGAAGCTCTAAGAAAAAATTGCACCCGGCGACCTTGATTTTTCAAGCGCTGAGAATGTGTGTGAACACGGAATTGGAATCTGCGGAACGAGGGATTAAAAATGCCCTTAAATTCTTGGCGCCGGGCGGAAGGCTTGGGGTCTTGAGTTTTCATCGCGGAGAAGACCGGTTGGTGAAGAATATATTCCGGGATGCGGCCAAGCTTTCGGGCGTTCGTCTGCTCACGAAGAAGCCTCGCGTGCCGACATTAGCTGAGATCCGCGCCAATGCGCGCTGCCGCAGTGCAAAATTACGTTTTGCGGAGAGGGTATGACACGCCTTTTGATCTGTATTTTTGCTTTCTGCCTCTGCCTATACGCCTACATCGATAAGCAAAATCGGGTCACTGAGCTGCGTCTAAAGATCCCTGAGATCTCTAAAGAAATTCGCGCCGTTGCCGAAGAAAATTGCCGCATGCAATACCAGATCGACCAGTTCGAAAATCCGCAGCATTTGATGGAGCTTGCGGCCCGGCCCGAATATAGCCATCTCAAACACCCCCTTGTCAAAGAGGTGGTGACGATGAATGAATCTGTTGCTCTTCAGCTGCCCGCCTATGAGGAAACCCATGCAGCTGCACCTACACATAAACCTACAATTGCGCTGGGAGCCTATTAAAAATGAAAAGCGGATCTCCTTCCTCAGGAGACCGCAAGCGACTCTGTGTTGTAGCTCTCTCCGTCTGTTTTCTTTTCTGTCTGTTGATTGTTCAGTTTTTTAAGATTCAAATCATCGAAGGCGATAAGTGGACGCGAGTAGCTAAAAGGCAGCACCAGCTTGTGGTCATCGAGCCCTTCCAACGGGGCCTATTTTATTCGAATGCATCGATCAAAAAGGGGCACCCCGAAGAGGCGCAGCCTTTTGTCGTCGACGTTCCGAAATTCCACCTCTACATCGATCCCGAAGCGATCCCCGTCGAGTACCGGGATGAGCTCGCCTTGGCGCTCAGCAAATACCTCAAGACCGACCATCAAAAGGTTCGTGAACAGTTTTATAAAAAGTCGCGCAGCCGCAAGTTGGTGATGTGGCTCGGCAGAGAGACGCAGGGTCCGATCCAAAAGTGGTGGTTTGCGTATGCAAAACAGCGAAAGATCCCACGCAACGCCCTCTTTTTTATTCAAGATTATCAGCGCTCCTATCCCTTTGGAAAACTGCTCGGCCAAGTACTTCACACCGTCCGCGAAGACCGCGATGAGCAGACGCACCAGAGCATTCCGACCGGCGGCTTGGAAATGGTATTCAATGAGCAGCTTCAGGGAAAACTGGGGAAACGGGTGATCCTGCGCTCGCCCCGCCATCCTCTCGACACCGGACAAGTAACCTCTCATCCCGAACATGGCGCTGACGTCTATCTGACGATCAACCATTATTTGCAGGCGATCGCAGAAGAGGAAATTTGCAAAGCGGTCACCAAGGCGAATGCGAAAGAGGGCTGGGCCATCATGATGGACCCCAAAACAGGGGAGATCCTGGCGCTTGCCCAATATCCTTGGTTTGACCCTTCCGATTACCGCACATACTTCAATGATGAAAAGAAGAAGGAGTTCACCCGCGTCAAAGGCATTACCGACCCTTATGAGCCCGGTTCGGTCATGAAGCCGATTACGATTGCGATTGCACTCAAGGCCAATGCAGAGCTGAAGGCGCAAGGCAAAAAGCCCATTTTTTCTCCCGATGAAAAAATTGCCACCTCTCCCAGAGTATTCCCTGGGCGCAATAAGCCGATTAAGGACCTGCGCACGCACCATTACTTGAACATGTATCTCGGACTGCAAAAGTCGTCGAACGTCTACATGTCGACGTTGGTCCGGCGCATCATCGACACGATGGGGGAAAAGTGGTATCGTAAAACCCTCCAAGAGACGTTTGGGTTCGGGGAAAAGACTGGCATCGAGCTTCCCGGCGAGAGCATCGGACTTTTGCCGATGCCCGGAAAAATGCATCCGAACGGCGCCCTCGAATGGTCGGCCCCCACCCCTTATTCTTTGGCAATGGGGCACAATATTCTCGCCAGCAGTTTGCAAATGATCCGCAGCTATGCGGTGATCGCCAACGGAGGGTTTGAAGTGAAGCCCACCTTGGTGAGGAAGATTGTGAAAAATGGAGAAACACTGCTCGACCACACACAACATAAAGAGCCGCGGCGTATCCTCGAGGCGGAGGTGGTTGCCGAAGTCACTAAGGCGATGAAGTTTATCACCAAGCCCGGCGGCAGCGGAACGCGGGCGGGCATCCCCGGATACAGCGAGGCGGGAAAGACCGGGACGTCGGAAAAAATCGTCAACGGGGCCTATTGCAAAGATATTCACATCTCCACATTCATCGGGTTTGCACCGGCGAAAGATCCTCGCTTTGTCTTGCTGATCGCCATCGATGAGCCGGAGAAAAAATATATCCCGGGACTTGGCAAGAACCAGCAGGCTGGAACCTGCGCGGCACCCGCCTTTTCCGAGATTGGTCGGCGCACTCTCGAATATTTAGGGGTTGAACCAGATGATCCCTATGGGTATCCTGTGGGTGACCCGAGAGCGGACCCTAAAAAGGCTGATTGGGCCAAAGAGACGCAAGCATTGCAAGAACTCTATCGCCAGTGGAACGAATGAAATTAAAACGTTTACTTAAAGACCTCCCAGTCCAGAAGATCATAGGATCAAAAGATGTCGAGATCACCGGTGTGTGCGCCGATTCTCGGCTCATCTCACCGGGCAATCTTTTCATTGCGAAAAAGGGAATGGTGAGCGACGGGGCAAAATATATCTCGGACGCCATCGCCTCAGGGGCGGCGGCTGTTGTCACCGATCTTTACGATCCCTTCTTAACGTCGATCGTTCAGGTCATTTGCGAGGATGTAGCCGGCATTGAGGCGAAGCTCGCCGCTACCTATTACCAGTATGATCCAAACACGTTGTTTTTGGTGGGTATCACGGGAACCAATGGGAAGACGACAATCTCCTATCTCGTCAAACATCTTTTTGATCGGGTGCAGCGCCCGTGCGGGCTCATTGGAACGATCGAATGGATCGTGGGAGATAATATCTTTCCCTCTAAATACACGACGCCCGATGTGATCACCAATTATAAACTTCTATATGAGATGCGCGGATGCGGCGATAAAGCCGCAGTAATGGAGGTCTCCTCCCACGGCCTGGCCCAAGGCCGCGTGGAAGGGATGGTTTATCATGCGGCAATTTTTACCAATCTGACGCTCGACCATCTCGACTATCACAAAACGATGGAAGCCTATGGGGCGGCCAAAGCAAAGTTGTTTGCCAACTCCCAATTGGCGATCCTGAATACCGACGACCCCTTCTCCGCGCAGCTCAAAAAGGGCCCTTTTCTCACCTATGGCATTGATCAGCCAGCAGATGTCCGCGCGAGCGATATTATCTTGGGTTTGGAAGGCACCTCGTTCACCGTTCATTACCAAGAGCAAAAAGTGTCGTGGAAGAGTCCTCTGATCGGCAGGTTCAATGTCTATAATATGCTGGGCGTGCTGGCGCTTGCCGTATCGCAGAAAATTTCTTTGAAAGGTGCCACAGACGCCCTCGCCAGTTTTAAAACAGCGCCTGGAAGATTGGAGCGGGTACCCAATCCGTTTGGGCTCAACGTCTTCATCGATTACGCGCACACCGACGATGCCCTTTCCAATGTGATTTCGACTTTAAGGGAGCTAAAAAAAGGGAAATTGATTACGATTTTTGGATGTGGGGGGAACCGAGACGCCTCAAAGAGGCCCAAAATGGGGGCGGTTGCGACCAGCATGTCGGACGTGACCATTGTGACAAGCGACAACCCCAGAAATGAAGATCCCAAGCAAATTATCGATGAGATCCTTGTGGGATGTAAAACATCTCCAATTGTAGAAATGGATCGGCAATCGGCCATTCAAAAGGCCATTGCGCTAGCAACCAAAGAGGATATTGTGCTGATCGCAGGAAAAGGCCATGAAAATTATCAGGTGTTCGCGCACCAGACGATCTCTTTCGATGACCGCGTTCACGCCCTTGCTGCCATGAGGCAGAAGCATGCGTAAATATCTCATCCTAATTCTTATCGCGCTCCTCGCATGCTCCTACGCTAAGCGCCCGGTCTCAAATAAAATGCCTATCCGAAAAGTTGCCTTCAAACCGATGATCGTCCTCGATGCCGGCCATGGAGGCAATGATCAAGGCGCCAAGGTGAACGCCCTTCAAGAAAAAAAGATCACCTTGATGACCACCCTCTTGGTAAAGAAATATTTGACCGAGATGGGATATCACGTCATCCTCACCCGCTCCCGGGATGTCTATTTGACCCTACCCAAACGGGTCGATATCGCCAACAAAACGGAAGATGCGGTTTTTGTCAGTATCCATTATAATGCCTCTCGTAACCCCGAAGCGAATGGGGTGGAAGTGTACTACTGTAATACGGCAAAAGAGGTGAAGGCGTCTAAACGGCTGGCCCAATGTGTCCTTTCTCAGCTAATCTCTCAAACCCACGCCGCTTCACGCGGTGTCAAACATGGCAATTTTCACGTGATCCGTGAGGCAGAAGTCCCGGCGATCCTTGTGGAGGGGGGCTTTATGACAAATCCTGAAGAGAGAGCGCTGCTGAAGACGAAAGAATACCTTGAGCGGATGGCTAAGGGAATCGCCCTTGGCGTCGATAAGTACTTAGGGTAAATTGCCCCCGGCGCGAATTGAACGCGCGACCTGTCGCTTAGGAGGCGACCGCTCTATCCACTGAGCTACGAGGACATAAGAAGAAACCAACTATTCTATAGGGAAGAAAAGAAAATGGCAACTGAGCAAGCAGATATCGGGCTGATCGGCCTCGCCGTCATGGGACAAAACCTCGTTCTCAATATGAACGATCACGGCTACCGCGTGGCTGTTTTCAACCGGACCATCTCCAAAGTCGATGATTTTTTGCAAGATGCCGCTAAAGGGACCCAGGTGATGGGCGCCCACAGCTTAAAAGAATTTTTCTCTCTTCTCAAACGCCCCCGCAAGGTGATGTTCATGGTCAAAGCGGGAGTTCCCGTCGATGACCTCATCGAAGAGTGTATGCCATTCCTGGAAAAAGGAGATGTCATTATCGATGGAGGCAATAGCCATTATCCCGATACCGAGCGCCGCGTCGAAAGTTTAAAAGCCAAAGGAATTTTATTTTTAGGCGCCGGAGTATCCGGTGGTGAAGAGGGAGCGCGCCACGGCCCCTCGATCATGCCCGGCGGCAACCCCGATGCCTGGCCGCTCCTCAAACCGATCTTCCAAGCCATCGCTGCCAAGGCGGACGATGGGACCCCGTGCTGTGATTGGGTGGGAGAGGGCGGCGCCGGCCACTATGTCAAAATGGTCCACAACGGCATCGAGTATGGCGACATGCAGCTCATCTGCGAGGGTTACGATCTTTTAAAAAACATCCTTGGCTGCCAGGCTGACGAGATCTCCTCGATCTTTACCGAGTGGAACAAAGGCCCGCTCCAAAGTTACCTCATCGAGATCACCAGCCAGATTTTTGCCTACAAAGACAAAGACGGCACACCGCTCGTCGAAAAGATTCTCGATGTCGCCGGCCAAAAAGGGACTGGCAAATGGACAGGCATCAGCGCTCTTGAACTCGGCATGCCCGTCACCCTGATCGGCGAGGCCGTCTTTGCACGATGCCTCTCCGCCTTAAAGCCCGAGCGCCTCAAGGCCTCCCAATTTTATCCCCACACTGCACCGGCATTCAAAGGGGACAAGAAAACATTTATCCACGATATCGCAAGCGCTCTCTATGTTTCCAAAATCATCAGCTACACGCAGGGCTTTATGCTGATGCGCGCGGCCGCGGACGAGATGAAATGGAAGCTCAACTATGGCGCGATTGCGCTGATGTGGCGCGGCGGATGCATCATCCGCAGCCGATTCCTTAACGATATCAAAAAAGCCTACGACCACAACGGCCAGATCGAGAGCTTGCTGCTCGATCCTTTCTTTAAGCAGGAGATCCTGCGTGCCGAGTCAGGATTCCGCAACATCGTCGCGTCTGCGGCCCAGTGGGGAATCGCCACGCCGTGCCTAAGCACCGCCTTATCTTTTTTTGACGGCTACCGCACTGCGCGCCTGCCCGCCAACCTCTTACAAGCCCAGCGCGATTTTTTCGGCGCCCACACCTATGAGCGCGTCGATGCCGCCCGCGGCACATTTTTTCACACCAACTGGACAGGCACGGGCGGGAATATCAGCTCATCGACCTATTCGGTTTGAACTTATAGGAGTTTATATGACCGTTAAAAAAATTGACATGACCTGGATTGTGGTCAAAGATGTCAAAACTGCAGTTAAGTATTATACCGATGTCGTCGGATTGAAACTGATGGAATATCACGAAGACTACGGTTGGGCCGAATTGCAAGGTTATGAGGGTGGATCCCGTTTTGGAATCGCTCAAGTTAATCCGCAAGAGCCTGTGCAGCCCGGCCAAAATGCTGTCGTGACCTTTACCGTGGGCAACCTCGACCAGGTCAAAGAAGAGATGGTCAAAAAAGGGGCCAAGTGCGAGGGCGAGATCATTGAAATTCCCGGACATGTCAAAATGCAAACCGTCATCGATAGCGATGGAAACCGGTTCCAAGTTTGCGAGAGCCTCCATCACCACTCTTGCTGCCACTGCTAAAACTACTTTTTTGAGGATTGACTTCTGGGTTTACTTAGAAGATAATCCTCAATTCAAATCAATGGAGTTCCTGATATGAGCCAAGAAACGCAAGACATGCTTAAAAGTATTCAAGAAAGGCTTCTTCACATGTTGAGGTATCTTTGACCTGGCCAATAAAGAGAGGCGGGTAGAAGAACTTCAGTCGCTCATGGGATCCCCTAGTTTCTGGGAAGACAATGATGCAGCACAGATCGTCATCGAAGAGGTCAACCAGCTTAAAGCCTGGACAGTTCCCTACAGGGATCTGAAAGAACGTTTTGAGAACGTTCAATCTCTTTTGCCTGAAGCGGAAGCTGCCGGCGAAGCGGATCTTATCGTCGATCTGGAAAAAGAATTAGCTGCGATCGACTTCACGCTTGGAGATCTGGAAGTGCGACGGATGCTCTCCGGAGAAATGGATAATAAAAATTGTTATTTGGAGATTAATTCGGGCGCCGGGGGCACCGAGGCGTGCGATTGGGCCCTGATGCTCTCCCGTATGTACCAGCGCTGGGGAACGAAGCGCGGCTGGACCGTCGACATCCTCGACAGCGTCGATGGAGACGTCGCTGGCATCAAGAGCCTGACGCTCAAACTTTCAGGGCCGTTTGCGTATGGCTATGCGAAGGCAGAGAAAGGGGTCCATCGCCTCGTTCGAATCTCTCCTTTTGATTCGAACGCCAAGCGGCATACGAGTTTTGCATCGGTCAACGTGACTCCCGAAATTACAGATGATATTAAAATTGATGTGCGGCCCGATCAGCTGCGCGTCGACACCTACCGCGCATCGGGTGCCGGCGGCCAGCACGTCAACAAGACAGATTCTGCGGTCCGCATCACGCACCTCCCGACGGGAATTGTCGTTTCATGCCAAGGGGAGAGGAGTCAGATCCAGAACCGAGAGACGTGCATGAAGCTTCTGCGCGCAAAACTCTACGAAAAAGAGGTGAGCGAACGGGAAGCGAAGATCCAAGAAATGGGCGGAGAGAAGAAAGAGATTGCGTGGGGTAGTCAGATCCGCAATTACGTCTTCCAGCCTTACACCTTGGTCAAAGACACGCGGACAAAATATGAAGTGGGGAACATCCAAGGGGTGATGGATGGAGATCTCGACGGGTTTATTAACGCTTACCTCAAAGAATTTGGATAATTATGAAAGAACATGAACTGCGCTACACGTTATTGACCGACGCGCCTTATTTGAACGAATGGCTGCTCCAGGAAGGGGTAATGCATTGGTTCCCGTTCTCCGAGGGGAAAGAGATGGAGGACGCCGCCGCGTGCTGGATCGGCTTCAGCAAGTTTTCCTGCAGTTTGACCGCGCTTGTCGACGGAGTTCCCGTCGGGATGGGGACGCTATTTTTGATGCCCTACCGCAAGGTGGCCCACCACTGCCTCTTTAAACTGATCGTCGATAAGAAACACCGCAATCAGGGGATCGGCACATCGCTCGTGAAGAACCTGAAAAATTTGGCAAAGACTTACTTCCGCCAGGAGCTCATGCATATCGAAGTTTTTGAGGACAACCCGCTCATTAAAATCCTGCAGAAACAGGGCTTCAAAGAGTTCGCGCGGCAAGAGCGCTATGTGAAAGAAAACGGAAAATACTACGCCCGCATCCTTTTGGAGAGTTTTTTATGACACTGAAGACCCGATTTACTGAAGAGACTGAAGGCCACCTGCTCAAAAAGTGGCTTTTGCAGGGAGATACCATCCGCTGGTTTCCGATGTTCGACGAGCGGGAGATCGACGACGCGGTCCGCATCTGGATCGGCTACTCCAAGTATCATGCCTCCTTGACCGCAGAATACGATGGCGTGGCGTGCGGCATGGCCAACTTAAATTTGCAGCCCTACCAAAAGATGGCGCACCAGTGCCTACTTTCAATTATTGTCGATGAGAACTATCGGGGGAAAGGGGTGGGGACGCAGCTCCTCAAAGACTTGATCCAGCTTGCCAAAGAGAAGTTCCATCTGGAAATTCTCCACCTCGAGGTCTACCAGGGCAACCCGGCGATCAATCTCTACCGCCGCTTGGGGTTCGTCGAATTTGGCGCCCAGACCCACTTTATCAAGGACAAAGGGGAATATATTGGAAAAGTCTTTATGCAAAAACAGCTCTGAACCTGAAGAAACCTACAATCTTCAAGAAATTTTTAATCAGGTCAATGCTGAATATTTTGAGAACAAAATCGACCTGCCCATCCGCTGGTCCAAAGGGGGCGTTTATAAGCCTTTGAGGTCAATCCGGTTGGGATCCTACGATCAAAGAAAAAATTTAATACGTATCCACCGCATCCTGAATCAGCCCCATTTTCCCCGTTATTTTATATCATTTATCGTGTATCATGAGATCCTCCATCACCTGTATCCTCCTATAATAGAGAGGGGTAGAAAGCGGCAGATTCACCACAAGGTTTTTAAAGAGAAAGAGAAAGCTTTTAAAGAGTTCGAACTCGCAAAACGTTGGCAGAGGCAAGAATTATGGCAGGGCATAGCAAATGGGCAAACATTAGAGTCCGCAAAGGGAAGGCAGACCTCATCAAAGGGAAGATCTTCTCGCGGATCACCAAAGAGATCATCACGTCGGTCAAGCATGGGGGGAGCGATCCGAAAGCGAATACGCGACTTCGTCTCGCAATTCAAAAGGCTAAATTAGCCAACATGCCGAGCGACAACATTGAGAGGAACATTAAAAAGGCCTCCAATACCGACCAGGCCGATTTCACCGAGATGACCTATGAGCTTTATGGCTATGGCGGGGTTGGGCTGATCGCCGAAGTGATGACCGATAACAAGAATAGGATCGCCACCGATATGCGGATTGCGACCAATAAGCGCGGCGGGACGATCGCAAGCCCGGGTGCTGTCGCCTTTAATTTTGACAAGAAGGGCGTGATCCAGATTCTAAAACAACAATCTGCCGAGGATGACCTTTTCCTTGCGGCGACCGATGCAGGAGCGGAAGATTTCGATGTGGAGGATGAGCTTTATGTCATAACAACCCCTCCGGAGCTTCTCTTCCAGGTCAAAGATAAAATGGACGCGCTGGGGATCAAATGCGAGAGCGCCGAGCTCGAGATGATTCCTAAGACCTACGTCGAGTGCGACGAGGAGACAGCAAAGAATAATACAGCCCTCATTGATTGGATCGAAGCCCTTGATGATGTGGATGCTATCTATCACAATATGAAAATGGCAGAGGAATGAATGACGACCTTTAATGCTTTTGTACAGGCCTCCCGAGGAGCACATCCCCACGACCGCTTGATTGTAAGCGATGAAGGGGTGCATACGAGAGAATCTAACGCGCCTTCTTCAGGAGCAGAAAACAAGGCCGCTTGGAGATGTTTTAAGCAGGCCATCCAAAACCATCCGCGCTGCCAAGAGATCTGCCTCCGCTACCAATTCCATATCGACAGGCACATTGCCAGGGGAGATCCGTTCCTTCCAGAATACGCGGAAATGTTCGGGATCGGCGTCGCCGACGTTCACCTCACGGATTTGATCTTAGGGGTCGGAGAAACTTTGAGAGGTCTGTTCCCTTGGGATATTACGAATAGAATGGATGCCTTAAGACGCCTCTCTCCCCAAGAATTTGCTCGGAAGGTCGAGGAGCTAAATGTCGCCCGTTTTATCCCCGCCAACCCTCCGCGCGACCGCTGGCATCAGTTTTTCGTCCCCGACCATTTTAGAAAGGACCAGCACCGTTTGCGGATGCTCCAGCAGGTTCCCCGCCTGCCCCAGCGCGATGCGTTCCTTGAGCTGTTGTGCAAGAAGGTCGTCCAGCATGAGATGGACAAGGGAACGTTGGTCCCAGCCCCTTCGCCCCAAGGCGGAATAGAATATTATGAAGTAGTGAAAAAAGTGGGCTCCGGGGCAGGCCTTGTCGCTTACATGTTCCAACCTGTATCCGTGCACTCTACACTCAAGCCTCTCCTCATCTTCCGCCCCACCCAATTTCACCTCTCCTCAGAAGATGCGGTGCCAACCCTGCTCAACGATCTCGAGCGCAATATCGGCCATACCGGCTATCTCGCTGCAAAACCTGCGCTGGATGAGCTCATGAGAAACGCCAACTATCAAGATATCGAAGCGGCCGGATTTAGTTTGGGAGGGGTGCACCTCCAGCGCTTCCTTGTCGACCATTATGTGAAGGTGACCCGCGCCACATTTTTCAACGACCCGAGCATCGATGTCCATACTGCTGGAGAATATGCGCAGCGGGTCAATCAACTGCCGCTGGACCAGAGGATTTCTCTCGTCTTTTACCGCACGATCGGGGACCGCTGCCACTACTTCGGCCATCACCATGTGGGAAAAGGAGTTACAAATCCTAATGTGGACATGCGTCTAGTAGAGATTTATTACGATCGAAGGAATGTGATGTCGGCACGCGCCTTGCACTCGGAGCCCATGCTCCAAGATCCCGGCTCGCATGTCGCAGTCTCCTATCGTGGAGAACAGCTTCAGGCCCATCTCGATACGTCTCTAAGGGGCGTCGAGGTGGAGTGGTATGAGAATTTGCGCCAATCGATTGGCGGGCAAATCCTTTTTGGCCTCCTTGAACTGATCTACAACGTCGTGAAAGCGATTTTGGACCTTTTTGGATTCGAGCTCTTCCGCTCCAGTTTGACGCTTGAGGATAGAAGCATCATTCGAGTATAATCAGCCCGTCAGCGCGAAAGTGCCGACGCCCAGGGCCAGAATCACCAGCAATCCACCCAAAGTCGCCACATCTTTCAAGAAGATCATCTTCTCTGTCGCACGGGCATCTCCGGACATTTTCCAAAAATCGTGCATAAAATAGGCTGTAGGAATGGTGTAGATGATCAGCAGCAGCGCGCCGATATGCGCTTGGAAACCGAGCAAGATCGAGATGCCGCCTAGCATTTGGACAGCGATCGCAATCGGAAGGACCATGGACACTTTAGGAATTTGTTTCGACATCATGTAGCTTACCGCTGCGCGGTAGTGAGAAATTTTATCGACCGCCGACCATAGAAAAGCGACGCCGATACATACTCGTGCAAGTAATAAAACAAAATCGGTAATGAATCCCATAGTGATCTCCTTTTAACTTCCTTTTAAATAATTTAATTTAAAAAAGCAAGAGATCATCTAATTGAGCCTTCCCGGCTGTAGGGGAGTATCAACGCAAAGGCGCGAAGGCGCAAAGAAGGGGGGCCGAAGAGGTCTATTAAATCGCATTTTGAATTTTAGCAACCTGTTTATTATCATGTGCTTACGCTTGAAAATTTCCTTTGTTTGACATATAATGATGTAATGGTGTAACGTTACATCATTATATGAGAATATACGATACATCCTTTACCACCCTATCACTTTCCTGGCAGTTCTGGGCTACCGCCCAATAATATCTCCATTTTCAGATTTTTTATATTTTGAATTTAAATTTTTATAACCGGAGATGATTATGTCTGTACCCAATGTATTGCCCTATACTGCCAAAGCTTATCAAGACCTCTATGAGGATGAATTTATTAATAGCTTTACCCATGCCAGTCTTGCTGATGGTAAGACCGACCAGGCGAAAGCACTTAAGTTTGTGGACCAACTCAATGCAAGGTCTTGTCAAGTAATGCCTTGTATCACCTTTAATCAGAGCATGTTAAGAGGAGATCAGTTGACGGGAGGAGCTTGTAGCGCGATTGCATTTCGCGTAGCTAAAGAAGCTTTTTCTCTATTCAACTCCCTGGAGAAGAACAAGCAGCTGAATCCATCTAGCAAAGAGAGAAGTTTTACAAGTCATTTATCCCGATTTGTCCAAATGCTAGAATTAATAGCAACTGGGACTGCTGCCGAGGAAAAAAGGGAGCAGTTAGAAGTCAGATCAGAACAAATGGCTTTAAATACGATTACGGTCGATCGGGATACGTTAAGGTCTGGTAACGCAGTAGCTGAAAAGATCAGCGCCATGGCCCCGTTCTATGGCTTAAGGGTTGTTGAATCGAGCCCAGATCTCCGAGTGCAAGGGAATGAGCAATTAGAAGCTAACTTGTCAAAGCAAATGCGGAGCTTAAAAGAGGGGGTCTACTTTTTAAGGATTATCATTGAAGAGGAGAATCATAAGCGGGAGCAAAAAGGACATTCAATCGTCTATATCAAAACAAGCGCTGCAGAATATTATTTTGATGCTGCGCTAGGTTTTTATCATCTTTTCCCGGAAGTCACTAAAACGAATCTGATCTACAAAGCCCTTCTCAGCGCCAATCAAAAATTTGGAGTCGATGTCCTAAGCTTTCATCGTCTAGAAGAAGAAAACTCCTTTTCTTCAGAGTCCTTTACCACGTGCGATCTTAAAGGCATTCTCTATACTCCTCATCACTCTTTAGACTCTCATCCCGTTGTCTTCTTTTCTCCTGCTCTTGGTCAATCTTTAAGCGCTTATAAGAAATTGGCCCAAGGACTATGTGCGAAAGGTTTTACCGTGTTAAGTTTGGATCATTCTGGAACTGGAATTGGGACACCGATGCTCAAAGAGCCAGAAATCATTGAACGAGGCTTACAAAATGGTGGGAATATTGCGAAGTTGGCTGAGCTTATTAGGAATGGGCATTTTGCCTACATTCCTAAAGAGGCTCCGATCGGCGTTTTGGGGCACTCATTAGGAGGGTCAGCTTCGCTTGAAGCCTGCCGTAGAACGCCCGAAATTTGTGCGGCGATAAACATGGATGGCCGCATCATTCAACCGACAGGTATTTCTCAACCTGTTTTACAACTTGTGGCAAAGCAGACAAAGGAAGATCGGACTAAATATATGGAAGCATTGGAAGCTCTAGCCAAAACCAATCACCTTCTATCCCGGAAAGAGGTTGAGGCTAAACATGGAGACTTTGCTTCTTCTAACACGAGTTTTCTCAATTTCATGGTTGATGAGTGCGTAGATTTCTTTAATAAACATCTCTTGACAGGACAAAAAAAATGAAGCTCTCGATATTTTTTCTGATATTTTTGACAGCATCTGCTGCTTATGGAAATTCGCCTCAGCAAGAAAAGCTAACTCAGTATCTATCTAACCTTGTATCCATGCCAACAGAAACAGCAGACAAGGAAGAAAATGGCAGAGCATTGCGTTGGGTAGAGAGTGAACTCTCCACATTGGGACTCTATTTCAAGCACGAGACGTTTGAGGGACATCCTACTTTAGTCGTTACAACTAAGAAAACGATTACCCCAGACCTTTTTCTTGTAGCACATATGGATGTTGTCCCAGCTTCGACGGCTTTGTACCAGCCACGTATTGAGGGCAGCAAAATGTATGGGCGGGGTGCTTACGATATGAAAATGGCAATCGCCTGCTATTTATTGCTGTTGCATGAATTGAAAGATCAGCTACCTCGGATGAACATTGGTCTAATGCTTACTTCTGATGAGGAAATTGGAGGAATGAATGGGGTCAAACGGCTTCTTGAAGCTGGTTATTCCTCTAAGGTGGCCTTCCTCCCTGATGGTGGGTTTGATTGGAAATTTGAAGAATCAGCAAAGGGTGTTTTACAGGTTAAAATTACAGCGAAAGGCGTTGCGGCCCATAGTTCGCGTCCATGGTTGGGAAAAAATGCCATCGAAATTCTGATGAAAGCCTTAGGTGAGGTGCAGGGTTATTTTGAAAAGGAGAAGATTCGCTATGGCACCTATTTTCCCACAGTAAATGTGGGAGTGATAGAAGGGGGAAAGAGTGCAAATCAAGTTCCTGATGATGCAGAGGCAAAGCTTGATATCCGTTACCCTCCCGGAATGAAGGGAAATGCTATCTATTCCTCTTTAGTCGAACTGTTGCGGAAGGATCCTCACATTTCTATTGAGATCACCGCAGAGGGGTCCCCCTATCAAGCCGATCTACAGCTTGCTCCCTTTTTAAAGTTTCAGGAGATTGCAAAGAGGCAGAAGGGGATCGAAATCGGAAAAATACGCTCCTATGGGTCCTCCGACGCACGCTTTTTCTGTGAAAGAAACATTCCTGTGCTCGTGATCGCTCCCAAAGGGGGGGATATCCATAGTGATAATGAATGGATAGACCTCGAAGACCTCACCCGCTTTTATAATGTCCTCAAACTGTGGGTTATTGGCTCTTGACAAGCACAGACGTAATGCTGCACCATTACATCTAAACATTGCGATTTGGAATAATATATGAAATACCTAGAAAATAATGATGAGTGGAATCAGCTTGTAAAGCTTTTCACAAACGTAAAATCTGAAGAATTAATGGATCAAATGCTCCACTTATTTTTGACGATTAATGAACGAGAATTCCTTTTCGATCGTTACAAGATCATCAAAGCACTTTTAACAAGCGATCTTCCGCAACGAAAAATTGCTGAGGAATTGGAAGTGAGCATTGCTAAGATTACAGTCGGATCGAACGAGTTGAAGAGAACACCAAAAGAACTGATTAATTACTTTAAAAAACATGTAAGAAATGTTGATAAAGATGGGCGAGATCGTATTTAAAGATTTTTTCGGCTTAAAATTTCATCTCGAGTGGATTTTTCCTGAGAAAAATCCACTTGAGGATGACTTACTTCCAAGAAACGAAGGTCCCAACGCCGCGCATCTCATCTAGAGAGACCTGCTCGTACTGGAAATCGTTCTCCGGAGGTAAAACCCCTTCCATCAAGATGGCGAGCCGTCTTGAGTTGCCGCGCGAGAAAAACTGCTGGGCAGCTTCCTGCACTTCCTGGTAGGTCAGCGATTCAATGCTGGCGATCCGCTGCTCGATCCAGTTGAAATCCCCCTGATAGTCGAAGGCCAAGGTGAATAGCCGCTTGGCCATCCAAGAGGATTTTTCGGGAGGCATTTTGAGCGTCGTGACGAGCATGTTTTGAATGTTCTCAAAACGCTCCTCTGAGAGCCGCTCAGGCAAGTTTTTCACGAAGTCCTCGAGAAAGAGTTCAAATCGGGCGATCAAGTCGCGCGGATGGTGGGTGTTGGATTGGACGGCAAAGAGTTGCATCAATTGCCGCTCGACTTCCAAGTCCCAAGCTTTGGCCATATAGGCGGTCTGCTGTTTGGTGCGCAGGGTCTCAAAGAAACCATCTTGCAGGGCTTTAGACAAAACCTGCTGGAGCCCCCGTTTCTGGAACGAGAAGCCACCTTCTTGGATCAGCAGGATCACTCCGTTCCCTTGTCTCTCGGTGGTCTGCTTGATCAGATAGGGGCCCTGTTTTTCCGGAAGGATCAGCAGCCGTCTTTTATGTTGGTCGCCCACCGGATAGGCCTCAGCGGCAAGCTGCGTTTTGAGATCGGTCCACAATTCATTGACCTGAGGGGTCGTCAGGTTTCCATAGAAGAGCCCTTCGACGTAGGCCTGTTTCCAGACCGATTTTGTGAATAGAGTAAACTCTTCGTACGTGACCCCCTTTACAGCTTTTAGTTTTTCACCGCTTAAGGGCGCATCATTGTAAATGAGGCTCGATAGCAGCTCATTCGCCTGGCTGACAGGCAGTTCTTTAGAGACGTTGTCATAGCTGCTCTGGAGCGAAGTCTTGAGGATCTCAAAATGTTCGCGGTTGGGGACGGCATTTTTTAGCGTCTGGAAAATTTCTTTGGCGAGGACTGGAGCTTTGTCGCTGAACCCATGGATGGTGAGGAGGAGCTTCATGTCTTTTTGCGTAAAGTCGGCGTCTAACCCGCCCTCATGCGCAAAGAATAGGGTCCCTTGCAGTTTTTCATAGAGCGCCTTGATGTAAAGATCCATCAAAACGATCTTTTTTGTTGTGCCGTCGATCATCGGTGATTTGAGTCCGAAGATCAGCGTCGCTTCGGGAAGTTGGTACCGGGAGTCTGCGGCAAAATAGATTTTCCCTTCGGCGTCATCGGCAATGAGCATCGGGGCTGCGTCTGCTGATGCGGACACCAGGGTCAGCTGCTCAGGAATGAAGGGGTTGGGGCGCGGCAGCTGGATGTGGGCGTTCGGCGTCGCCGAATTCCACGCAGTGAGCTTCGTTCTGGGGAATTCTTTGAACGCATATTCGGCATTCATCCATTTCTCTTTAGTCGTAGGCGCAATGCCTGAAAGCGCCGGATCGGCGATCAGGGTGAAGAGGCAGTTTTGCGCTTTGAGGCTTTCAATCAATGCCATCGCCATCTCAGGATCATATTCGGAGGCGATCTTCGATTTTTCAGGATAGGTTGAGAGATCTTCATAGACCATGCCCGCGGCATGGTGCTGCACAAATTGGTAGGCGTCTTCGCGCGGCTGGTATTGGTAGTCGAGCAGCGCCAGCGTTTTCATCTCATCAAAAATATAGGGAGGGATACCCGTTTTTTTAAGGGTGGAGATCGCTTGGAAGCAGCGCTCGATTACTTTGTCGACGGAGGCCAGTCCTTGCTCTGTGAGGGTAATTTCTATGGCAAATAACACTTGGTCTTTGCTGAAGCGGTCTCCGGAGACACCAATGTTTTCTGCGAGCTTTTCTTTCTTGAGGACATGTAGCAGGCTTGTTTCGCTTTCATTTCCTAGTACGTAGGCGACGAGTGAGGCGACTTGTTTCTCTTGGTCCATCGCAAAGTCTTTAGGCAGTTCCCAGGCAAGGGACAACACTTTCAAGTCTTTGATCGGTTTCAGCGCGAGGAGGTGTCCTTTCTGTTGAGCGGAGGCCATCTCTCCTAGGATCCTAGGCGCACTGACCTGCCGTTTTTCTACGCGGGAGAAATCTTTATCGACAAGGGCTATGAGGGTCTCCATCGGAAGAGGGGAGATCACCACCAGGTGCATTCTATTCGCACTATAGTTCTTCTGGTACCAATCTTTCAGCGCGGTTTGCGGAATGCCCGAGAGCGTTTTCGCATTGCCGGTTGAAAAGGCGTTGTTCGGATGGGCAGGATTTCCCGTTTCCTTGAATACCATGTACTGGCGCCAGCCGTCGTGCTCGATATTTTTTGCATGTTCTTGGTCTACGGCATGCAGTTCTCTCCCAATGCAAGAAGGGGAAAAGAGGGGATCAATGAAGAAGTGGGAAAAGCGGTCGAGCGCTCCATCAAAAGCTTCATTATTGATCGAAAAAATATAGACTGTTCTGTCAGTAGCGGTATAGGCGTTCACCGTGCCGCCGTTGTCGTGGATGTACTGCATGTACTCAAATTCTTTCGGGTAGGCGCCTGTGCCCATGAAGAGCATGTGTTCCAGAAAGTGGGCCATTCCCGGATATTCTTTGGGGTCCATCCATGAGCCCGCTTCGACGGCTAGCGCGGCCGCAGATTGGTCGGAGCCGGGATCGGAAACGAGATAGACCTCGAGACCATTGTCGAGGCGCAGCTTAGCGGTCTTTCGGTCTTTTAACGCGGGATTGAGGATCGGGAGTTTGGCTTCATCTTCGACAAATTCATAGTGGGCAAAACAGACGTGTTGGACCAAACAGAGCGCAGCGATCAGCCATTTCATAGAACCCCAAGTTTAAAAATTTAAGTAATCAGTATTGACCTGATTCCAAATATAGTCGGCTCGGGCTTTTCTGCGTAGATGTTTATCGAGATTTTCGCTTCCTGGGTAGTTTTCCATGTCGATGACATGGCCTAAGGCGACGTGAATGCCGCCGCGGGTCGTTTTTCTCTCTTCGCCGAGCTCCACTTGGATTGTCTCGGGTGGAGGTAGAAGATCGTAGGTGGCGAGCGCCATCGGATAGAAAAAAGTTGGATGGGCCGCTTTTCTCGCCATGAGGTAGAACATCTCAATGCTTTGCGGATCAAAAAGCGCCACTTCAACAATGCCCTCTTTGTTGCGGCGATCGCGTCCGCCGCTGGGAGCGACGTAGATGCATTTACCGCCTTCTTTGAGAAGCGCGCTCATCAGCTCCATCGTTCGCTTATTGTGCATCTGCTTTTTCAATTTGTCTTCGGGGGGATGGTCGATGTAGCGTTTTGAATAGATGCATAAAAGATTGCGGCCCATGCTAAAGGGGACGGCTAAAGGGTCGGTGACCACCCGCTCGCCGGCGACAAAGATCATCTCAGCCGCGAACTTGGGATCGATTTTTTCTAAAAGGATGCTGATCGCTTGAGGATCCGCTTCGGTTTGGTGGTTGGCCAGCAGGATTACGTTGTGGCCCTTCGACAAATGGGCGATGATCTCCCGCACATTCTTTTCGCCGTGCAGAGAAGAGATGCTCATGTCCACAAGCGGCTTCAAAAACTCCACGCCGAAAGTATAGTGGTCAAACGGCTCCCGAATTTGTGCGTGGTAAGGCTCAAAGATATAGGGGTTTTTCTGCTGTTCTTTAATGAGTTCTAGGAAGTTAAAGAAGCAAGGGAGCGAGATCTCGATGGAGAGGCCATGCTCTTCCAAAGCTTGCTTATAGCTCTCGTAGAAATGGCACAAGGAGTAGACGATTTTTTTATCAATCCACCCCTTGTTTTCGTAGTCTTTGAGCTTATTCAGAAACTCAGACGTCAAGTTTTTTTCCATTGGTCGTCGAATAAAATTGGTATTCGTTGAGATGGAGCGTATCCCGCGCCGCAAACTTCAAGCTCGCATTCCACTTCTCCGCAACTCTTCGCAAATACTTCTTATCGTTGTGGTCTAAGTAATGGTCGAGTTCGGGGTGGGCAACCAACTCCAGGCCAAACTGCTGCTGCTGCATGATCAGTTTTTTAAGCGCCCGCTCAATTTCGATCGAGATGCTCTCGTGCGTTTTGATCTGGCCGCTGCCGCCGCAATAGGGGCATGCGGTGTAGAGCGTTTGCGTGAGCGATTCGCGGCTGCGTTGGCGGGTCATCTCGATGAGCCCAAATTCGCTCATGCCGAGGATCGTGCATTTCGCAGAATCATCCTTCATCGCCTCTTTGAGGCGGTCGAGGACGCGGCGCTGGTTCTTGCGCGAGCGCATATCGATGAAGTCGCAAATGATGAGGCCCCCGATGTTGCGCAGTCTCAACTGCTTAGCGATCTCTTCGGCCGCTTCCATGTTGATGCGAACGAGAGATTCTTCGACATCGCCCGTTTTGCTCTGGGACGTGCTTCGTCCCGAGTTGACGTCGATCGTATACATCGCCTCCGTGCGATCAAAGAAGAGGTAGCCGCCGCTCAGCATCCAAATTTTGCGGCGCAGCGCCTTATCGATCTCTTTTTCAACGCCGAAGCGCTCGAACATCGCCGCTTTATCGCGGTAGAGCTCGATCTTGAGTTGGTGCTCAGTGCTATATTTTTCATAGAGCTGTTTGCAGCGCTGGAATGTATCGTAATCATCGACGAGGAGCCTGTCAAATTTTTTGTCGACGCAGGTGATGATCGCCCGTTTGATGAGGTCCGACTCTTCGTAGAGGCAGGTCGGTTTTGTCGAGTTGTTAAAATTGTCGACAATCGTCTGCCAGGTCTTCAATAGGTCGTTCGCTTCCTGGATGAGCATTTCTGCGGTCGCATCCATACTTGCGGTGCGGCAGATGAGCCCCATCTCTTTGGGCATTTCAAACGCGCGGATCAATTTTTTCAGGCGATCCCTAGCGGCCCGGTCTTCGATCTTGCGCGAGACGCCGCGGTGTTCGGCATTCGGCAGCAGCACGAGATAGCGGCCGGGAATCGATAAATTGGACGTCAGGCGAGCGCCCTTGGTGCCGATCGGTTCTTTGACGACCTGAACGAGCACGGCCTGATCGATCTTTAAGATTTTTGAGATGTCGGTCTCGTTCCGTTTTTTGGAGTCTTTAGAATTTAACTCCAGATCAAAATCCATATCGAACATGTCTTGGAATTTTTGTGTGTTTTCCAAAATATCGGAGATGTGGATAAAGCCGTTTTCGCCTTCATTGATATCGATAAAGGCCGATTGGATATTGTGAAGGATATTGGTCACTTTCCCGCGATAAATATTGCCAGCGAGCTGACGATTGCTTTTGCGCTCGATAATCAGGTCGTGGAGCTGGCCATGCTTGAGATGGGCGTACCGAATTTCCTTAGATTCAACGTTTAAAAGAATTTCTTCCATTTCTGAGGTTCCTGTTGTGAAGTGTCATTTTAAACGAAAAGATGATTAGAATTCGAGCTTTTTAATCGATGGAGGATTTCCTGAAGAATTTACACTAGGAGGTGTCTTTGGAACAGATGAATTTACAGCTTATTTTTTGAACGAACCCAGTAGTCCTTTTGGCTTAAAACCACAACCAGTTAAACATCAATCAGATACGCTTTTAGCAAGCTTTGTATTTATCACCAAAATCGATTTTCTTGATTTGGTGATAAGCCTATGATAGGATAGCTATATCGCGAGGAAAGGTGGGTCTTGATAAGGCCCGCCAAGAAAAAGGATGTGTAAAATATGCTCCACCCGTTTATAGGCCGTAAAAGAGAGCTTCAGTTACTCGACCAGCTGTTTAAAAAAAAGTCGGCGAGTTTAGTGGTTATTCGTGGAAGGCGGCGTATTGGGAAAAGTCGCTTAGCGCAGGAATTTGCCAAGAAAACACCTCATTATGTTTTTTCAGGTCTTCCTCCGACAATAGATGTTTTAGCACAGGACCAAAGGGAAGCCTTTGCCCGCCAACTACAGCGGGAAATGAAAATTCCCCTGCCTCGCGCTGAAGACTGGGGAGATTTGTTTTGGCAGCTTGCCCAACTGGTCCAAAAAGGAAAGGTTGTGCTTGTTTTAGATGAGATTAGTTGGATGGGTTCAAAAGATCACACATTTTTGGGAAAGCTCAAAACAGCGTGGGATCTCTATTTCAAAAACAATCCTGAGTTAGTTCTAATTTTGTGCGGGTCGATTTCAAGCTGGATTGAAGAGAATATTTTGAGCAGTACAGGCTTCATGGGGAGAATCTCTCTAGACATTATTCTAGAGGAGCTGTCTCTAGGCGAATGCAATGAATTTTGGAATGCAGAGCAGGGCAGGGTGTCTGCTTTTGACAAATTTAAAGTTCTCTCCGTTACAGGGGGAGTTCCTCGTTATCTTGAAGAAATTATCCCGAGTCAAAGTGCGGAGTCGAATATCCAAAGGCTATGTTTTCAGAGGGAAGGTTTGCTTTTCAGTGAATTTGAACGTATTTTTTCTGATTTGTTCTCGACAAGAAGTGCGATGTATAAATCGATCGTTGAGAGGTTAGCAGAAGGGCCTTGCGAACTTAAGGAGATCTATACCGTCTTGGGAGTTGAAAAAAGTAGCGCTGTCTCTCGCTATATGGATGATCTTGTCACGGCTGGGTTTGTCTCGCAAGATTTCACATGGCATCTTAAAACAGGATTAGATTCGAAATTAAGCCAGTATCGTCTAAAGGACAACTACGTAAGATTCTATCTAAAATATATTAACCCCAATAAAACGAAGATTGAAAAGCAGGCGTTGAAGTTATTGCCCCAATGGCAATCAGCGATGGGATTACAGTTTGAAAATCTCGTGCTTAGCAATCGTAAGACAGTACAACAAATCCTTGGTCTTGATAGCTCTGAAATTGTGAATGATAATCCTTTTTTCCAACGCAAAACTAAGGCTAGCCCAGGGTGTCAGATTGATTACCTAATCCACACCAAATTTGGAACATGCTATTTATGCGAGATTAAATTTAGAGCGCGTGAGCTCACCAAAAGTGTCATCGATGAGGTGAAGTTGAAAATTAAGAGCTTAGCCCTGCCGAAAAATATCTCGATAAGGCCTGTGCTGATTCATGTCAATGGAGTGGATGAAACGGTGATTGAAAGCGACTTTTTTTCTAAGATCATCGATTTTAAAGACCTTCTAAAGGGCGTGTGATCGGATCTTTTCTAGAAAGTTGTGCTGGAGGAGGCGGAGCGCTCCTTTGATTCCGCTGACAAGAGCCTGCGGGGGGCTGGCCCCGTGGCATTTGACGACGATCCCGTTGACGCCGGTCAAAATCGCCCCCGGATACTCGGCATAATGGAGCCTGCGGCGGATTCCGGAGAGGACCGTTTTGAGGTGGGGAGAGCACTCCTCCGAGGCGTTGGCCTCTAATTGATTCAGGAGCGCGCCGGCGATCCCTTCAGCGGTTTTTAAAAAAACATTACCCGTAAATCCATCGGTCACCAGCACATCGCAAAGCCCCTCTAGTGCATCTCTGCCCTCAATATTGCCGATAAACACCTTGCGCTCTTGATTCAGCGTGAGGAGCTTCTGGTAAGCCTCTTGGTGCTCCGGCGTCCCTTTCTTTGCCTCGGTGCCGATATTGAGCAGTCCCACTGTAGGCTCCGCAATGCCGCGGCTTTTTTGGTAGGCGATCCCCATCAAGGCGAACTGGAAAAGGTTGTCTGCGGTGCAGCGGGGATTGGCTCCAACGTCCAATACGGCAAGCTCTTTAGATTCGGTGGGTAGAAGTGCGATGAGCGCAGGTTTGTCGATGCCGGGAAGTAATTTTAAATTTAAGGCGGCGCAGGCCATCAGCGCTCCCGTATTTCCTGAGGAAACGAAGGCGTCGATCTTTCCCTCTTTGAGCATCTGGATGCCTTGGCAGAGAGAGGAACCTTTTTTGTGGCGGATGGCGGTGAGCGGGTCATCTTCCATGGTGATGACCTCGTCCGTGGGGATAAATTGGATCCCTTCTTGAGACTGCATCGCCTCAGAAAAGACGACAAAGTCGGCGTGGGCTTTGATTTCGCGGTGCAACTGAAAGAGTGCAGGGAGGAACACCCCGGGAGGGGTGTCAGAACCCATGAGGTCAATCCCTATCTTAAAATTACTGTGCTCCCGCATGGATCACCGCGCGTCCTGCATAAAATCCGCAGTGAGCGCAAATCTTATGGGAAAGGCGCAATTTGCTGCAGTTTGAGCAAGCGGAAAAGTTCTGAGGTGACTTTGCGTGGTGGGCCCTGCGTGAGTTTTTGCGGGCGTTTGATGTACGGTTACGTGGTACTGCCATAATTCTTATTCTCCTAAACTACCAAGAATAGTAGTGAAAAACCTGTTTCTATTCAATAGACTTCTTTCAAAATCCCACTTGCTTGCCAAAAGAAGTCTAATCTAAATTTGCAAAGGGGAAGATATCTTTCCCTGGGGGCTTGAAATATTTGCTTACATTTTCTCTCTCCGGACAGTTGCCCTGATGGCACTCTGTGAAGAGGGGAACAGCGAGTAAAATCGATTCCCGGAGCGCTTCTGCATAGTTATAAACCGGGTTTCTCAGATCCTCGAGCGGTTCCGTATGATAAAAATCTTTAACTTCGATCGGGACCTTGGTCGGTTCATTACAGATCGAGCAAGGGAGCCAAGCTTCGGCGGTCGCCTGCAGCCGGATGACGAGGTGGCCGTCAGCGAGATAGGCGTCTCCAGAAATGCTGACAGGGCCCGGAAAGGTGAGCTCTTTCTCTTTCACATCCAAAAAATCGGAAGTGACGACCTCTGCGATTTTCTCAGCGCAGCCGCCTTTTAAACGATCAATATAAATTTTAAAGGGTGAATTCATAAGAAGGTATTCTAAGTTATTGGACCATTAAGCGCACGTTGAAATTATTTTTTTACGCGTCGGGTCCGGGGCGCCTTTTTCTTGGAAATCATTTTTAGCAGCGCGCGGGCAGCTTCTGTGCTCGCCTCTTTTTTGTCTAGAATGGCTTTGAATTCACCCAGTTCTTTAACATAGTTTTCTCGGTGTGTCATGATGTTCTCAAAGGCATCATGCAGAGATTTTTCTGAAAAGTGGGGCCCGAATAGCTCCGGAAACACTGTCTTTCCCGCCACAATATTGACGATGCAGTAGTGGGGTAGGCGCACGCGTAAAACATCTCTGGCGATGATGAGATCAAGCGGAGAAATGGCATAGGTCACGACCGTGGGAACGCCGTGGAGCGCAAGCTCGAGTGTGACGGTCCCCGATTTTGCAATCGCAAAAGAGGAAGAATACATCAGATCGTAGGTCTTTTCGGGAGGGATAAGGATAAACTGTTCTGTGAGCCCTTCACGATCGATATAGGCTTGGATCATTTCGGGAAATTTTGCTGAGACTGCAAAAAAGAGATCGGTATGGTCTCTGAGAAGTTTTTTGGCGACTTTCAGGATCATCGGAAGGTTGCGCTCGATCTCTTTGGTCCGGCTGCCGGGAAAAATACCGACAAGCATTTTTCCTTTGGGGATAGGGATGGGTTGATAGGTCGTTTCTTGCAGGCGCTGAACGAGGGGATGGCCGACGTGGGTGATAGAAAGCGGGGTATGCGCAAAATACTTTGCTTCAAACGGAAATAACGTGAGGAGAAGGTCGAGAGTGCTTGCCATTTTCGGGATCCGCCCTTTTCCCCAGGCCCAGACGGAGGGACAGATATAGTGGCACAGTTTTCCGGTGTAGCCTTTTTTGCGCAGGTGGCGAGCGAGCCGGATGTTGAAGCCGGGATAGTCGATAAAAAGGACGGCTTTGGGCTGCAATTTTAGGATGGAATTAGCGACTTTGTAAAACTGGCGGATGAGTCGGGGAAGCGCGAAAAAGACGTCGACAAAGCCCATCACCTGAAACTTTTCCATCGGCATGACGCAATCGATGCCGACGGCGCGCATTTTGGGGCCGGCCACGCCGGAGATTTTCAAGTTGGGGTTTTGCGCGTAGAGTGCTTCGAGGATTTTTTCTCCGTGGAGATCGGCGCTGGCCTCACCGGTAAAAATAAAGAGATCGGTCATGGGGCGACTCCTAGCTGGTCGGCAAGAAAGCGGGCGCCCTCTTCAAAGGTGGTTTTCGAAGTGCCGTGCCCTTGATGCCCAATGGAAGGTGTGACGAAGAGTTCGATCGGCGGCGAGCGGACATTGCTTTGGAAGGAAGCTTCGGCGAGTTGCTCAATGAAGTGGAAGCAGCGGGAGGTGCTGACGCGCTGGTCGCGGTTGCCGATGTAGAAGCGGAGCGTGCGGTCGGTCAGTTTGGGGATGAGGTGGGCGAGATCGTGCTGCGGAAATTCAGGAAATCCGGTGAGCGGCGCGAAGCCCAAAATGGTGCGGATTTCAGGGATGACAGCGGCTAGATGGGTTGCCATGAACGCACCGCGGGAAAGCCCTGCGACGGCGAGATTGTCGAAGGTGATGAGCCCTTCTTTTTTCAAACGGTGGATCTCTTCGGAAGCTAGATCGGTAAATTCGGCGACCGGATTGCGCCCTTTGGCCATCTCCTCTTTCCAAAAGGCGAGGACGGCGTGGTTGGGCTCCAAATGGCCTTCATGCTCGGGAAGTGTGATGGAAAAAATGCGGACTGGATAGGTTTGCCACACGGCGACCGGCTGGTTGAAGGGATCTTGGTGTAGGCTCTCTTTTGCCGATAGGGCGAAGTAAAAAATTGTGGGGAGAGGTCCAAGGGAGAGGTCGGGGCCGACAAATTCTAGTTTCATGATTCTTTGCGGGGTCCCCGTTTTCTAGGGCGGGACCTCCGTTTTCTGCGGACAGGAAGATCTTCCTGCTCAACATTTCCGTAGGCGTAGTCCCAATCTTCCCAAGTCGTTTGTAGAGCGGGTTCCAGACAGGCGCGGACATCTAAAAACTTCAGGGCGAGGGCGAAATCGGGATCGTGAGGGATGCGGATCCTTTGCTGCTTTCTCTTTTCCAGCGGCGTGATCCGGTATTGCGCGGTCAGCACGGAGACGACCATCATTTTCAGCATGCGCGGGACAGGGAAGAAGGGTTGGAAGATCTCGTCGATGAGCTGGTAGGCGATCTGTTGGATCTCTCCTAAATGGGGCGTATGGTTCAATGCCGCAAGCCGTTTTTGCAGGAACGGGAAAACGAGGCATGAGAGGAGGACGGGGCGCTCGAGGAGCGGTTCTCCGGGAGCGTGGAAGGTTGTGTCGACCTCTTCGAGATAATCGTAGATCTCTTTGCCGTCGGGAGTTTCGAGGAATTGGGCAAGGGCCGGGAGCAGCATCTGGAGCATGCCATGTTCGGCGAGCAGTTTAAAGAAGGCTTTACCGGAGCCCGATTCGAGCATCCGGAGGAGCTCTTCGAAGACGCGCGACGGCGAGCTTTTCAGGATTTCGTGGCGGCACTCGAGGAGGGAGATATGGGCGTCTTTGTCGATCTCAAATCCAAAGCGGGCCTGGAATTTTAAGAGGCGCAGCATCCGGACGGGATCTTGCTTGAACCGCATGTAGGGCTGGCCGATGGTGCGCAGGTATTTTTTTTGGAGGTCGGGGTAGCCTTCGACGTAGTCGATGATCGTTTCTGTAGAGGGGTCGTAGAAAAGGCCATTGATGGTAAAATCTCGGCGGAGCACGTCCTGTTCAGGATTTCCCCACTCGTTATCGCGGACGATGAGGGCGTCTGTTTCCATATCGCCGGTCCGGAAGGTGGAGACCTCTAAAATTTTCTTTCCAAAGCGGATGTGCGCAAGGCGGAATCTACGGCCGATCAAGATGCAGTTTCTAAATAATTGTTTGATCTCTTCGGGTTTTGCCGAAGTGGAAATGTCATAGTCTTTGGGTGTCTTTTGGAGTATGAGATCGCGGACGCTGCCGCCGACGAGGTAGGCGGTATAGCCTGCTTGCCGCAATTTTTCCATGACATACAGGGCGTCTGAGTCGACTCCCTTGAGGGGGAATGGGTAAGTTTTCTGTTCCATTGTTTCTAACAAGGGTAGGTGATCTTGGGGTAAAAAGTCAATATGATACACGGTCGAAAAAGGATGCGTTGTTTTTTAAAAATTCCTCTCTCCAGTGATATTGGTCGAGCAGCCCTCCCGGATCTCTGCCCGTGAGGAGATAGGCTGCATAGAGCGCCTCAATGGAGGCGAGTCCTGAATCGGGATCGGAGCAGCCCGTTTGGTAGCGCGGGTAGGCCGTTTTTAGCTGGGGGAGGCTGCGCCTCTGGCCTAGAGGGAGATTTTCACACATTTTCGCCGCATACCGCCAGGTCGCATCGACGAGGAAGAGCCCCAGATGGCTGTCGTCTCTTGTGAGTAGAGGGGCGTCCAGCGTCAAAATGACGTAAGAGTTGAGCTCAGGAATCGGATCTTCCGGATAGGTTAAAAAGAGGCAATCGGGGCGCGATTCTAGTCCGCGCAGGCTGCACTTTTTTAAATTCTCTTTTCTATGTCGTAAAATAATAGTAGAAACTAATTTGTTCATTAATTATAGATTAATTTACAGGTGATCAGATGATTTCAGTGATTAACGTTCTTTGTTCTATTAATCTTTTCTTTTTCATGGGCGCTGAGGACCATCCCTGGTCGCAAAAACTCTCAGAAGAAGTATTAACTAAATCAGAATTTATTGAAACGTTAAAAGATGAGCTAACTATAGTTCCTGTAGTTTGTTCAGATGAGTTGGAAAATAAATATAAAATCACCGAGTTTCCCACGTTAGTTCTCGCCGATTCTTCCGGCGATCTGATCTACAAAACGGCCTATTTACCGCTAGAGCCCAAACCGTTTGCGCTCCATTTCAAAAAAGTGCTTAAAGATTACCGCGACTTAAAAGAGGCGCTGGTCTGCGTCGACACGTTAGCGGGAGAGGAGTTGGAAGCGCTCTATGCGACTTCAAAAAAACTAGGGGGACATAGTCTAGAGATTTTAGAGAAGGCATTAAAGAAACAGAAATCGCCTTATGTTCTCCTAGACCAATACGCCCAGTTGTGGAGAACGAAGAAGCGTTCAGATCCTGAACTTTATGCGATGCGCAAAAAAATTGAAGACACCGATCCAAAAAATGAGAAGCTGACGCTGCTCCACCTTGCGATGATCGAGTTTAAAGGCCTTTCGGCAAAACTCAAAAAGAAAGAAGATCCCTCGATCGCCATCCGCCCTTTACTGGAGTATTTGGAGGATGTGAAAGATCCCGAAAATCGCTGGGCGATCGAAATGGTGATGGCGCGGTACTTAATGAGCAAAAACCGGATCAAAGAAGCCCGCTTGCACGGCGAGGCCTCCTTAGGGCTGGCGCCTGAATTCGCAAAAGCAGAAATCTCTCAAACACTGAACTATCTCAGCGAACATCAAAAAAAATTAGATTCTGAATAACGGCGACTCCACAAACTTCGACCCTACGATTTGGTGGGCGTCATTGGACAAAGCGTGGAATTGGAGATCTAATCCCTCAAAACATTTGTCGGTGATCTGCGGGCAGTTGATGCAGTAGAGCAGTTTGATGCAGGTCGTTTTGAGTTCCTGCAAGCCGCTATCTGTCAGATGAGGGGCATCTTCGATCAAAAGGTGCGTGAGTTGGGGGTGCGCTTGTATCAATGCGGAGAGGCCGGTGTCTGTGAGATGAAAAGCTTTTTGGATGTGGAGCGTGCGCAAAAATTTACAGGACGAGCCGATGCTATCCAACCCTCGATCGGTCAGTTTATCCGCATAAATTTTTAGGAGAGATAGCTTCGGGCACGTCCGCAGGGCAACTTCCATGGCGGCATCGTCAAAAGAGACGTCGCAGAGTTTGTCTAGGTCAGCGGGCAGAAACGAGGGGTCGATCGGCTCCACGTCTCGGAGATAGAGTTCGCTTAAATTTTGGGCTTGTTTAAGGATAGCATGGACGCCGAACCGAGAAATCAGTAGACAATCGCTCAAGTTCAGCGCTTGAAGCTGTCCGCAGTGCGGGGCAATTTCGATCAGTCCGCGATCAGTGATACCGACGCATCCTTTAAGGAGCAAATGGGTTAAACATCCTTGTTGCATCGTGCGCTGAATGAGACTTTGATCGTCCAGTTCTTCGGAGAACTCTATTTTATAGGGGCTGTTTTTAGGAAGAAATGGGGTGAGTTTTTTTTGCTCATAGATCGCTTGAAAATAGCGGGAGTGCTCCAAGACCTGTTTGCGGCAATTGGCCAACACATCGGGGTGACTTTTTGCGATATTGCGGAGTTCCTCCGGATCTTGGGCGAGATCATAGAGCTCCTCTGCATCCGTTCTGAGGTTGAGGATGTATTTGAAACTATCTTCTCGAAGGCCGAGATAGCGGTCTCCAAAAATGTTATGCAAAAACACCTTGCGATTAGGTTCGCGCCGCATCAAACTTTTTCCCGTTGAGTGGGTGAATCCCTCTAAAGAGAGAATATCCATCACAGTGGGCAAAAGGTCGATGTGGCTGCCTAGCTCCTCGATCACTTGGGATTGCAATCTTCCCTCACCCAGAATCAGAAGGGGGACATGGACGCTCTCTTCATAAAGGGATGCGACCGGATGTTCCCGTAGCGATTGTCCGTGGTCGCCGAGAATGACGATCACGCTTTTTTTTAGGATGTCTTTCTCTTTTAATGTCTGGATGAAGCGGCCCAAGACCGCATCGCTGTAGTGGAGCGTTTGAAGATAGGGATGCGCGAATGCGGGGCCTTCATAATGGGCCGGCGCTTCCCAAGGGTGGTGGTTGGACATCGTGAATAGGGTAAGAAATGTAGGTTGTTTTTGTTTTTCCAGCCAGTCGGCGGCATACGGCATCAAGTATTCATCGTGGAGCCCCCAGCTCGTGTAGGAGGCGTTGGGAAAGGCCGCGCTTAAATCTTTGCGTTCAACGAGGTGTTCGAAGCTGTGCCTTTTTAAGAAGGGGCGCTGAGACTCAAAATTTAAATCTCCGTTGTGAAAGTAGCTGTTTTGGTATCCCGCCTCTTGGAGGAGGTGTGGAAGACCGCGCAACCCAAAACGGAAATCGGTGAACATCGTGAGGCGGCCAAGCTCGGAAGGAATGCCAAAAAGGGAAGAGACGATCGCGCGATTGCTCCGGATACTATTGGAATAAAAATTTGGAAAGAAAATCCCCTCTTTCGCAAGCGCGTTGAAGCAGGGCGTCTCAAGCTGCCGGAACGATTCCATGAAGATGAGGATGAGGTGCGGCTTTTCATTGGGCTCTATCCGGATCTGAAACAACTTTTTGCTTGTATACTTTCCGGTCCATTTCCAGAGGGGATAACCGGCAATCGAGGGAAGGTGGGGAGCGCTCAAGGCTTTAAGATAGCGGATCTCTTCGCGGACGATCGCATTCGATTCTTCGGAAGAGAGGATAAAAGAGGCCAATGCCGTCCCCAGTCCAAGCATGAGCAGGGTATACGAAAACCTGTAGATCATCGGGTCTGCAAAGAGCAGCGCGCCGTTAAACGCAGCGATCAGAACGGCGTACCCCAGAAAACGTTGCCAGGGAAGATTTTTTACAGAGCTAAGGAGCGAGCGCCCCTCTTTGAGATAGGTATAAAAGGAGAATTGCATGCGCAGCGACAACTCTTTATAGAGAAATGCGTCCAACAGAAGGTAGGTCTGAGTCAGCGCGGCGAGAACTGTAAACAGATACCGATCGGGGTAGGCCCAATAGAGCGCGAGCAGTTGGAAGTTGAGAAAGGCGTCTTGGACTGTTGCCATCCAAGAAATTTTTTGCGCATACAGGATGCGGATGAGAAAGGGGACAATGCAAAGGCATAGGATGATCATAGCTCCCTTTTACTTGAGTTGAAGCCTTTCAAGCAATAGTTTGCCAGGAGCTTACAGAGATCAGGTCTTGGGGGATTTCAAAAAGAAAGCGGGAAGGGTTGGAATTCGATTCTTTGCCCATCCGCTTGCGCTTGCGCGCCATGCTTAGGGTGAGATGTGTTTTCGCCCGAGTAAGCGCCACATACATTAGCCGCCGCTCCTCTTCGATTCCCGTTTGGGACAAACTTTTTTCGTGCGGGATGATGTGGTCTTCCAGGCCGACCAGGAAACAGGCAGCAAATTCCAACCCTTTGGCGCTATGGAAGGTCATCAGGTTGACCTTGTCATCAGAAAATTTTTTTTGCTGGGAGTAGGATTGATTTTGGTCGAGCAGGGTGTTCGTTAAGAAGTGGTGCAGGGAAGCCTCTTCGGGCGGCGTCTCTTTTTCATAGTTGGAGAGCACTTCGAGGCACTCCTCCACGTTCTCCCATTTGAACTCGCGCATTTTGTCGCTCTTCACCTCTTCGGTGATCGCTTTTTTATAATTGATCTCGTCAAGCAGCCATTTGAGGGCATGGGTCAGCGGCTCTTCGTCAAATTTCCGCGCGGCTGTTTCTAGGATCGTCACAAAATTGAGGACTGCTTTAACGGCCTTTTCATTCAGCTGCTCCGCGGGTGGATTTTTGAGCACATTCCACAACGGAATATTGCGCGTCCGGTTCGCCTGGGTGAGCACATCCAACGTTTGATCGGAAATTCCGCGTCGCGGCACGTTGATGATGCGGAGCAGGGCTTCTTGGTCGAGAGGGTTCTCAATCGCTTTTAAAAAGGCGATCAGATCTTTCACTTCGCTCCGCTCGTAGAGCTCGGTGCCTCCAAAAATTTGGTAGGGGATCCCGCGCCGCCATTCCCCATCCTTTTCCCAGGGCGCCTGCATCAGGGCGGTCTCAAATGGGCGCGAGAGAAGATTGGAGCGGTAGAGGATGGCCATATCTTTCCACTTGAGCCCTTTTTCTTTGCGCAGGTGGATCAGCCGCTGCACCACCGCTTGCGATTCTTCGAGTTCAGTTGGCGCATGAAATAGGGAGATCGGAGGCCCCGGATCGACAGTGCTCCACAATTTTTTATCGTGCCGTTCCTTGTTGTTCGCGATGACCGAGTTCGCCGCTTGGAGGATCGTCGGCGTCGAGCGGTAATTTTGTTCGAGTTTGACGACGGTGCCCGCTTCAAACTGTAAAATGTGTTTGATCTCGGCGCCCCTCCATCCGTAGATCGACTGGTCATCGTCGCCGACGACGCACAAATTTTGGTGTTTGTCGGTGAGCAGTGAGGCCAAGCGGTACTGGACCGGGTTGGTATCTTGGTACTCATCGATCATGATGTAGCGGAACCGTTCTTGATAGACCGCCAATACTTCAGGAAAATCTTCAAAGAGTTTGACGGTGAGCGACAGGAGGCTGTCAAAATCGACCGCGTTGTAGGCCCGCATGCAGGTGTGGAGGCGGTCAAAGAGGTCTTGAGAAAATTTATCGTCGACGTTGCTCTCTCCTCTGTTTTTTGCCGAAGAAATTTTGGCGATCGAGGGCTCTAAAGAGGGGAGTTCCCCTTCATGCTCGAGCAGATGGCGCGCCAGCTGGGTCATCAGCCGCTTGACATCTTTTTCATCGTAGAGGCTGAATTTGGCCGTGTAGCCGAGCCGGTGGATCTCTTTGCGCAGCACCGCGCAGCAAAAACTGTGAAAGGTGCAGAGCGTCACCTGTTTAGCAAGCGCCGGGTTGACCAGGCTGGCGACCCGTTTGCGCATTTCTCCGGCTGCTTTATTCGTGAAGGTCAAGCCTAGAATTGCTGTTGGAGGGACCTTTTCGTTATTGATGAGATGGGCGATCCGGTGCGCTAAAACGCTGGTCTTACCGCTCCCCGCACCCGCGAGGATGAGGACGCGGCCTTGCGTGGTCTTTACAGCTTTTTGTTGGTGTGGATTTAACATATAGGCTGAAGATAGCGGTTTTTGCAAAAATGCGCAATGTGTGCCCGTTTAGAGGCGGCGTTGGAGGGAGGAGAAGTCGTCGAGGGCGGCCTTGGCCGACATCCATTGGCCTTTATGGCGGGGCAGGATGTGGATCTCTAGGTCGCGGGGTAGTCCCGGGGAAGTATGGCGAAAAGCCTCTCGTACAACGCGCTTGAAGCGGTTGCGGAGGTGGGCCTTGCCAAAACGGCGGGATACGGTGATTCCTAGGCGGGGGGTGAGGTTTTTGCCTCGTCGGTAGCCGAAAATGAGGGCAGAACCTACCCATTGCTCGCCCCTTAAGAGAGCTTGAAATTCTCTCTTCTTAAGGAGACGGGCCTTCTTGGGAAAGGTTAAGCTGCCAGCTTTTTGCGCCCTTGACGTCTGCGGCGATTGACAATCTTTCTGCCGCCCGGCGTTTTCATTCTCTTGCGGAATCCGCAGGTCACCTGACGTTTGATCTTGCTGGGTTGGTATGTGCGTTTCATTCATTTTTCCTTACGGTATTTTTGGAACCATCCTACAGCAATTTCTCAAATTCGGCAACACTTTTGCATTTTGGACCATGTAACAAATAATTTTAATCTTTCGCTGCGCCCCCTAAAATTAGGATCATTCTTGCAAAAAAGAGGGAAATCGCATATAACGGTGCTAAACTTTTATTTTTTAAGGAATAACATGAAAGTGCGAGCCTCTATTAAGGCAGACCGTTCGAAAGGGGACAAAATTGTTCGCCGCCGGGGTCGAGTCTATGTGAT
>VFKB01000007.1 GCA_009885755.1 Parachlamydiales bacterium | reverse complement strand
ATCCTCCATTGAAGTAAAAATAGCTGTAGTAATTTCATGCGCCTGTAGTTCAATGGTAGAACCGTAGCCTTCCAAGCTACTTGTGTCAGTTCGATTCTGATCAGGCGCTCATTTCACTACCGACCTGGGTTTTAGGATTGACCTAAAACTCAAATCGCTAGTTAACTAATTATTAACCAAGACCGAAATTTCTCCGCTTAAAGGAGAGATGCCGCAGTCAAAACAAAGGGACAAGGCTTGGCAACAGAACATAAAGAAGAAATATCCGTCACTATCAAGGAACTCCTTGAAACAGGCGCTCATTTTGGGCACCAAAAACATCGTTGGAACCCGAAAATGAAACGCTTCATTTTCGAGGAAAGAAATGGCATCTACATCATCGACCTTGCCAAAACGATGCAGCAGATCCGCAACGCTGTACAGGCTGTTAAAGCTGTCGTTGCAAAAAGAAAATCCGTTCTTATCGTCGGCACAAAAAAACAAGCGAAAATTGTTGTTAGAGAATGTGCAGAACAGTGCGGAGAATTTTACGTCTCTGAGCGCTGGCTCGGTGGAATGCTCACGAACTTGAGCACCATCCGCAACTCCGTAAAGACTTTAGAGCGCATCGAAAAAAGAATTGCTACTGGCGGAGATGGATTTACGAAGAAAGAACTCTCCCTTCTCACCAAAGAACAGATCAAACTCGATAGAAACCTCTCTGGAATTCGCGCAATGCGCAAACCTCCAGGCCTTGTGATCGTCGTCGATCCAAGCAGAGAGCATATCGCGGTTGCAGAAGCGAACAAACTGGGAATTCCTGTCATGGGCCTAGTCGACACCAACTGCGATCCTGATCCTATCGATTTTGTCATTGCATGTAACGACGACGCCTTGAAGAGCATCAAGCTGATCCTTTCTGCGATCACCCAAGCCATCATCGACAAGAAAAACGAAATGCAAATCAATGTCGGCAAAGGGGAACAAGAAGACGCGAAAAACGGCGAAGAGTTTCTTGAGGTTGCTGAATCTGAAGAAGAGGAAGAGCAAAAATGAGTAAAGTCACTGCTGAAATGGTAAAAGAGCTCCGCGAGCGCACCGGTGTTGGAATGGGCAAATGCAAAGAAGCCCTTGACTTCTCTGGTGGCGACATGGAAAAAGCGATTGATCATTTGCGCAAAACAGGTATGGCTTCCGCCGTCAAAAAAGAGGGCAGAGAGACCAATGAGGGGATGATCGGCGTTGCCGAAGGTCCTCACGCCGTTGCACTTGTTGAAGTGAATGCAGAAACCGATTTCGTGACCCAAAATGAGAAGTTCAAGCAGTTCGTCCAAGAAGTCGCTCAACAAGCCGCAGATACAAAACCTGCGTCACTCGATGCGCTCCTAGCTGAAAAGTATCGCAAAGATCCTTCGATCACACTCGATCAGCACAGAGCCCTCGTAATGCAGAGTCTCGGTGAGAATATTAAAATCAAACGTCTCACCATCCTGCCAAAAACGGGCGACAGCTCTTTCGGTCTTTACTCCCACATGGGCGGTAAGATCGTCACGCTCGTCGAACTATTAGGCGGACCGGGACAAGAGGCCTTCGCAAGAGACATCGCGATGCATGTCGCCGCGGAAGCTCCCGAGTTCCTCAACCCCGAGGAAGTCTCTGCAGAGGTGAAAGCGCGCGAAGAAGACATTGCGCGCAGCCAAATGCAAGGCAAGCCTGCGAACATCATTGAAAAGATCATCGAAGGAAAAATGCGCGATTTCTATAAGCAAATCTGTCTCAACAATCAAATGTATATCCGAGACAACGCTGTTAGCATCGCTCAGCTCGTGGAAAAAGAAGGGAAGCGCCTCGGCAAACCCCTTTCGATTCGCAGATTCCTCCGCTGGCAGGTGGGCGCGTGACGAAAAAATGTGCTTACAAGCGCATCCTTCTGAAGCTTTCCGGGGAAGCTTTGATGGGTGGCCAAAATTTTGGCGTCGATCAGGCCGCTTGTCAGCAAATTGCCACCGCGATCAAAGAAGTTTATGATTGCGGTGTGCAAGTAGGTATTGTTGTCGGCGGCGGCAACATTTTCCGCGGAAGCCAAGCCGCCTCTTTCCATTTTGCCCGCACACCCGCCGATCACATCGGGATGCTGGCGACAACCATCAACGGCCTCGTCCTCCAGCAATCTCTCGCAGCCCTCGGCTGCCACAGCCGGATCATGAGCGCCCTTAACTGCGATTCGATCGTTGAGACCTACATTTGGGGCCATGCGATGGACTACCTCGATAAAGGGGACATCGTCATTTTTGTCGGCGGAACCGGCAACCCCTACTTCACCACAGACACCGCTGCAGCCCTCCGCGCTAGCGAGATCAACGCAGAAGTGCTCTTTAAAGCCACTAAGGTGGACGGCATTTACGACAAAGATCCTTTAAAACATTCCGACGCCGTGAAATTTGAAAAACTTACCTACTCCGATGCGCTGACCAAAAACCTCTCGGTCATGGATGCGACAGCGATTGCCCTTTGCCGAGAAAACCAGATCCCCATTGTTGTCTTTAATTTATTTGAAAAAGGTGCCATGCTAAAAGCTGTTTGTCAGAAGGAAGGCGGCACTATAGTTATGGGAGACTAAGAATGAGTGTTATCGATCAGACCAAGCAAATGATGCAGGCGACTCTTGACCACTACAAGCAAGAGTTAAAAAATTTACGCAGCAATCGGGCCAACCCCGGAATGCTGGACAACGTCCAAGTCGAAGTTTACGGCTCCCAGATGCGCCTTCGAGACGTCGCGAACGTCACCGCTCCGGAAGCCCGGCAGCTCCTCATCACGCCTTTCGACCCTCAAACCGCAGGTTCCATCTCCAAAGGAATCGAAAAGGCCAACCTCAACCTCCAGCCTATGCTCGATGGCCATGTCGTGCGCATTAACGTCCCTCCGATGGATGAGAGCATGCGCAAAGAGATCGTCAAGCAGGCTAAAAAGAAGGGCGAAGATTCAAAGATCGTCCTGCGCGAAGTGCGCCGCAAGAACAACGAGACCGCGCGCAAACAAAAAGCTGACAACCTCATGACCGAAGACGTGCTGAAAAAGACAGAAAAGACGATCCAGGAATTGACCGATCAGTATTGCAGAGATATAGACGCCCTTTTTACCACGAAGGAAAAAGAGGTTCTGACAGTTTGAGCTTGAAAGAAAAGCCAAGCGCCGAATAGAATAACGCCACTGTTTGTGGCCCCATCGTCTAGGCCGGTCTAGGACATCAGGTTTTCATCCTGGTAACAGGGGTTCGAATCCCCTTGGGGTCACATTTTGAGACTTTAGCTCAGTTGGTAGAGCACCTCACTTTTAATGAGGGGGTCGATGGTTCGAGTCCATCAAGTCTCATATTTTTTTTGTCTCAAAAAAATTGAGACTTGAGCAAGCCCGGGGGGCTTGCGCATGGACTCGAAGTGAAGTGCACTTGTGCACGAACCGGCTTTCGGGACGGGACGACGAAGTCGCCCGCCAGAAAGGAGTCCATCTTTCCTTTTTCTTTGTCTCAATTTCCTATCTAGCACGATTCCTTAGCCTTAGGCTTTAATCGCTAGACTCAAATTAAACTTTGGGTCTATGATTTAAGCCAATCGATACATGTCCACTTTTTCCTAAACTTTCAGCCAGGCCGTGAAACAGTTGCGTTGGATTCCCGAAAACCCTTGCACGAACCTTTTGAAACTCAAAGCAGTTCCAGGGCGAGATCAGATTCTTCAAGGAGACTCCCTATGACCAATAAAAGCCTATCAACTCTTCCTCAACTTCCTCCAACTTTGCCTCGTCTACCCGAAGGACTTCTCGAAGATCTCCGGTCTATGATTGATCAGACTCGTGGGGTGATTGCGTCGACAGTAAATGCAAAGCTGACCCTGCTTTATTGGCAGGTTGGAGTTAGAATTAGAACGGAAATACTTAAAGATGAGAGAGCTGAGTATGGACGTTCAATTGTTTCGACATTGGCGAACAAATTGACTTTGGACTATGGCAAAGGATTTTCCGAAAAAAGCTTACATCGTATGGTGCAATTTGGAGCCCTTTTCCCTGATGAACAAATTGTCGCAGCACTGCTGCGATAATGTGCGATCGCTATGTCATTACACTAGGAGGTGCAAGTCCTCTACGGGCTCTTGTAGGGAGAACCGTTAGAGAAGGCAAGGGTGTCCACCGCGAGGTGGAATCTGAAGAAAGCCGTATACAAAATGCTGACCTGACGAACAGGAAGCGCATATGAGGCAGTGACTCTAGGATGAGGGTGCATTTGAACCCAAAGTCCAATACCTACGCAGAAGAGTCTATGTAAATGCGACAGGCAAGCAGAAAAGTGTAATGAGTTACCCGATGAGAGCTGTATTCATGCACGACTACTACCCGACAAAACAGGGAAACGACGTGGCTAGCGGTGTCTCGGAGAGACGACGCAAACGGTACAGCAGTCAGCAGACGACATAGTAGGCGTTTTTTTTTTTAACGCTGAAGGTCCGAACATGAAAACAAAGGAAAGACCCAAACTTCTATGACAACAGACAATCGCAGAAAAGAGTAGCAATCCAAAGCTCAAGCAGAAGAATCGGGGGAGAGCCTCGTCCCACTTCTGAATAGCGCGGTGGTTGACAAGGCAGAGAGGGAAACATCTATCCTACCTAGCGATCAGTGCAACGTCTACATATCCAAGATAGAAAGCGTTGTAAGTGATTATAACATGCAGGTGGCTCTTGCGGCAGTAACACGCAACAAGGGGGCTCCTGGAATAGACGGTATCACCACCGAAGAAATCAAGCAGGTCATGCAAGAGCAATGGCCTAGAATCAAACAGGAAATTCTTGATGGGAAATACTGCCCAAGCCCGGTAAGACGGGTGGAAATACCAAAACCAGACGGAAGTGGGGTTCGACAATTGGGAATCCCAACCGTGATGGATAGGATCATCCAGCAGGCTATACATCAAGAACTGGTGCTTGATTTCGACCCAGCATTTTCGCAATACAGTTACGGGTTCAGACCTAAACGAAGCGCTCAACAAGCCGTACTACAAGCTCAAGCATATATCCGCGAAGGATGTGAATGGGTAGTGGACATCGACTTGGAAAAGTTCTTCGACAAGGTCAACCATGACATGTTAATGGCGAGAGTGGCAAGACGCGTGAAGGACAAGAAAATCCTGCTCCTGATCAGGAAATTCCTGCAAGCAGGAATAATGGAGGACGGACTTGTAAAAGCAACGGAAGAGGGCACACCGCAAGGTGGGCCGCTCTCGCCGTTGTTATCCAACATCATGCTGGATGATTTCGACAGAGAGCTCGAAAAGAGAGGACTACGGTTCGCAAGATACGCCGACGACTGCAATATCTATGTAAAATCAGAGAAAGCAGGAAAACGCGTGATGGAAGCTGCTGTAAGATATCTCACAGAAAAGCTCAAACTCAAAGTTAACCAGAAAAAGAGCGCAGTGGATAACCCATGGAACCGCAAGTTCCTGGGATTTACCTTCACGAAAGGAAAAGAACTGGGATGGATCGAGGTTCACGAAAGCCGAGTTAAACGACTGAAAGACAAAATAAAGGGTATCACCAAGGGAATGAGAGGCAGTAAGCTAACGGACAGCATCCGTAAACGGCTCATGCCAATCACCAGAGGATGGGCCAATTACTTTGGCATAGCAGAAGAACGAGGTGTATTCGAGAAACTGGATAGGTGGATCAGACGCAAGATACGGGACATCCTTTGGCGACAATGGAAAAGACCCCGTACTCGATATAAGCGGCTGGTAGGGCTTGGACTCACCAAACATACGGCCAAAAAGTGGGCAAATAGTAGCAAAGGACCATGGAGAATGTCTCGGTCCTATGCTATGCACAACGCGGTGTCGAATGGGGTGATAGAAGCGATGGGATACACGTCTATGGCAAGTATAGTGCGGGCTAGGTCACAGTGATCATGAACCGCCGTATACGGTTCCGTACGTACGGTGGTGTGAGAGGACGGGAGCCTAATCGGCTCCCTCCTACTCGATGAGCGAAAAACCAAAGAATTCGCCAGCGCTTCTCTCGGAGATGCTGCTATAAAATTGTACAAAGTCGAGATTAAGGACGGACGACAATTTGTCCATCGAAAAAGCCGATGATGATGCGGCCGGCGAGGTGAAAAAAGAATCCGGTGTCGACGACGCCGGGGAGGCGGATCAGGTTTTCATGGTCCCGTTCCGGGTGAGAGAGGGGGGCCTCAAAATGGATATCGTAGATGTAATTGCCGTTATCTGTGACAAACGGTTTTTTTGCCGCATCCATCCTCAGCATTGCCTTTAGTCCCAATTTTTGGATGTGGTCCAGGGTGGCCTTGTGGCCGAATGGGATCACTTCGACGGGCAGTTTGGCTTTTCCTAATTGGGAGACGAGCTTGCTCTCGTCGACAATGACGATCATCTCTTTGCTCATGCTGGCCAAGATCTTTTCCCGGACGAGGGCCCCGCCGGCGCCTTTGATCAGCTGTTTTAAACTGTCGACCTCGTCAGCCCCGTCAATCGTGAGATCGAGCTCCGAGACTTGATGCGGATCAAGGAGGGGAATCCTACCCTTAGCGGCTTGGTCGGAAATAGCCTGTGAGCTCGCGATCGCGTGGATCTTCAGCCCGCCCCTGCATCTTTCGATCAGATGCTTCACAAAATAGGCGGCTGTCGACCCGGTGCCCAGTCCTACGACCATTCCCGGCTCGATGAGTGCGGCTGCCGCTGCTCCAACATTGTTTTTTATCGCATCGATAGACATATCCCAGTAGCCTAGCAAAAAATTGAATTTTAATGGCAAAGCTTTTAGTATGTGCAGAGGGAGAGTGAGTTATGAACAAGAAAAGTTTGGCCGAAGAAAGCCACAAGACCCGCAAAGCAAGAGAAAAGCTTAAGAAAAAATTTAGCCTTTTGGATAAGAAGGTGACGTCCCACGAGTTGGAGAAAAAAACCATTGAGATCCAACGGTGGATCGCCCGTCATGCCGGCGACCGCGTCGTGCTGAAAGACAAGAATATTTCCCTCTTTGATGAAAATCAAAATGCGGCTAAACTGAGTAGCCGAGTTGCGCAAATTGCTGCGCGATTAAACACAACAGAAGAAAAGCCATGAAGCACACAAACGTCATCGATTGCCTCCAAGAACGGGGGTTCATTGAAGCGATGACCAGCGAAGAGATCCGAGAAAAAGCCATGAGGCCCATGAAAGTCTATATCGGGTTCGATCCGACGGCCGACAGCCTCCATTTAGGCAACCTAGTCGGCATCGTTCTACTGGGCTGGTTCCAACGCTTTGGCCACACGCCGGTCGTCGTGCTCGGCGGTGCCACGGGAAGAATTGGAGACCCATCGGGCAAGAGCTTGGAGCGTCCGCTTCTCGACGACGAGACGATCCGCGCCAATATTAAGGCGATCGGCCGCCAATTTGAGCAAGTGCTCAGAAAAGAGCCGCTCATGTTCAACAATGCCGAATGGTTCGCCGGCTACCTATTCATCGACTTTTTGCGCGATGTGGGCAAACATTTTCGCGTGGGCGCCATGCTCGCCAAAGAGAGCGTCCGTTCTCGGCTCGATTCCGAAGAGGGGATGAGCTACACCGAATTCAGCTACCAGCTTCTCCAAGGCTATGATTCCTACTATCTTTTCAACCACCACGACGTCACCATGCAAATGGGGGGAAGCGATCAGTGGGGCAATATCACCGCCGGCATCGAGCTCACCCGCAAATTGACCGGAAAGACTGCCTATGGGCTCACTTTCCCGTTGCTCCTGCGCAGCGACGGCAAGAAGTTCGGCAAGAGCGAAGAAGGAGCTGTGTGGCTCGCCAAAGAAAAGTTTTCCCCTTACAAGTTTTACCAGTATCTGCTCGGGATTCCCGACGCCGATGTCGCAAAGCTCATGCGCATGCTCACCTATATGGACATGGAGGAGATCGCGTCCTACGATGCGGTCCTTTCTACCGAACCGAATAAAGCCCAACGCAGGCTTGCCGAAGAGCTCACGCTTCTCGTCCACGGACAAGACGGCCTAGAAGCCGCTCGCCGCGTCACCGAAGGCGTTGGACCCGGCTCTGATGCCATCCTCGATGCCGACACCTTTAAAGAGATTGAGGCCGATATGCCGCATGTCGCTTTAGAGGAGGCCGATGTGATCGGACAAAAATATGTGGACCTCGTGGCAAAGATTGGATTTTTGCCAAGCAAGGCCGAAGCGGTCCGCCTGATTAAAAATGGCGGGGCCTATCTCAACAACAAAAAGGTTGCCGATTCCCAGCTTATCATGACCAAGGAAGACCTGGTCGGAGGAGAGTATCTTCTTCTAGCGTCCGGCAAAAAGAAGAAAATTCTTATAAAAATTACTTGATTGAAAATCAGGATGATACAACAATGGGCTCAAGATAAGACTATTCAAGGAGTTAGAGCATGGCGACGATCACCAAGAAAAAGTTGATTCAAGTGATTTCTCAAAAGTTGGGGGTGCATCCGAATGATGTGCGCAATGTCATTCAGTCCTTTTTGGACACGATGACCCATGACCTAGCCCAGGGCAATCGTTTAGAGTTCAGAGATTTTGGTGTGTTTGAGATCGTAGAAAGAAAACAAAAGATCGGCCGCAATCCCAAAAATGCCGGCGTCCCGATCGTCATCCCGGCAAGAGCCGCCGTCAAGTTCACTCCCGGTAAAAAGATGCGCAAGCTGATCGAAAAGCCGCGCGCTGCTGCCCATCCCAGCACGCCGAGATAACTTTCCAATTTTTAAGAATGCAAATTCCCGCCGCCACTCAAAATCACTGGTTTTAAGGGCGGAGGGTCTGTTTTTTTTAGTCTCTATAGGTCCAGCCGCTTCTCGCATTCGGCTGGTTACCGAAAAAGTTCACGACCTCATTGCGCAAACGTGTCTCGGATTGAGAGAGATTGCTAAAAAGGCCTCTGTCCAAGTGTCCCACTACAGCGTGAACAAATACCCCATTCGCGCTCCCATGACCATAGCTGCCAATTGCATTTGTAGCTGAAAGAGTCCCATTGAACATATTATAAGAACCAATGGTCTCTGGCAGATTGAGTTCTGGATCTGTTCGACGTTTTAAATCCATGACACAGAGATTTACGGTTGAACGTGTGGTCAAAGAAGGATATTGACGTATGAGTGTCTCAAGACCCCGCATCGCTTCATCGCAAAACCCACGGGTTGTGGCATTCGGTCCAGACCCTTCCTGGAGATTCATTGTATAGGCAGCGACTTTGTGTCCATCGATGGTGACGATCATGCCGACTTTTCGAGGATATTCTTCAGGAATATTGATAAAGACTCTTTCATTGAGGAAGCTTCGGGCCTGTGCAACCAAAACTTCAGGCTGTGCAGGAGTTGCCGGAGTCCACACTGGAGCACCCGTCTGATCAGTTTCTCTTGTCACACAATTCCAGAGGGAAGAAAACCAAGAAAAGATCGAAGAAACTAAAGAGGAGATCATCGACCCGATCTGCGAAAGACAGGAAGGGGATTCAGCAGCGGGTGTTATTGTCGAAGGGGTGTTAGCGATTCCTCTTGGGGCCGCGGTTGCTTGAGTGGGTGTTGCGGCGGGAGGTGTTTGTGAAGAAGCTGCTGTCACAGGTCTTGGGGCATGGCTCATGATTTTTCTCCTTTTAACTTTATCTTTGGATTCTATCGGTTCTGTTGTTCAACTGGCGCTCTGAGTGTCCAGCCAGTGGTTGCATTGGCGTGGTTAGAGACAAAATACATGAACGCTGTATGCAGATGATCTTCATCGGGTGAGCGATTAGCAAACATGCTGCCTGCGCAAATTCGAGCTGCTCGATGCACAGCAATCGATTCCGCATTTCCATGGGCATGATTAAAACTGCTGAAGTTATCAGCAGCGGAAAGCGTTGTTAAGAAGTCGTTGTAGGAGGAGATAGCATTTGGGTTTCTACTTTCGGGTTCACTATGGCGCCTGATATCGGCCACAGAGAGCTCTACGGTCGACTGCGAGGTTAAGGAAGGGTTTTGGCGCAGAATTCCCCCTAAAACTTGCATCCCTTCACTGCAAAATTCTCTGAGCGGATTTGAAGTTGTATTTGCGGGGGGAAGATCCCGAGTGAAGAGAGCAGTTCTTTGTCCATCTATTTTAATGAGGAGGGCAACCTTGTGCGGATAGTTTTGTTGAATATTGCGTGAGACGGTTTCATCAAAGAAGCGTTGGGCATGGGCTGATAGAACCTCGGCAGGAGTTTGTGCAGGAGCGGCCGGTGCTGTTACTTGAGAAGTTCCTCCCGTCACGCAATTCCAAAGGGAAGAAATCAACGAAAAGATCGAAGAAACTATTGATGAGATCATCGACCCAATCTGAGAAAGACACGAAGGAGATTCTGCTTGAGCTGCTGGCATTAATGTGGAAGGGGAAGTGCCGATTCCCGCGGGCGCTGCTTGTTGAATTTGCGAGGCGCGACCGGAAGTTGGTGTGGAGAGGGGACTTGCTGGAGGTGGCACTGAAGTGCTCATGGTTGTTCTCCTTTCAAAAATTAATGTACAGGTTGTGAAAGGTGGGAATGATGAACCGGCAAATGAAATTAGTCAATAGGGCCAATTTAAAAAATAATTTGTCAAACCGACTTTTTGAGGCTTCTGACGGTAACGTTTTAAGCCCTTAGGAGATCCACTTTTGATGTTTTAACATAAGAAAAATTTGAGTTGTCGTTAGGGCTTCTATTGCTTGAAAAGAATTCTAAATTGTTTATAATTACCCCCAATGAATAAGAGGTGAAATTTTGTCTTTCCCAAAGATTATTTTCCTGGGGGCCATCTCCCTTTTTGTTGTGATCGGTGTCACGGCGGTCGTAAAAAAATCGTCGTCAAAGTCTACTGTTGCTGTTGCAAAGCCTAGGTTACAGAGCCCACAAGCTCAGGTGGCTAGAACTCCCGTAGCGGCTCCGCAACCTCTTGCGACCGTGGAGCAAGCTCCTGTAGCTCCCGTAAAATTGGATACCGCTGCGAAAGACGATTTTCCTGTGGCAGACCGGATCCAACAGTTGTTTACGACAGGCCCTGCGAAATTACCGATTGTGGAGACGGTCACCTATAGTAGCAAAGTCTCTTGGCTGGTCGGCAGACCCGCTTGGATCTCCGATTATTCAACCTATTATGCGACCTCCCGCCACTTCATCGCCCGCGGACTGAACGGCAAAGCCGACTACTTCACCCAGACCGTTTCTTCCGGGAAAAAATTTAACGTCTTCCGCAAAGACAAACGGATCAATTTCTACCTGCTGATCGACCTCTCGCGCTGCAAGATGGGCTTCTACTATGTCGATCTCGATACGCATGAGCGCGTACTCTTAAAGACTTATGCCGTTGGCGTAGGCAGATTAGACACCAAAAAAGCTTCTGGTTCATTGACCCCGTTGGGCAAATATTCTTTGGGAAGCAAAATTGCGATTTATAAGCCGGGCACAACAGGCCTGTACCAAGACCAAAAAGTGGATATGATCTCTGTTTTCGGGACGCGCTGGATCCCGTTTGATCTCGAATTGGAAGGGTGCACCGCGCCTTCTAAAGGATATGGACTCCACGGTCTGCCATGGAGACAAGATCCTGCCACCGGTAAATACCTCGAGTGCAGAGACCTGCTTGGCCTTCACGACAGCGACGGATGCATCCGCTTGGCCCATGAAGATGTCGAAGAATTATTTGCGATCGTTGTGACAAAGCCGACCTACGTAGAGATTGTAAAAGACTATACCCAGGCAAAACTGCCAGGAGTGGAGGTTCGATGACAACACTGCCGCATGAAAAGCAAATTTTAGATTATGAAAAGACCATCGCCCAGGTCAAAGAGCAGAATAAGAAGAGCTCGATCTGGTCCAAGGATGAGCTAGGCAAATTGGAAACTAAGCTCGACCAGCTCAAAAAGAAGGTCTATTCGGAACTCACTCCCTGGGAGCGCGTCGCGATCTGCCGGCACCCTTCGCGTCCGCACGGGATCGATTACATTAAAAATATTTGTGAAGAGTTCACGGAACTGTGCGGCGATCGCGCTTTCCGCGATGACCGCGCCGTCGTGGGCGGCATTGCAAAGATCGATGGCGTCAAGTTTATGGTCATCGCCCAAGAGAAAGGGTGTGACACCGAAAGCCGTATCCACCGCAATTTCGGCATGATGCATCCCGAGGGCTACCGCAAGGCGATGCGCCTCATGCGCCTCGCTGCAAAATTTAAACTACCTGTCCTGTCTTTGGTAGACACCCCGGGGGCCTATCCCGGACTGGCCGCTGAAGAGCGGGGACAAGGGATGGCGATCGCCAATAATTTGATGGAAATGTCCCGTCTCCCGACGCCGATCATTGTGATCTTGATCGGGGAAGGGTGTTCCGGAGGGGCTCTTGGAATCGGGATCGGGGATGTCGTAGCGATGCTTGAACATGCCTACTATTCAGTGATCTCTCCCGAGGGGTGCGCTTCTATTCTGTGGAAAGACCCGAGCAAAAACGCGACGGCCGCCAGCGCCTTAAAAATGCATGCCGAAGACCTCCTGGAGCTCGATGTCATCGACGCAATGATCGAAGAGCCTTTGGGCGGCGCCCACCACGATCCTCAGGTTGTCTACCGCAACACCAAACGTTTTGTGGTCGACCAGTGGAACGTTCTCAAAATGATCCCTCCTGAAATTTTAATTGAACAACGTTATCAAAAATTTAGGAAGATCGGTAAGTTTATTGTGGAAGACAACGCTACCATCTAGTAAAATGCGCTGTTATGAACTTGCTGCTTAAGGCCGCCCTTCGCAATCGGCGCCATTTTACACTTCTGATTATGACCTTCACGACTCTCTTTGTGTTGACGATCGCCAACCAATTAGAGATGTTTTCTCTTGGTATTTTAGCTAATACCGGCTCCGACTTTTTCACCCTCTTTTCCCCTGAAAAAAACGCCGTAGATGTGGTTTCCTTGACCGATGTCCAAGCGCGTTGGGCGGAGATTGATACCTCAGGCACGGGAGTGATCACCAAGCACGATGCGTCCGCCTTTATCGCGCAGCAAAAAGCGGTCAACCCGATCAACATGGCGTTTCACTACGTTAAAGAAAATTTTCAGCTAGCTAACAACGTGACCGCCCTCGTTTTCATCCTTGTGGCAGTCGCGATCTTCAAAGCGATCTGGCTGTTTGCGAGTCGGTATTCCACACAGCTTCTCGCCATTCGCGTCAGCAGAGACCTCAGACAACAATATTTTGAGCACATTCAGCAGCTGCCGATGAGCTTTTATCAGCAGCACAACATTGGAAGTCTATCTTCCCGCGTGGTTGGAGATGCGGGCCAAATCGCTTCTTCCATCAATTCAGGCATCACCAACTACCTCCAGACCCCGTTTACCGTGATCACCTCGCTCGTGATGTGTTTTTGCCTTTCGTGGAAACTTTCCATGGTCATCTTTTTTGGGATGCCGCTGATCGTGATCCCGATCGTCTTTTTGGCCAAACGGGTCAAGCGCGTATCGCGCCAGCTTCAGACCAATCAAGAGCACTTCGCCTCCGTCCTCATCGACTTTCTTGCCGGTATTCAGACCGTGAAAATCTTTGCGATGGAGCTCTTTTCCCTCAGAAAATATATCGAACAGAACAACCGGATGGCGGTCCTTGAGAGCAAGACGGCGAAATATGGCCTCCTCACACGGCCGATCCTTCACGGGATCACCACCCTATGCATGGCCGGCGTCATCATCTACGGCCTCCACATCTTGGGAATGGGCGTCTCTCAGCTCATCGTCTTCGTGGGCCTGTTAAACCTCGCCTACGAACCTGTCAAAAAATTTGCTGATGAGAACGGGAACATCCAACGGGGCGTTGTCGCCGCAGAAAGGATGTTTGAAGTTTTGAACCTGAAACCCCATATTGAAGATCTTCCCGGCAGCGTGGAACTCAAAGATTTTAACGACTGCATCGAATTCGACCACGTCTGGTTCCGCTACCAAGGGGAGTGGGTCCTCAAAGACGTCAGCTTTACTGTCCGCAAAGGGGAGACCGTCGCGATCGTCGGCCCTACCGGCGCCGGAAAATCGACCATTGTTCAGCTCCTTCCGCGCCTCTACGAAGTGCAGCAGGGAGAGATCCGCGTCGATGGGAAACCTTTGAATCTCTATACCCAGAAATCGCTCCGAGACATCATGGCCTTTGTTTCGCAAAAGCCGTTCCTCTTCTTCGATACCGTCGCTGCGAACATCGCCTTTGGCAGAGACTTTACACGAGAGCAAGTGGAAAATGCGGCCAAACGGGCCCATGCCGAAGAGTTCATCTGCCGCCTTCCGCAAAAGTATGACACCATGCTGGCAGAAGCAGGACAAAATCTCTCCGGCGGACAGCAGCAGCGCCTCGCCATTGCGCGCGCTCTGGTAAAAAATGCGCCGATCTTGATCCTCGATGAGGCCACCTCCGCACTCGATTCCCTTAGCGAAAATCGGATCAAAAATGCCATCTTGAACCTCCATGGAGAGGTGACCCAAATTTTGATCGCGCACCGATTAGCTACGATCGAACATGCCGACCGGATCATTTACCTCGAAAGGGGAGAGAAGATTGCGGAAGGCACCCGCGAAGAGCTGCTCAAAACATGCGAGCCGTTCCGCCAGATGTGGGAAGCGCTCTATCACATTGAAAAGAAAGCTGAGACCGCTGATCCCGTAGAAGTCTAAGAATAAGAATTTTACTACAGAGAGCATAGAGAACACACAGGCCGCAAGCCGCAAATGCGTTTTCTTCATCTCTGTGGCCTCTCTGGTAAAAAATCCTTGAATTTAACTTAACTAAGATTAGTTTGCGCTCTGCAACAGTCCCAGTTTTTCCAAACTATCCTTCAACGTCTTATTGTCAGGTTTGTCGAGGGCCCCATTTTCATTGAGCCATTGGATGTAGTGGCGAGGAATTTCGGCGAGCGGCTTGCCTTGGTGTTTGCCAAAAGGCATCCGTGTGAGCACCATGGGACGGGAAATGAGCTGCATGACGACTTCCATCGGAAGGTCATCGACCATGGCAGCAAAAACTTTATGCAATACGATCACGTCGTCTAAAGCTCGGTGGGCCTGGTTGGACTCAATGCCGTACACCTCGCGCAGCGATTGGAGCGTGTGGCGGGGCAGATCGGGGCGGTACTTGCGCGCCCACTTCAGCGAATCGGCAAATTGCCAGGTCGGCATCACCACATTGTGCCGCTTATATTCATTTTCCATGAAGGGTTTGTCGAACGAGTCATTGTTGTGCGCGATTAGAACGACATGCCCGCGGCAAAATTCGATGAATGAGGTCCCCACCTCGGCAAACGTCGGAGCGTTTGAAACCATTTCATTTGAGATGCCGTGGATCGCGCTGGCCTCAGGCGGAATCGGGATGCCGGGATTGATCAGCTGGACGAAGGTGCGGTTCTGCACCGGGTCAAAAGCTGCAAGCTCGACAATCCGATCTTTATCGGAGCGCACGCCTGTTGTCTCTGTGTCGTAAAATATTGGTCTCATACGGTAAAAAATTGCATATATTCGGATAAATTGCTATCAATTTGGAATGAAAAAACTTTTTTTGCTCCTATTTGTATGCCTCGGAGCGTTGCACAGCTCAGAGCTGTCGCAGACCTATTTCTCTCCTAAAGACCACATCGCCGACCGCTTGATCGCCCTCATTGAAAAGGAACGGACCAGCCTCCAGATCGCCGTCTATTGCTTCACCCATCGGGAGATCGCCCAGGCGATTGTCGATGCAAAATTACGCGGGGTTGCCGTCGAGCTGATCATCGATCCCTATTCAATCAAAGCAAATATCCCTGTGGATAAAATGTTAGAGGCGGGAATTCCGGTGTATGTGTGGGCACCTCCGAGCAAAAGTATGCGCAAGCCGATCATGCATCATAAATTTTGTGTGTTTGGCGACGGTCTGCTCTGGACGGGGTCCTTCAATTTCACCTACCAGGCTAACAAGGCGAATCAAGAAAATGTGATCGTGATCGACATGCCCGAGGTCATCCAAAGTTATAAGGAGCAGTTTGAGGCGCTCAAGAAAGGCCCATGCATGCGCTATAAGGAATATTTGAACGCCTATCCCAAAAACGATCTGCCACTTAAAAAAACTGGTTAAAAAGTAGAATCTTGAGTTATTCTGGGGGTCTATAAATAGGAGTTTGCCCTGTGAAATATCTACTACTAACGTGCGCTTTAGTTCTCACACTTACCGGCTGCTACAACGTATCTTCGGAAGATGCCGAGTTAAGAACAGTTCCTATCACAAATAATCAACTGCTCCTTCCTAGCTCCGCACGCGGATCGGGATCGCCCGGCGTTGCGTATTAACACACATTGACAATTTGCAAGGAGATTAGGTAGTTTGACAAAAGAGGAGAACGCATGAAAGAGCACGGTGCCCCGGAATACCATTTTTTCCCGAGCGATTCCGCAAAAGTGATCAAGCAATTGGGGAAAGACGCCCTGCTCAAGCATCTCGAAAGAATGCTCCTCATCCGCAACTTTGAAATTCGGGCTGAAAGCGCCTATCTTCAAGGAAAGATCGGCGGTTTTTTCCACTCCTACATGGGACAAGAAGCGATCCAGACGTCAGCCGTTGGTGTCATGGGCCAAAATAATTGGTGGTCGACCACCTATCGCTGCCACGCCTTAGCTTTACTTTTAGGAGCCACTCCGAATGAACTCATGGCTGAACTTTACGGAAAAGTGACCGGCAATGCCCTCGGAAGAGGCGGCTCAATGCACTTTTTCACCGACCGGATGCTGGGCGGCAATGGAATCGTCGGCGCGCAAATCCCTGTGGCTACCGGCGCTGCCTTCACCATCAAATACAAAAAACAGAATGAAGTGTCCGTCTGCTTCCTCGGCGACGGAGCTGTGGCCCAAGGCGCCTTCCACGAATCGCTCAATTTGGCAGCCTTGATGGACCTTCCTTGCATCTACGTTATCGAAAACAATCAGTGGGGCATGGGAACTGCGGTCGCACGCGCGATCTCCGTTCAGCCGATGGCTGAAAAGAAAGCTCCTGGCTATGGGATGAAGGGATACACGCTGGATGGCATGGATTTTTTCAACTGCTACGCTGGATTCCAGCATATCTTTGAAGAGGTCAAAACGACCTCCCGTCCGGTCCTTGTTGAGGTTGTGACTGAGCGTTTCCGCGGCCACTCGATTTCTGACCCAGGCCTCTACCGCTCGAAAGAAGATTTGCAGCAATGCATGACGAAAGATCCGATCCTCCGCTATTTCCAAGCGCTTGCCGATACGAAAATCCTGGATGATGCAGGCTATCAAGAAATGGACCAAAAGCAAAAAGATCTCGTCATCGCGTCGATGAAATTCGCCGAAGAGAGCGCTTGGCCTGATCCAGTGACACTCGAAGAAGATGTCATCTTGGGAGGATTCTAATATGACCATGCAACTCGTAGATGTCCGCGAAGCTCTCCGCCAAGCCCTCGATGAAGAGATGACCCGCGATCCGAATGTTTTCATCATGGGAGAAGAGGTCGCCGAATATAACGGCGCCTATAAAATCACCAAAGGCCTTCTTGCAAAATGGGGCCCTCAGCGCGTGGTCGACACCCCGATTTCCGAACTCGGATTTGCAGGACTCGGCGTCGGCGCTGCGATGACTGGCTTACGCCCCGTAATCGAGTTCATGAGCTTCAACTTCTCGTTTGTCGCATGCGATCAGATCATTTCAAATGCGTCAAAAATGCACTACATGTCTGGCAACCGGTTCACAGTTCCGATTGTTTTCCGCGGGCCCAACGGCGCCGCCGCTCAGGTGTCGTGCCAGCACTCCCATTGCGTAGAGGCATTTTACAGCAACTTCCCCGGACTTATTGTGATTTCTCCGAGCAACGCCTATGATGCGAAAGGCCTTCTGAAGTCGGCGATCCGCAATAACAACCCGGTCCTATTCTTAGAAAACGAACTTTCCTACGGCGATAAGATGGAGATTCCCACTGAGGAGTATCTCGTCCCGATCGGCAAAGCGAAGATTGTGACCGAAGGGACCGATGTCACACTCGTCGCCCACAGCCGCATGGTCAATTTGTGCAAACAGGCCGTTGCGGAACTTGCGACCCGAGGAATTAAAGTAGAGCTCATCGACCTGCGCACCATCAAGCCACTCGATATCACCACTGTTGCCGACTCCGTGCGCAAAACGCACGGCTGCGTGCTTGTGGAAGAGGGACACCGCTTCGCTGGAATTTGCGCTGAAGTGGGCTTTGAAATCATTGAGCACTGCTTCGACTTTTTGGACGCCCCGTTAAAAAGGATCTGTCAAAAAGAAACACCGATGCCTTATTCTAAGGAATTAGAAAAACAAACGATGCCGACGAAAGAAAAAATCATCGCGGCGGTACTTGAAGTGATTGCCTAAACGGGAGCTTGACTTATGCCTTTTACAGTGACGATGCCCAAACTTTCCCCCACGATGGAAGAAGGGACCATTACCAAATGGCATAAGAAAGAGGGGGATCATGTCAAAGCGGGAGATGTTCTCTTTGAAGTCGCGACCGATAAAGCAACGGTCGAGCATAATGCTCTAGATGACGGATACTTACGCAAAATTCTCATTGGCAACGGCAAAGAGGCCATCGTCAACCAGGCAATCGCGATTTTTACCGTCAAAGAAGGGGAGAGCTTCGAAGGCTACAAACCGGAAGGGCTGCCTCCTAAATCTGCGGCTCCTGCGCACGCTCCTGAAAAGAAAACCGAAGCACATGCCCCTGCTCCAAAGGCAGCCGGCGGCGCGATGCAGCAACCGACATTTGTTCCTGAGCCTCCTCTGACCAATTATGTATTCCCGCTGCCTGCAAAAGAGCAGCGCGCTTCTCCGCTCGCAAAAAAACTTGCCCAAGAAAAAGGGGTCGACCTCACCACCGTGAAAGGCACTGGGCCGCAGCACCGCGTCATGAGCCGCGATCTCAACCTCGCGCAGCCCGACGCCATCGTCGCTTTTGGCCGTCAGGAAGTGCCCAAACTCGCTCCCGGCACCTACGAGGAAGAAGCGCTCACTCCCATGCGCAAAATCGTGGGCCAGAGACTGCAAGAAGCAAAGACCTTCATTCCCCATTTTTATGTCACCCAAGACGTCAACGTTGCCGCTTTAAGCGCCATCCGCGACCATTTGAAAAATGTAGGCGTCAAAGTATCGTTCAACGATCTGATTGTCCGCGCCACAGCTTTAGCCTTGCGCAAACACCCAGAAGTCAACAGCGGTTTTAACTCGGTCAACTCTTCCCTGATCCGCTTCAAAACGATCGATATTTCAGTAGCCGTCACAGTGAACGGGGGGCTCATCACACCGATCATCCGCCATGCCGACTATAAAAATGCAGGACAGATTTCTACAGAGATTAAAGCTCTTGCTACACGCGCCAAAGAGGGCAAACTCGCCCGGGAAGAATATACGGGCGGATCGTTCACCATTTCCAACCTCGGCATGTTCGGCATTTCCGAATTCATCGCTGTGATCAACCCTCCCCAAGCAGCGATCCTGGCGGTCGGTGGGATAGAGGAAAAGCCGGTCGTAAAAAATGGGCATATCGTAGCGGGAAAACTGATGCGGCTTACCCTCTCTGCAGATCACCGCGTGATCGATGGGGCGGATGCGGCGAAGTTCCTCAAGACGCTCCAGTTCTATCTGGAAAATCCTGCGATGCTGCTTGTCTAGTAGTCCTTAACAAAAATTCTTGAGATAATTTCTAGCGTGAAAGTTCGCTGAAATCGACGACCGCAGGCTTCGCACGTTCATCCGAAAACTTTGTTAAAGACTACTCGAATCGCGCAAGAGTCCTGTTGACGCAGATTCTTAAGTTACAAAAAAATCGCGCTGGTGCAGACTCCAACCCCAAAGCCCGCAAGAAAAATCCCTGCTGAGCGATTGATCCAAATCATGACCTTCTGATTGCTATTTGGTTTATGCCCAACAAAACAGAGGCAAATAAGCACCCAGGAAAAAATGGAGCCGATCAAGATTCCACAGATCATCTCGATATGCTCAAAGAGTGCAGTTATTTGATACAGGCCTAGACCTGAAAAAACAGCTAAGAAGGTTAACCATGCGGGCGGGTTTGTTAACATCAAAAATAGGATAGAGAAAAAGTCAGAGATAAACCCTTTTCTGGAAATGGCTTTATGGGAGGTCGCAGAAGTTTTAGAAAAGAAGATGATGGCTCCGAAGATAATCAGCACTAAGCCGCCGATCAGACGCAGCCAAAACTGGTAGGAGATCAGAAGCTCTGAAATCCCCCTTAGACTAGAGGCGGCAAGAACACCAAAAATGAATAGGGCAACCGTCTGGCTGAGACCAAAAATAAACCCGCGCAAGGGGCCCAATTGAAGAATTTTACGCAAACACAAAATTCCAATGGGTCCCGTCGGCAGAGTAATCAAAAAGCCAAGAAGCATGCTTTTTAGGAGGATGAGGGCCATTCGAAGGAGTTCTCCGGTATGTTTTCAACTAAACATACAAAAGGAATGAAATCTACTCATAAGAACCTATCCTAATAAAATGTTTCAGTCGATTTTCGCCTGTTTTTACGGGGTCAATATTGACAAAAGATATTAACCCCGTAAAAACAGGCGAAAAGCGGCCAAAATAATCCCAAAAATCGACGAAAAATTTTATTAGGATAGGTTCAACGACTTCTCTCTGGAATGTCCTCCTTGATCTTTTATCTTTAGTAGATATATCCCTTGGAAAAGACCATCAAGGAGTGTGTTTATGTCGCATAAAAAAAGGAAAGAAAATCCTGATGATCCTAAGCCTCTTAATTTTGATCATGATACAGAAAAAGGGCCAAGTAATCGTTAAAAAAACCATTTATGTCGCGAGAAGATGCAAGAGGGGACAATGAAGATGATCAATATTATGACTCGGAAGAGCCTCTCAGTCCGGAAGAGGCAAAAAAACGGAAAGAAGAAGGCACTATCTAATCAATTAATTTTCTTTCAGCTTGGCTTCTAGGGCTTCGAGGCGTTTGACGTATTCGCCGATCTTGCGCAGGTGGACCTGCTGGCGGTTATGTTCGGAAAGGGTCATGACGGGGCCGCCGGCATATTTGCCGGTATCTTTGATGGTCTTGCTGACGCCGCCGCGGGTGGCGATCATGACAAAATCGGCGATGTCGACGTGGCCGACGATGCCGGCTTGTCCGCCGAGTACGACGTTGCGGCCTGTTTTTGCAGAACCGGCAATGCCCGATTGAGAGACGATGATGTTGTGCTGGCCTAAAACGACGTTGTGGCCGATCTGAACGAGGTTATCGATCTTGGTGCCGGCAGAGATGCGGGTGACCTTAAAACGGGCCCGATCGATGGTGGTGTTCGCACCGACTTCGACGTCATCTTCGATGATCACGATGCCGAGTTGCTCAAGTTTGGTGTGATGGCCTTGCGCGTTGGTGGTGAAGCCAAATCCGCAGGAGCCGATGACGGCGCCGGGCTGAAGGATGACGCGGTTGCCGATCTCGCACCGTTCGCGGATAGAGACATGGGAATGGAAGACGCAATGGGTGCCGACATGCACGTGGGCGCCGATCGAAACAAAGGGATACAATTGGGTGTTGTCGCCGATTGCGGCGTGCTGGTCGATAACGACATAGGGGCCGATCTGGACGTCTTTACCGATTTTGGCCGTCGGGTGGACCACAGCGGTTGGATGAATGCCGGTAAAGCCGGAAGGGTTTGCGGGGGCGTCAAAAAGAAGCTCAATGATTTTTTGGAATGTGCGCGAGGGGTTTTCAGAGAAGAGGATGGTTTTTCCCTCGGGAGCGTCTATTTGGGGCGGCATGCAGATGAGTCCGGCTTGGGACTGCAGCATGGTTTCGCGGTATTTCAGGTTGGAGAGGAAAGAAGCGTCCTCGGAGGTAGCAAATTCTAAGGTTTCCACGCCAGAGATTTGTTTATCTGGATCGCCAACGAGCCGCGCTTCAGTGAGCGCGGCTAGTTGTCCAGCGGTGAATGTCTTCACTGCGGGTTTCATTATTTAGCCTCAACAGCGGCTGGAGCGGCAGCAGCAGGGGCTGCTGTAGGTGTTGCTTGAGCTTTTTTGGCATCTTCCTCAAAAAGCTTGTCCATTTCCGTTACGATGAGGTTAGAGACATCGAGCTGCGCATTGTAGAAAAAGCAAGCGTCTTTATTGACGACCATCGTCAATTTTTTCTGCTTAGCGACTTTTTCTGCAGCGGCATTGATGCTCGCGCCCACAGTTTGTCCAATCTTCATGTGCGCTTGGTTCAGCACTTGGTAGTATTGGTTTTGGTAACGGCCCATTTGCTCGCTCAAACCTTGATAGTTGGCTTTAAGCTCCGCTTCGCCTTCAGGAGAGAGGCCGTCGAGATATTCGGCATCGTTCAATTTTGTCGTGATCTCGCTGAGTTTTTTCTCAGTATCTTCCATGAGAGAAGACATTTGTTTTTTCATCCCTTCGAGGTTCGCTTGCTCTTGTTTGCCGAGCTTAGACTCACTGAAGCAGGTCATTGAATTTACAATGCCAAAGGTCATCGCTGGTTCTGCAGCAAAAGCTGAGGTCGTCAGACCAACCATTGACAAGACGATAAATGATAAGCGTTTCATATCCACAAACTCCTGGTTATTGAGGAAGCAGCACTACTTCCTCTAGATTAAAATTGTCCACCCATTGAGAAGAATACTCTCTCAACATCTCTTTTGCGCTCGGGGTTAATCGGATAGCCCACCCCGACAACAATCGGCATGCGGTTCATCAACTGAATGCGTGCGCCATATCCCCAGCTGAACCGGTATTCATCGAAAACAAATTTCTGCAAGGAGACCATACCTGCATCGGCGAATACGAAGAGATCTAACATCGAGAAGATCTCTTGGTTGTATTCGATCGAGAGCAGTGAAGAAGAGATACCTCCGGTAGGATCGCCGTTAGTGACGTGATGTTTTTGAGCTCCTGTTTTATCGAAGTGAGGTCCAAGGCTCCATGGCACGTAACCGCGGACGGTCGATTCGCCGCCCAAGAAGAAACGTTCGCTGATCGGGATGTCACTGACCTTAGGGCACTTCCATGAGAGGGGTTCGATGAAGCGGAAGTCGGCGCGGTATTTCATGATGCCGCGGCTCCAGAGGGCCGTGTACAGAGTGTTGACGTAGCCCAAGCGGAAGAAGGAGTATTTGCCGCCTATGCCCACGAATTCGGCGTCAAGGAGCGAGCGGAGGCCGTTGTGCGGCCTTTGACTGCTATCCGTATTGTCGAATCCGATCGAGGAGCTGATTCCGGAAAGGATCCCATTCGTTTTTGAAAGGTCCTGTTCCGTATCTGTTGTATGGTGGTGGCTGACGTGGGTCTTATTGTAGCGGACTCGGTATTTGGTCCCGAATGTCCAGTAGGGAGTCAGCGGGTAAGAAGCGAAGGCGGTAAAGCCGAGGGTGTTCACGCTATAATGCTTCGTTTGGAGATCGCTCCAGTTCTTGCTGACCTCAAATCCGATCCTCCAGAGGGTGTCTCTGAAGTAAGGGTTCATCCATGAGCCGAGGTAGCTGCGCTGTCTTTCGCCGGCAGTGAAGCGGAGGTGGGCGTACTCGCCGCCGCCGCGCAGGGCAGGGAAGCCTTTGTCAAAAATTTTCGAGATCCCGCGGTAGTTAAAATTGGTCTCGGTGAGATCGAGGCCCCCGAAGACGTCCTGCGAGCTGCTCAAACCTCCGAAAAGGCTCAAGTGGCCGGTGGGCATCTCTTCGACTTCGATATAGACGTCGCGGTAGTTGCTTCCCAAGGTTTGGTCGTCTTGGGCGCGCACTGCATAGACGTTAACGGTCTTGAAATAGCCGATGTTTTCCAGGCGGGCTTGTGTCGCCTTCAGTTTCGCCATGTCGAAGGTCTCTCCGGGCACGAGGTGCGACTCGCGGAGGATGACGTGCGATTTTGTGGTGCTATTCCCTAAGATCCTGACGAGTCCGATCTTAAACTCTTCGCCCTCGTCGATGACGAAGTGGACGTTGTAGAGTGGTTTATCTTCGTCGAGCTGGGTATCGAACTGAACGCTGGCCTCAATATGCCCTTTTCTTCCGTAGAGGTCTTTGATGGCCTGGGCGCTGTCGCGCAGTTTTTCTGGAGAGTAGGTTCCTTCAGGACGTGCGAGGAAGCGCTGCTCAATCTCTGCATCGGTGAATAGGCAATTTCCCTCAAAGGTCACCTTGCCAAAATGGTACAGAGGACCGTGATCGACACAGATCTCAATCATGATCTTATCTGCCTCGGGGACTTCGACGATCTTGATGTCGACCTTAGCGTCGGCATAGCCTTCGTTCTGCAGGTAGTTCACGATGATAAGTTTGTCTTGGTCCAAAGCTTCTTCGCGGTAGGTGCCGTCTCCGGTCAGCCAGCTGGTGAACAGGCTATATTTTTTCGTGATGACCATGGCGAGAAGTTCATCTTTTTCTTTCGGGGTGAACCCGATAAAGACGATATCGTCCACGCGGCCGGCTCTTCCCTCTCTAATGGTGATCTCAATATCGACTTCGTTGGTGTCGGGAACGGGGACCACCACATAGGAGATCTCCGCCTCAAAGTAGCCCTTCTTAATGTAGTATTCTTTGATCTTGTTGAACGCTTTGTTGAATTTCGGGCGGTTGAAAACAGAATGGGATTTTATATCGAGTTCACCGCGCAGAGTTTTTGTGCTGACATGTTCATTGCCGGACCATTTGATTGAGCGGATCTCAGGCCGTGCCCACACTTTCAGCTTGATGTCGATGGTGGGGCCGTTCACTTGGAAAGTGGGCTCGATGCGGTCATATTCGCCGGCAAGCGTCTTGAGATCTTCGTCAAAAGTCAGCTGAGAAAAGGGATCACCCACTTTTGTCTTAAGCCGATAGAGGACGGTCTTCGGGTCAAAAGCGGTGCCGGGAGCGAGATTTTCCATTTCAATGGTGATCTCTCCTACCGTTTTACTCTCATAAGCTTCCATTAAGGGGTAGTCGGCGTGTAGGTAGCAGTCTGGTCCGGAGACAAGCAGCGATAGGGCCAAAAGCGTAAGAAATTTTTTACTCATGGAAAATCTTTTTTTGTTCTCGATTATAGGAAATTAAAGCTAAAAATTGCAATCTAAACCAGTAAGGTTGTAGCTAAAATGACTGCCTTCCAGTTAGGGCGCGCAGGAGCGTGCCTCCATCGACATAATCTAAGGAGCTTCCCATCGGAAGTCCAAATGCCAATCGGGAGGCGCGCAGCCCCCAGCGATCGAGTTCTTCTTTAAGATAAAGAGCGGTGGCGTCACCTTCTAAGGTGGAGTCGAGAGCGATGATCACTTCGTTAATGGCGAGGGTGCTTAATCTTTTTTTGAGTTTTTCAAGTTGTAAATGTTCAGGGTTGCGGCCTTGGAGAGGGGAGAGGAGCCCGCCAATGACGTGGTAGAGCCCTTTATATACCCTCGTTTCTTCAATGGAGTAGACATCCCGGGCGGACGAGATCAGGCACAGGATTTGGGGGTCCCTTTGAGAGAGGTCGCAAAAATGGCACTTTTTCGTCTCCATGAGGCACTGGCATTCGGGACAGTGTTGAATCTTTTCTTGAATCGTCCCGAGGAGGTCGGCGAACTCTTTGATCTGGTGGTGCGGCCAAGTTAATAATTGAAAGGCATAGCGCTCAGCCGTCTTCGATCCCACGCCGGGGAGCATTTTGAGATACGCGATGAGAGTTAAAAGATCGGAGGGGTATCGTGCCATAAGTTACCAACATTATGCGAAAGGGGCATAAATCGTCGATCACAAAAATCATTTGTCGCAAATATTTTCTTGCCTCTCTCAAGTATTTCACCTTTGATTTTTTCCCTAAATCGGGTAAAATAGTTCCCGTAGCTAAATTTTATTTTGAGGTTATCCGTTGATTGCGAAAATTATTGGGACTGGGTCTTATCTCCCGGAGCAGGTTCTCTCAAACCATGATTTAGAAAAAATGGTGGAGACCTCCGATGAGTGGATCACGTCGCGGACGGGAATGAAAGAGAGGCGCATTGCGGGCAAAGACGAGCACAACTCAGATATGGGTGCTGCAGCGGCCTTAAAAGCGATGGAAGCGGCCAATGTAACCGCTAGCGATATCGATCTCATTCTTGTCGCCACGCTCACTCCCGATTATTCGTTCCCAAGTACAGCATGCCTGATCCAAGCTCTGATCAAAGCGCCGCAAGCGGCAGCTATGGATATGCAGGCAGCTTGTTCCGGATATCTCTACGGACTCATGATGGCTAAATCTTTTGTTGAGTCGGGACAATACCGCAACGTCCTTTTAGTCGCCTCTGAAAAACTCTCCTCGATTGTGAATTACAAAGACCGCAATACCTGTGTCCTATTTGGTGACGGGGCGTCTGCGTGTGTAGTGAGCGCACAGGGCAAAGGACTTGCGATCCGCAACGTCAATTTAGGCGCGGACGGAGAACTGGCAAATTTACTGATTTTACCCGCCGGCGGTTCGAGAAAACCTGCCTCCGCCGAGACGGTCTTTGCTGAAGAACACTTCCTGAAAATGGAAGGGAAAGAGGTCTTTAAACATGCCGTGCGCCGCATGGAAGCTGCCGCAAAGCAGTGCTTAGACCAATTGACCTTAAGCGAAAGTGACATTAGCTGGCTCGTGCCCCACCAAGCAAATATGAGAATTATCGAAGCGCTTGCAAAACGGTTCGAAGTGCCGATGGAAAAAGTGTTTATGACGATCCATAAATATGGGAACACATCCGCCTCTTCGGTAGGGATCGCGCTCGATGAACTTTTAAGACTAGATACAATGAAGTCTGGAGACAACCTATTATTGGCGGCCTTCGGGTCTGGACTCACCTGGGGAGCATCGGTACTGACCAATGAGTAAAAAAATCGCATTTTTATTTCCTGGACAAGGCGCCCAATATGTGGGCATGGCAAAAGATTTCTACGAGAACTACGCCGTTGCGCGCGCTACGTTCGACGAAGCGGATGAGCTCTTGAAAACCTCCTTTTCCAAAATCATTTTTGAAGGTCCAGCAGACGTTCTGACCCTGACTAAAAACAGCCAACTCGCCATTTATATCGTCAGCGTCGCCATCTGGCGCACGGTTGCTGAGGAGTTTCCCGATCTGAAACCTGCGTTTTGCGCCGGTTTGAGCCTAGGTGAATACACCGCACTGACCGCCGCTAAAAAGATCTCATTTCAAGACGGCCTGCTCCTGGTTCAAGCTAGAGCGGCTTTCATGAATGAGGCCTGTGAAAAGACCCAAGGAACGATGCAGGTTGTGCTAGGCCTTGAGCCTGAGGCTGTTTCTAAAGCCCTCGCTTCTCTCGAAGAGGTGTGGATCGCCAACCTCAATTGCCCCGGGCAGGTCGTGATCGCGGGGACGCCGCGCGGAATTGCGTCAGCCCAAGAGCCCTTAAAGGTCGCAGGCGCTAAAAGAATTCTTCCACTCGATGTATCGGGCGCCTTTCACACCCCTCTTATGAAAGAGGCCGAGCACCGCCTGACTCCTTATATTCAAGCCGCGACTCTGCAATCTAGCGGCATCGAAGTGATCACCAATGTGACAGGGCTTCCTGTCGCGACTGAGGAAGAGATCCGCAGCTGCCTGATCAAACAGGTCAGCTCACCCGTTTACTGGGAAAAGGGGATCCGCTATCTAGTCGAACAGGGCGTCGATCTTTTTCTGGAAATGGGCTGCGGAAAGACTTTAGCCGGAATGAATAAACGGATCGGGGTGACTGCGCCTACGATCAGTATTGAAAAATTAGCCGATTTGGAGGTTTATGCAACAACTACTTAAAGGTAAACATGCTTTAATTACCGGGGGAACTGCCGGTATCGGCAAAGAGATCGCCCTCGCTTTCGCTAAAGCAGGCGCCCATGTAGCCATCTTTGGCACTAACGCCGAACGGTCCGCACAAGTGGTTGCTGAACTGAACCAAGTAAAAATTTCAGACGACCAAACGTTCACTGCAGAGATTGTCAATGTCTCAGATACCAAAGCGATTGAAGTGGCTGTCCAAAAGCTCATCGCCGCCTGGGGTAAAATTGATATTTTAGTGAACAACGCCGGCATCACCCGCGACGGCCTCTTGATGAAGATGTCGGAGAGTGATTGGGATGAGGTGATTGATGTCAATCTTAAGTCTGTGTATAATACGTGCCAAGCACTCATTCGTCCAATGATGAAAGCAAGGGCGGGGAAGATCATTAACATCTCTTCCGTCGTTGGCTTGACAGGAAATGCCGGACAAGTGAATTATGCTGCTTCTAAGTCAGGAATGATTGGGTTTACAAAGGCCCTCGCGCAAGAAGTTGCGACCCGCAACATTTGCGTAAATTGTATTGCGCCAGGTTTTATTGAAACTCGCATGACAGATGGCCTAACAGATGCGCAAAAAGAAGGAATTATGAAAAAAATTCCTATGGGCCGTTTGGGACAACCTGAAGAGATTGCAAAAGCTGCGCTGTTTCTTGCGAGCGGCTTGTCCGATTATGTTACGGGACAGGTGCTGACTGTAGACGGCGGAATGGTAATGTAAATTAACTTTAAGAACTGAAGGAAAAATAACTTATGTCAATTGAAAGAGAAGTCGTAGATATCGTTGTAGAGCAGCTCGGTGTAGATGCAGCGGATGTAACCATGGAAAAATCATTTGTAGAGGATCTAAACGCCGATTCTCTCGACTTGACAGAGCTAATCATGACCTTCGAAGAGCGTTTCGGCTTCGAAATCTCTGAAGAAGATGCAGAGAAACTCAAAAAAATCCGCGACGTCGTCGCTTACATCGAACAGAAAAAATCTTCATAATTTCTGTTTTCTAGCTCTTATAAGAAACCTTCCCCATGACCTGGGGAAGGTTTTTTTTATCCATTCTTTGGATAAACGGATAAATATGCGATTCCGTTTGCCGGTAAATAGCAAAAATTTTACAATACCGCTTCTATGAAAACAGCAACTGAAGTATTTTTCGATCCAACGATTTATGGACATCGTTTAGTTGAGCCCGTTCAGTGGTATGGTCGGCATATATCTCAAATACTTACGGGGCCTTTACCCGAAGGGTTTTGTATTGCTGCCGCCCAAGTCATTATGCGGATCGTTGCTTTCGTCGCGCTAGTTTGCTTATCCCCTCTCCTGATAGTGGCAGCTCCCAGTGCTTTAGCGGGATGGGCAGTCAAGTATTACTCTCAACCTATAGATGAGTCGTCTAACTCGGAAGTTCATCGGATTAACGTGGTCCCCGTGCGGGTAGAAGAATCGCAAGAACGTGCAGGAACCCCTCGAAACCCGCCTCTTCCATCAACTGACATGGTTCCCACAGGGGCAGAAGCAATACAAGAATCGGAGAGAAGTCCAGCAACCTCATCTCCTCGACCTTCTTCTTTCGTTCCGTTTACGCTAGAAGTAATGCAAGCAGCCCACCAGAAGGCTGAAGAATTAAAAGCTCTTTATAATGGACTGAAAGATTTGAATGGGCGCGATACACAACGATTATTTAGCGGAATTGCAGAGTTTCGGTCTGAGTACGAAAGACATCGCAATACGGACCTTTCTATCGTTGATTCCATGACAAAAACCTTCAACATCGTTGATGAAATTGCCAACAACACATCGGGAATGCAAATTGCACTGCGCCACTGGGCCGATTTTTATCGGGTGCAAGCGGATGACGAAGGTGTCATCGCACAGCCAAAAGATGGAAATTGTTGGCTTCATACTTCTATTCTTGGTCTGCAGCATATCAATCACCCGAACTTAGGGAGCGACACCTATCTAACCCTTCGGGGTAAGGTCGTTGAGTGGATGCAAACTCATTATGAGACCGATGAGACCCTTAGACGTTTTATTGCAGATGCGTTTGAAGCCCACAAGGCGGTCGAGGCGAATCGGATGCGAGAACAGATTGAAAGTTTATCTGCGGCGATTGCAGTGGGTTTAGTTCCACTTGAAGAGACAAGCCAAGCTATGGAAGCCCTAGAAAATTACAGGAATTCTATACTGCGTCTAGACAGTTTTGCTATCAATGACTACTTCGCTCATATGAAAGAAGTAGGATCTCATGGTACCCATGCAGAGCTCTACGCTATTTCTAGGATGTTTCAAGTCAACGTGGCTATCTGGAGGCAGCTTCAAGGCCGTTTAACCAAAGAATACGACGAGCAAATTGAATGCCCCCTTGCAGTACATACGGTGAACGCCGTTCTTACTCAAGAGGGAAACCATTTTAATTACCGATTGCCTTAGAGTTCTATTGAGTGAACTCATCCCGACCTATTAGACGCGAAGTGTGCGGAATTCGGCCATGTCGATGTAGGCGCCGGAAGCGAGCGGCAGCAAGACCGACCAGATTCCGAATGCTAGCGGCACAAACCCCGTTGTTTGAAGGACGACGTTCGCAAGAAAATAGCCCCCCAGAACACGCCCCAAACGGGCGGCTGTATGTGCAACCGCATCGTATTGAGTAAAGTGGCGGGCGGCAAGTATAGCTACGCGCGCGCCCACCTCCGCACAAATAGCGATAACGGCCCCTTGTGCGGCGGTCAATCCTGCAAAAACTGTAGACAGAAGTATCGTTACCCCTGCAGCTTCCAGAGAGAAAGTGGGATTTGGGTAATAGGATTGTTCATTGATACTAGGGATTTGCGACATAATACCTCAAGTTTTACACATTTCGATTGTTGATGCGCAACGCCGATACCGCTTGAAAAATATCATTGGTGGTATTGATGGCGAGGTGCGCAATAGCCAGAGATCCTAAAGTGAGCAGTGCGGCTGTGGGACCGAAAGCGATCGGCGCCCAACCTGTCAAGTTCCCTAGGTAATAACCGCCGAGAAGGCGCGCGCCTCGGCTTGCTGTGCGAACCAACGCTTCGTTCGTGGTGAACATTCGAAGAACAAATTCCGTGACTATGGCAGAAAGCTCCGCCAAAGCTCCGAGGATCGCTCCGCTTCCTGCTCTGATCGTTGTGCAGGTATGGGCCAGAAGACCGCTTGTCGCGACTGTTAGAAGAGGGGGGATGGGGTTGATGCTAGTAAAAACAGGTCCAAGAGTTATAGTTGCTGACATAAATGCTCCTCATAAATTGGTTTATTCCCGAGAAATTTTCTCGATAAGGTAAAAGATGCCAGCAGTGTAAACTAATTGTCAAAATTTTGTTAAGGAAAAGTTGTGGTCGCCCTATCAATCGGAGGCGGCTTTCACTTCGACCCACAGGTCGCGCATTTGTTGCTGTGTGGCCAGAATCTTAGTGAAGTAGAAGAGTTTAAATTGTTCTGGAGAGGAGAGGATGATCGATTCCGCTGCAGGATCGAGGTCCATCAAGTGGAGCGCATTGAGTGTGGGTGGAAAAAACCCGAACGTCTCATAATGGGTCGCGACCGATTGAGGCGAATAGATATAGTTGAGAAACTCATAGACAAGGTCTTCTTTTTTCGTCGCAGCCGGAATCGCAATATTTTCTAAAGAGAGAAAACTGCCCTCCTCAGGAATGATGAAGCCGATATGGGGAAAGCGGCGCATTGTGCGCCAGATATAGGAGCTTGTGGCTACGGCGACGGGAGAATTTTTTGTTGCTATGAAATAATCACCCCGAAAATCGGCATACGCCTCGATGAATTTTTTTTGCTCGATCAGAAGATTTTGCACGCCCTTCAGCTGCTTTTTAGTTAACGTATTGGTCTCTGGACCATAAAGATAATAGCCGGCGATCAAGATGGTCTCCACAGGATCGTTGATCATCACGAGTTTGTAGCCATGGGGTTTGAAGACCATATCCCAGCTCGGCACAGGCATGCGCCCTTCAAAATAGGTCTTATCGATTCCCAGACCAAATACTTCCCACTCTAGGGGAAGAGAATAGACATTGCCCGGATCGAAGCTATGGTTCATTAAGATAGGATTGAGATCTTTAAAAAAGGTGCATTTTGAGTGGTCGAGTTTTTTTAGGAGTCCGTCTTTGGCAAGATACTCGACGGTGTAGTCGGAAGGGATAATTAAATCGTAGCCTTCGCCCCGGGTGGCCTTAACTTTTACGAGAAGCTCTTCATTGGAGGAGTAGTAGTTGAGGTAGACTTTGATGCCGCTTGTTTTTTCAAATTCCGCAACCACAGATGGTTCTAAAATATCTCCCCAAGCGAAGATGTTGATGCTGTTTTTTTCGCGGGCAAAAAAGTTGAAATCGGGAAGATAGAGGACCCCGCAGATCAACGCAGCCCAAAAGACGACAACACCTGCCCTTATGAGATATTTCATCTATCTGCTCCTTTAATTTGGAGATTATAGTGGATGGGGATTTTAGTTCGGAGCAGATTTCACCTCAATCCATAGATCGCGGAGTTCTTGCTGAGAGGTAAGGACTTTGGTGAAGTGGATCCGTTTAAAATCTTCCGGAGGCGTGAGAATCATTCCGCGAGCTACGGGGTCGAGATCCATCTGGTCTAAAGCGTCCAAGGTAGCCGGAAAGAAGCCGTAGGTTTCGTAATGCTCGCTGATCGAGGCAGGTTTGTAGAGATAGTTGAGGAGCTGATAGACAGCTTCTTCTTTTTGACTTGCTTGCGGAATGGCCAAGTTTTCGACAGAAATAAAGGTCCCTTCTCTAGGAAGGAGAAAGCTGATGAAGGGGAATTTTTTCTTCGTTCTCCACATGTAGGAACTGGTGGCGAGGACAACAGGGCAGTTTTTTGTCGCTAGGAAATAGTTGCCGCGGGCGTCCGCATAAGCCTCGACCCATTTTTTTTGTCGGATGAGTAGGTCTTGCACTCCGAGGAGTTGCTCCTGGGACAATGTATCGACCGGTCCATAAAGATAATAGGCTGCGATGAGAACCGTTTGGATCGGGTCGTTGATCATCACAATCTCATATCCCTGAGGTTTGAAGATGAGATCCCAGCTCGCGTCGATCGTACCGTCTGCAAAATATTCCATATCGTAGCCAAGGCCGAAAAGTTCCCAAGCGAAAGGGAGGGAGTAGCGGTTTCCTGGATCAAAACTGTGGTTGAGGAGCTGGGGATTGAGATGTTGATAAAAATCGAGCTTTGTATGGTCGAGCTCTTTGAGCAGCCCATCGCGCACCATCAGGTCTACTGCATAATCGGAAGGGACAATGAGATCATAACCCTCTCCGCCCGTTGCTTTGATCTTAGTCATGAGCTCTTCATTGGAAGAGAAATAGGTGAGCTGCACCTTGATTCCTGTCTCTTTTTCAAACTTCGCGATCACAGCCGGATCCAGCGTATCGCCCCAGGTAAAAATATTGAGGGAGTCGGAGCGCTTGGGAAACAGCTCAAGACTGGGGAAATAGATGATCCCGCAAATCAGGACGACCCAAAAGAGTATAATCGCACTGCGAATGAAAATTTTGAGCATGGCCTAAAAAATTCCCTTGCGGGTTTTTAGTGAGAAGAAGATCCATACGAGAGCGCTGCTCAAAAACAGCAGGAGAGTGGAGAGCGCGTTCACGACAGGAGAAACTCCGGATCGGATCATCGATAAAATATAGAGGGATAGCGTCTGCGACGAACTGCCGGCGCAGAAATAGGAAAGGATGAAGTCATCGAACGAGATGATAAAGACGAGAAGCGCGGTGGTGATCAGCGTTGGCAGCAGCAAAGGCAGCGTGACTTTAAAAAAGGTTTGGATCGGGGTGGCGCCGAGCATCAGAGACGCTTCCGTAAGCCGGTAATCGAGCTCAAGGAAACGGGCGTAGACCATGGGGACCACAAAGCCCAGCCCTAGGACGGTATGGGAGACGATCAGGGTGAGCAGTCCAAGCGGCATCGAGACGAGGGTGAAAAAACCGAGAAGGCTTACGGCGAGCACGGTTTCAGGAATGATGATATTTCCATAAAAGAGGGACATCGATTTTCCAATCCGCCCTCCTTGGGCCGCATAGAAAATCAACAAAACGCCGATCGTGACGCTGATGAGAGTTGAAAAGACGGCGACGATGAGGGAATTACAAAAGGCCTTCCACAGGTACACCGAATAAAAAAGTTCATAATACCACTCGAGAGTAAACCCTTTCCAAGGAGAAGGGTAGCTTTCTGTGTTAAAGGAAAAAACGACCAGCACAATGATCGGGACATACAAAAAGAGGTAGCTGGCGACGACCACGAAAAGCTTTAAAAACTTACCCATTGCGCATCCTTGGGGAGAAGAGTTTGCCGATCAACCAGTAGAGGATAATTGCGCTGATCAGAAGGATCAAGCAGCTGACAACGGTGAAAGCGGCTCCTAAAGAACCGGTTTCTTCGCCTAAAATATAATGGGACACAACGCTTCCGACGAACATCCGTTTATCGCCGCCCATCAGTTCCGGGATCGCAAACTCTCCAAAGGAGGGGATAAAAACGAGAAAAAACCCGGCCCTAACGCCTCGCAGGGTCAGCGGCAGGAGGATCCGGCGAAATGTCTGCATACTGCTCGCTCCTAGGTCCAAGGAGGCCTCGATTAAACGATAGTCAAACCGCTCTAAGGCGGAGTAGAGGGGAAGGACCATGAAGGGCAAATAGTAGTAGACCATCATGATCATGGTGGCGAACATCGTATTGAGAAAGTGGATCGGCTCATGGATGATGCCAAGTCCGCGCAGAAGGTTGTTGAGGAAGCCCTCTTTTTCCAGCACGAAAAACCAGGCGTAAACGTGGAGAAGGAAGTTGGTCCAAAAGGGTACGATCAGGAGGAACAGTAGGATGCTTTTAAATTTCTGACCAGCAAAGGCGATGAAATAGGCCAGTGGATAGCCGACAGCGAGGCAAATGACAGCGTTCGAAAAGGCCATCAAAAGGGAAGCGCCGATCACGCCGAGGTAGGTCGGGGTTAAAAAGAGAGCCATCTTTCCCAAGGTGACGCCTTCGATGACACCAGACTCTGTGATTTCCAGGAAGCTGGAAAAAATGAGCAGGAACAGTGGGATGTAAAAGAAGAGGATCTGCCAGATCAGCGCAGGGATCCCGATCGCGAAGGGGAACTCGGAAGTGGGAGCTTTAGGAAGAAATTTAATTTTCATGTTTCTAAGATCACCGCGTTTTCTTTTTGCCAGTAGAGGTGGACCTCGTTGTCATAGTCGATGACCTCTTGAGGGAAATGCTCTTCATTCTGCTCGAACACCTGAAGGCGCATCCCATTTTTCAAAATCAGGTTATACTGTGTCGATCTGCCGTGGTAGACGATCGATTGGACAGTCCCTTTGAGGTGATTAGAAAAATTCTGCACCTCTTTTTTGGAAATAAAGACCTTTTCTGGGCGGATGCTGAGGACGACGTCCTGTCCCTCTTTCATCCACTCTTTTTTCTGGGGGATGTAGAGCTTGACCCTTCCGAGATCGGGGATCTCCAGCTCAGGATCTTGGTGTAGATTGCGCAGTTTCCCGGGAAGGATGTTCGTGGTGCCCACAAATTTGGCGACAAAGGAGGAGACGGGGAACTCATAAATTTCTTTAGGGGTTCCAGTCTGCTCGATCTCTCCCTGGTGGTTCATGATCGCCATCTGGTCGGCGACGGTGAGGGCTTCGAACTGGTCGTGGGTGACATAGACAAACGTTGTTTTGAGCTTATCCTGGAGTTCGATGAGCTCGATGAGCATCCGCTCGCGGAGCTTAAAATCTAAGGCAGCCAGAGGCTCGTCGAGGAGGAGCACGTCGGGTTCATTGACGATGGCTCGCGCCAGCGCCACGCGCTGCTGCTGGCCTCCGGAAAGCTGCGAGGTGAGCTTGTAGATGTGGCTTTCGAGGTGGAAGGCCTCCAAAATTTTGAATACCTTCTGCTGGATCACCGCTTTGGGCAGCTTTTTGAGCTTCAAGCTGTAAGCAATATTTTCAAAGACATTCAGGTGAGGGAAAAGGGCGTAGTTTTGGAAGACGATGTTGATGGGCCGCTCATGGATAGGCCGCATCGTGATGTTCTCTTCTCCTAGGTAGATCGAGCCCGAATCCACGGTCTCTAGGCCGGCGATCAGCCGGAGCAGTGTCGTTTTACCGCAGCCGCTCGGGCCCAAAAGGGCAAAAAATTTACCAGCGGGGATACTTAGCGAGATGCCATTGATGATCTTGCCGCCGTTGATCGATTTTTTGAGGTTCTCTAATTTAATGCTTCTCATTGCGTCCTAGAAAAAAGTTTTAATTTGCAACTACCTCTTCCACCCCCAAAACCAATGGATTTGAAGGCCCCTACACTCCCGGTTTTACCTCTTTTTTCTGCCCGATTTTTACTCTAAAAACCCGTCGCGCAGAAATTGCCCACAGTCCCTATGAACTCAGCATGTATTTTCCGGCGATTTTACACCAGAAAAAATAGACCCCTAATTCTACTCTCTTGGAGATTTAATTCTATAGAAATTTAGCAGAAGATTTGCAATACTCAAAATATCATATAGCGAAGGGTAGAAATGGAACGAAGAAAACTCGTGATTGTGGGCTCAGGCCCAGCAGCTTATACAGCGGCGATTTACGCTGCGCGTGCGAATTTAGAGCCCCTCCTTTTCGAAGGATTTTTTTCAGGGCCTGCCGGCGGGCAGTTGATGACCACCACAGAAGTGGAGAACTACCCTGGATTTCCTGAGGGGATTTCTGGGCCGCTACTCATGGAAAAGATGCGGAGGCAGGCGGAGCGCTTTGGTACTGTTTTACTCACCGAGGATGTTGAATCGGTCGATCTTAAGAATCATCCGTTCATTGTAAAGGGAAGTTCGGTCCAGGTGGAGGCCGATGCGCTCATCATTGCGACAGGAGCCTCGGCAAACCGCTTGGATATTCCGGGGACCCGGGATGGAGAGTTCTGGCAAAAGGGGGTCACCGCCTGCGCGATTTGCGACGGGGCGATTCCGATCTTCCGCAACCGACCCCTGTTTGTGTTTGGCGGGGGAGACACAGCCGTTGAAGAGGCGATCTTCCTGACCAAATATGGGAGCAAGGTCTATTTGGTCCACCGCAGAGATGAGCTCCGCGCCTCAAAAATCATGGCGGATAGAGCGCTCCATCACCCCAAAATTGAGATCATCTGGAACCATGCCTTGGCCCGCGTGGAAGGGGACGATGTGGTTCGCTCCGTCACACTTCAAGAAGTTAATACGAAACAAGAGACAAAGCATGAGGCGGGCGGCGTTTTTTTTGCGATCGGACACACGCCCAATACAAAATTTTTAGGCGGCCAAGTCGAAACTCACCCCAGCGGCTACATTAAAGTTGTTCCTGATTCGACCTGTACCAACGTACCGGGCGTCTTTGCGGCTGGCGATGTCCAAGACCATGTCTACCGACAAGCCGTCTCCGCGGCAGGCTCAGGATGCATGGCGGCCTTAGATGCGGAGCGCTGGCTCTCCGCAAAGGGGCACCACTGATGAGAAAAGCGCTTATTCTCTCCCTAGCACTCCCCGTTTTTGCTCTTTCTCTAGAAGAGCAGCCCTGGTTCGGCAATATCTGGGAGTTCCAGTTCGACGCGGCGTATGCCTACAGCCACTATTCGAAAATCCAGGGCGGGATCCCGCGACACCAAAACGCCCACGATCAGCTCGGGACCGTTTGGTTCGGCGTGTCGCCCACCTCCTGCTGGAGTGGCGATGTCGAAGCCGAATTTGCCCAGACCAATTACCGCAGCTGGGGGCCGCGCAGCGTTGCTGGTCAGCTCAGATACTCGTGGTGGGATGATATCCTTGGCGACATTTTAAGCATCACGACAGGAGCCAGTTTGCGCGGCGTCACCGGCAAAAGTGTCGCCGACGTGAGCTCTCCCTACCATTCCTATTTTAACGCCGAGATCAATGGATCCGCTGGCAAAGAGTGGAGTCAAGGACCCTATTGGTACTTCCGCACCTATGCCTTCGGCGCTTTGGGAATGGCAAACCGAGGCTCGCCTTGGGCCCGCGCTAATATTTATTTCCAAATGAACGAGAAAGACAAGCACCAATTTTCTCTCTTTGGAAAAAGCTATTGGGGTTTTGGGAACCAACGGGATGTGATCGTGGATGATTTCCACGGTTACGCCAAGATCCACCACCAATCGATCGATCTAGGGATTGGCTATCGCTACCTATTCGATATCTGGGGCTCCTTTGATTTTGAGTACGCCTACCGCGTCTTTGCAAAATCTTATCCTGAAAGCGCAAGCACATTTACGATCAGCTACAACCTGCCTTTCTGTTTCTTTTAAAGTCCCCCCTTCAGGCATTGACAGAAACCTCCAAAGTATGCACTTTGAGGTTTTGAGATGCTGAGGATGGAGACGCATGAAAATGTCCAGATTAGAAGCCGTTGTTAAAGCAGCTTGGACAGAGCCTTCTGTTAAGGCTTTAATGGAACCTTTGCTCCCGGGGAAAGTCCTGGAAATAGGATTTGGCTCGGGCTATTCGGCCAAACGGATTGAGGTTATCCATCCCAAACAACACATTATCATTGAATCGGATCCCGACACCGCAGCGAGCGCAGTAAGGTGGGCCGGCAGCAATCGCCGCATTGGCATCATCGAAGATACTTGGGAAAACGCCTTAGACGACCTTGGTGTCTTTGACGCCCTATTTTTCAATCTCAGTATACCCGATGCACAAGGAGCGCGTGAAGAGGGGAACCTGATCGTCAAGCAAGGCAGGGAGTTATTAGCCAAGGTCGATGAGGAGCTCCCGCAATTGAAAAAGACCCTATATTCAGATGCCGATATCGATTATTTTTTCGCACAGCTCGGTCAGCATATGGGCAAAGAGAAGACGAAATTTATTCATGATCTGAAGGAAAACGGACAGGTCACCGAAGAACAGTATGAAAAAATCATTGCGAAGCACCATCTTCAGAAAATCAAGCCGCCTCCGCTTGCGCCCGAAGAAAATAAAAATGACACGCTGCTCGCTTTTCTGGAAGCCTCTCTTGCAAAACATACGCGCAAAGGGAGCCGCATTTTTTGTTTTTTGAGCAGCTCCGTCTCCAAATATGACAATTCCCAATTTTTTGAGAAGATCATCACGAACCCCAATATCAAATACGAAGAGAAAACCCTGGTTATTCAAACCCCGGACGGGCAGCCATGCGTCTCGGCTTTGGTCGGTATCTTGGAAAGGCTCCAATAATGGAAATCTCTGAAGAAAAACCTACAGTCAATAAAGACTACCTTGTGCTGCTAAACGATCACTACAGGAACCCGAGCACCTCTCTTTTGATTTTCCGTTTTGAGCCTCACCCTTTTATCGCTACCGAAAGTCGGTTGCAAGAGAGCCAAATTAAGCACGCCTCGATAGAGGGGAAAGATCTCTACCTCATCGATCAGTTTTTTCAAGAGGGTGAAGGGAAGGAGATGCAGACCTTTTCTAAAACGGCCCCCTTCAGCAGAAATAGTTATGGCAGTCCTGAGGCCATCGAAAGGGGAGAGAAGCCCGCCCGCTCGATGAACGGCAAGGAGCGCTGGCAGTTTTTCTCGCAGCCGCCCGCGGCGATCCAGGAACTCTATAAATTATTTGGACTGTTTGCGCACAAGCTCAATGCAGATATTACGACCCTCCCGTGGGAGCTCTGCGATCCTTCCGCGCATGGATCTCCTGCGGTGATCGCCAATAAGCTAGAAGAGGCGTCCCGAGAGAGCATGGACCTCGGCAAGCACCAAGATTGTAACCCGGAAGGGAATGTCCCCTGCGGCGTCCCAGTCCTCTACGCTCACGGCGAGCTCCATCCCATCCAGTTCGTCAATGGCGCCCCGGGCAAACCCTGGCTGATCTCTGTCATGGTCTACACGACCGATGAGGAATTTCGCCCTGAATATTGCCTAGGAACCGCATTCTACCAAAAAGATGGGAAGCTAGCTGTAAAAGCAAATTGCGTGAATATGCGGATTGTGATCTTTGAAGGGGATATTTTTCATAGCATCGAAGAGTCAAAAATCCCCGATGAGGTGAAGACGTGGCGGATATCCTATGTGTTCAAGCTCATCGCGAATCCGAAAGAGGAAACCCAAAACGTCAAAGCGGCGTTTTTGGACATGGCACGCAGCTTGGCGCTAGATTTTGAGGATCTTCTTTTGGGGCCTGACTGGAGGGCATGATACACTACCAATCAGCTTTCAAGCGGTAGTAGGTGATCGTGTCGCCGTATCTGAAATCGACATAAAATGGCGGGTGTCTATAGACGCCATGCTTTCCCCATTTCGATTCGATGAGATCTTCAGCGACATAAACTCCAAAATGTACCCGTCCTCCGTTTATGGAGTTGGAATAGACGGCAAGATCTCCAACTTGGGGATGTTCTGCAGGGGTAAAGTACTTATTCAATATTTCTGAGTTATTAGAATTGATGAGATCCGCTTCCTGTAAGTCAGAAGGCAACTTTGGGTAGTTCTCTCCAAAAATCTTCTCTAAGGCATATTCATAGCAGACTCCACAAAATCCTATGTCATCAATACAATCAATTTGCGGTAGTTTAGCAGTTAGATCGTTTCCGCCAAGGCTACTTATTATTGTGCGAATATTATTGTTTGCTTCATTTGAGATATAGCAAAAAGACCCATTTCGATCGCTCATTTGGGTATACATGGGCCCGCTAGATTCTACGTGTTTTATTGGGGTTGGTGAGGGTCTTGCTTCTTCTATAATGCGGTAGATTTTTGCAACATTCCCATAGTGCTGCGGAAGAAAGAAGAAGTCGTGTTGAAAAGTATAGGGGCTTGCTTTGAAGCCGTCATCCCACTTTGATTCTACTGTTCCTCCCCTTGGAGAGTTCCAGTTTGGTTGGCTGTCGCGAAAAATTCCCGAATGGACTGGCTTGCCATAGCTGTCGTAGTATACGACAAGATCGCCATCCTTGGGTATGAGCACGCAGTCGAAAAAGCGATTTACAAAATATTGGATCCCATAGCTTTGCAGTTGATGCTGGATCGTTTTTAGTGTCAGGCCTGTCATCTTTTCAAGTTGGTTTCCCAACCTATTCATTGTATAGGCATGCCTTGTTAAATCTTTTAGTCCATTTTCTGTGATCGAAAGAGTTTTGAAGTACCCTCCGCCTTGCATCGGGCTCAAGTCCCGTGGGTAGTTGTAGTCGTTTCCAATCATTTTATAGAAGTCTGGCCTCGTAAAGGGGCCGCCAGGTGAGATTTTTGTCCTTAAATCATCAACACAAAAGGCTAGTAAGACTTCACTATCGAGAATTCGAGAATAGGTCTGTTTTCCCTGAAAAGAGGTGTAAGCCTGCCGTCCAGCGATAGTGCCTAAGAATTCAAAGTTTGTTTTGCAAGTGTTTGACATACTTAATATTTTACAACTATTTATGTATAAATTCAATAAAAACAAGTTGTGCGTTTGTTTTAAAACATATTAAATCTACGGGTTAAAAAAATCTTTTGACAAGACGGCCTATTTTATTGAATAATGGGGTGGTCTGTTTTAAAAATTCCTGCGATAATCTCTAGTAGTCCTTAACAAAAATTCTTGGAATAATTTCGGCGTCAAAGCCGCTCAAATCGACGATCGCAAGTTGATTCGTATTAGATTAATACGGATCAACTTGCGAAGCT
>VFKB01000023.1 GCA_009885755.1 Parachlamydiales bacterium | reverse complement strand
TTCTGCTTTCTCGGCCATGTGATTTTCACATTGTCCTCGAAAGCAGAAATCAAATCCGCTCAAAAATCTCTTAAAACATTTAAAATCGGAATAATGGGATAGGTTCATGCACGCACTTGTCATCGGTCTTGGAGTCAGCGGGAAAGCAGCGGCGCTGCTGTTGAAACAGAAAGGCTATGCGGTCACCGGCGTGGATGCCAAGCCCAAAGAGATCGAAGGAATTAGGGTGCTCCCGGAAGGGGCTGTGCAGGATGTTAAAGACTTTGACCTCATCGTTCTATCGCCGGGAATCGCCATAGCTCATCCTCTTTATCTCGCAGCCAAACAGGAAAATAAGAACATTGTGGGCGAAGCGCAGCTTGCGTTCCGCTATTTGGATCAGTGCGCCGTCGGCATTACCGGCACCAACGGCAAAACAACGGTGACGCTACTCGTCGAACATGTGCTAAAAGCGAGCGGCCGGAAGGCCAAAGCGGTCGGCAACGTGGGATTGGCCTTGTGCGACTATGCGATGCATCCCGATCCAGAAGAGATTTTAGTCGTGGAGCTCAGCTCGTTCCAATTGGAAACGATGGAGGGGCCATTTTTTGATGCGGTGGTGGTGCTCAATATCACGCCCGATCACTTAGACCGCCATGTTTCGATGGCGGAATATGCGGCGGCAAAAATGCAGATCGGCAGGTGCAGAAAAGCGGGTGCGCCCCTATACATCCATTCGAAAATTGCGGCGGAGTGGGGAGTTTCAGGCGACCGTTTTGATCTTGCATACATTTTGCCGGTCGGTTATAGACAATGGGGAAAACATGACCTGGAGAATGCCCAAGCTGCTTGGGTTCTTTGTGAAGAAATAGGGATTTCTCGTGAGGAATTCATCGCGGCGGCCGATTCTTTTGAAAAACCTCATCATCGGATAGCGTTTGTAAAAAATATCGAGGGCGTATCTTACTACGACGATAGTAAGGGGACCAATCTCGACGCTGTGATCCAAGCGGTCTCGATGATGGAAGGTCCCGTCATTTTAATTGCTGGAGGAGTGGACAAGGGGGCATCGTATGTTCCATGGAAAGAGTGTTTTCGTGGAAGAGTCAAGGGGATCATTGCAATTGGGCAAGCGGCGGAAAAAATCCAGCGTGAACTTTGCGATGAATTTATAGTAGAAATTGTCGATTCTTTAGCTGCTGCGGTCGAAAAGGCGGAACAAAAAGGGAATCCGGGAGATGTGGTACTTCTATCTCCGGGGTGTTCGAGTTACGATATGTTCCGCGACTATGCGCATCGCGGGGAAGAGTTTCAACGCTGTGTCAATAATATCGAAGAGAAGAGGAGAATAGAAAAATGAGCCGGAAGGATACCATCATCATTGCGGTCTTGATCAACGCGGGATTACTCATCGTGTTGTTCGCGACGGCATTAAAACCAAGCGATTCAAAAGAGGAAGAATTTGTTACCCCGTCAGCCCCTGTCGCTGCGGTGTCTGAAGTGCCAATGGGCGGCCAGTTGCAAGCCCCTCAAGACGAAGTGGACCAAGTGCTTCGCCAGTTTTCTCAGCCGCAAACTTCGGCCAACTCTTCTCCCGCCTCTAGCTTTGCGGAAGATCTCAATGCTCCTCCAGCGCTTTCTTCGATCGAAACTCAGATGCCTTTTGTGGCTCCCGTCATTACTCCTTCTGTCCAAGAACAATTAGTAGAAGTGAAAGTGAAAAAAGGGGATGTCCTCGAAAAGATCGCCCGTCAGAACCGCACCACAGTCGCTGAAATCATGAAGGTCAACCATCTCGCGACGACCAATTTAAAAATCGGCCAAGTTCTCCGCATTCCGAGCAAGTCAGGAGCCGCTTCGAGCACAACTTCCGCACCTGAAGGGGAAGCGAAATTTTACACCGTCAAAAATGGAGACAATCCATGGACGATTGCTGTAAAAAACCATATGAAACTTGAAGAGTTATTGAAACTGAACAATCTGGACAGTGAAAAAGCCCGTCGTTTGAAACCTGGCGATCAACTGCGCATCCGATGAGCCGTTCTCAACTGGCGCTGCTTCTATGCGTCGTTTTGATTTTTTCTATGGGGCTGCTGATGGTCTTCAACACCACGGCAGCCGAAGTGCTTGACCGGTCCCTCGACCGGAGCACCCACCATGCCCTGTTTCGGCAGATCCTCTACGCCGCCTTTGGCGTAGCCGTTGCTTCCGGGTTCTGGTTTCTCGGCTACCAAAACGTCATCAAGCTCAGCGGCCCGCTGTTGATTTTTGGCAGTTTCCTTCTTCTGATGGTTTTTGTTCCGAAGGTGGGGCAAGAGATCAACGGCGCTCGGCGCTGGATCGGTTTTTTTGGGCTGTCGTTCCAGCCCTCGGAATTTGTGAAGTATCTCATTCCGCTCTATTACATCCAGGTGATGACGACGCGGGAAGGGCCTTTCCAACTTCGCGCATTTTTAAAACTTTTGGGCCTATTAGCTATTCCGATGGGATTGATCTTGATCGAACCCGACAACGGCACCACGGCAATCATTTTAGTCTCTTTGGTGGGCCTCTTTGTGCTCACGCGCCTCCGTTGGGTGTTTTGGGCTTTGCCCTTGGCTGTGTTTATGGCCGTTGGGGGACTCGTCGCGATGCAAATGCCTCATGTTTCCGACCGGATCCAAATCTACCTCCATCCCGAGCTTGATCTCCAGGGCAAAGGGCACCAGCCCTACCAAGCAAAAATTGCTGCCGGCTCTGGAAAGTTGTGGGGGAAGGGGCTTGCGGAAAGTCTGCAGAAAATGGATTATCTGCCTGAAGCTCGAAGCGATTATATCGCCGCGATCTATGCGGAAGAGTTTGGATTTATCGGCATGATGGTGCTCATTGGCCTCTACATGCTCTTGGGTTTTTTGGGGTTTTATCTGGCGAGCCAAGCGAAGGACCCGGAAGGATTTTATTTGGTCGCCATCTTTACCTTTCTCATCTGCTTTCAGGCATTTCTCAATTTAGGCGTCGTGTCGGGTTTGCTCCCTAGCAAGGGAACGAATTTACCCTTCTTTAGCCAGGGGGGCTCATCCCTGATCGCCAATTGCATGGCCGTGTCCTTAATGCTTAATGTCGGTCGCAAAACATGCCAAAGCCGCGTATCCTAATCGCTGCCGGCGGGACCGGCGGCCATCTGTTCCCTGCGCAAGCATGCGGAGAGGAGCTCATCCAAAAAAATGTGGAGGTGCTCTTTGCAGGCGCCGGCCTCAAGACGAACCGGTTTTTTCAGACGAATGAATTTGCGTTTGCCGAGACCTCCGAAGCGAAGCGCTCAGTCTTAGCGGTGATGAAGGGGATCTTCAAGAGCTTTTCTATCTTGAGAAAATTCCGCCCTGACGCTGTAGTCGGTTTTGGCAGCTTTCACAGCTTTCCGCTTCTCGTGGCCGCTAGGTGCCTGCGCATACCGATCGTCCTCTTTGAATCCAATTCTTTCCCCGGAAAGGTCAACCGCTGGTTTTCCAAAAACTCTGTTCTTTCCTGCGTCCAATTTGCCGAGGCGGCCCGCTATCTCAAGGGGAAGACCGAGGAAGTGAAGACCCCGCTTTGGAGAAAGAGCACAACGGTGGCTACTGCCGAAGAGGCGCGCCGCTATTTTTCCCTCGACCCAGATCTGATGACGATTCTCGTATTTGGGGGATCTCAGGGGGCCGTTGCGATCAACCGCTATTTTTGCGAAGCGGTCGAGAATCTAAAGGTCGGGCCCTTTCAGGTGCTCCACTTTATTGGAAAAAAGGACGTTTTGGATAAAATTCAGAAACGCTATAGTGATCTCAAAATTCGGGCCTGCGTTAAGGAGTTTGAGGAAAAAATGCCCATCGCCTTCAAGGCGGCGAGCTTTGCGGTGTGTAGATCCGGCGCTGCGACCCTTGCCGAATTGATCGCTTTTGAGGTTCCTGCGGTGTTGATTCCTTACCCCTTAGCCGCCGAGGACCATCAACTAAGCAATGCCGAATTTTTAACAGCGATCGGAGGGGCCCTATGTTTGCGGGAATCTGACCTTAACCCCGCCTCCCTAGGAAAAGCTCTCGAAACCCTCGCTCTGCACTTGGATGAGAAAAAAACAGCGATCCTAAAATTTAAAAACCATGAGCACAAACAAGAGTTGAGCTCGATCATATACGATATCATATGCAAAAAGACTACCACTTCATAGGCATCGGCGGCATCGGGATGAGCGCGCTTGCGCGCATTCTGCTACAGAAAGGGGCAAAAGTCTCCGGAAGCGATCTCAGCACCAGTGCCCTCATCGAAAGTTTAAAAGAGGCGGGAGCCGCTATCGTGGAGCAGCACTCTTCCGACCCGATCCCCGAATTTAAGACGGTGGTCTACAACACCATGATCAGCCGCGACAATCCCGAATATCAAGCGGCGATCTCCTCGAAGGTGCCCCTGATGCACCGCTCCGACCTCCTTGCGCTGCTCATGCAAGATTACGCCTCGCTCCTTGTCACCGGCACCCATGGAAAAACGACCACATCTTCTCTTCTCACCTACGTTCTTCTCGAAGGGGGATTGGAACCCTCGTTTGCCATCGGCGGCCTCATCCAAAATTTGGGCGTCAACGGCGGCCACGGAAAAGGGATCTATTTTATCGCGGAAGCCGATGAGAGCGATGGCTCGTTCCTCAAACTTCCCGCTTTTGGAGCGATCGTCACCAACATCGACAACGATCACCTCGACCATTGGAAAACAGAAGAGGAGCTCCTGCAGGGCTTCGTTGAATTTGCTGGGCATGTGCGCTCTAAAGAGCACTTTTTTTGGTGCCTCGATGATCCAAAGCTTGCCAGCCTCCAGCTCTCCGGTGTCAGTTATGGATTCCATCCGGAAGCCCAGCTGCAGATCACCTCGTTTGCCCAAGAGGGATGGAAGAGCGTTTTTTCACTCCATTTTGAAGGCAGAGACTATCTCAACATCGAAATCCCCCTCATCGGCACCTACAACGCGCTCAATGCCGCGGCCGTGTTCGGCCTGGCGCTGCGCCTAAAAGTTCCCGAAGAGAGCATCCGCAGGGCCTTTGCCAAATTCCAAGGGATCGGCAGACGCGTAGAAAAAAAGGGCGAGGTCAATGGCCTGAAAATTTACGACGACTATGGCCACCATCCGACCGAGATCCAGGTGACGCTTAAAGCGTTGCGCAAAGCAGAAGAGGATAAACGGTTTGTGGTGGTGTTCCAACCCCACCGCTACACCCGCCTCCGAGACTGCATGGACATTTTCGGCACCTGCTTTGAAGACGCCGACGAGCTCATCATCACCGACCTTTATGCCGCAAACGAAGCGCCGATCGAAGGGATCAACGCAGAAGCTCTCGTCGCTCAAGTGAGAGAAAAGGGGCGCGTTCCGGTTCGCTATATTCCCAAAAAATCGCTCATCCCTGAATTACACAAGATGCTCCGCCCCCACGACGTGCTCTTGACCCAAGGGGCCGGAGATGTGACCCATGTCGGCAGAGAGCTCCTCGAGTATTTTCAGGAGAATCCGCTTAAAAAACTAACAGTGGGCGTCCTATTTGGCGGAAAATCTTCCGAGCACGAAATTTCGCTCCGCTCCGTGCGCCATGTCCTCCATTCCCTCAGCCCCGAATTTTACGATGTGAAGCAGTTTAGCATTCCGAAACAGGGGGAGTGGGTCACGAAAGAAGTCGTGGAAGAACTCCAGCAGTGCGACATCTGTTTTCCGGTCCTGCATGGCCCCTTTGGAGAGGATGGAAGTATCCAGGGCTTTTTTGAGACCCTCGGGATCGCCTATGTCGGCTGCGACTTCCGCTCATCGGCCGTCTGCATGGACAAGGCGTGGACCAAGCACATTGCGCTAAATAACAACATTCCCACGACCCCTTTTGTCGAGTTCACCGCCGGCCAGTGGAAAAATGAGCAGGCCCATTGCCTCAAAAAGATCGCCCAAAAGCTCCATTTCCCTCTGTTTGTAAAACCGGTCCACTTGGGCTCAAGCATCGGAGTGTCAAAAGCGGTCGATCAAGCGAGCCTCATTCAAGCCATCGATCACGCGTGCGGACTCGATTTTAGAGTGCTTGTCGAAGAAGAAGTGATCGGTCGCGAGATCGAATTTGCGGTCCTCGGCAATGAGACCATTCACGTCACGCCGCCGGGAGAAATCTATAGCGCCGGATCGATTTACGATTACAACAGAAAATATGGTTCGCAGGGGATGCAGACAGAGATTCAGGCCCAGCTTCCCGCCGAGATCATTGAGAAGGGAAAGAAACTCGCCGGCAAAGCCTACATTGCTCTTGGGTGTACAGGAATGGCGCGGGTCGATTGTTTCCTAAAACCTACAGGGGATATTTTGCTCAGCGAAGTCAATCCGATCCCCGGATTCACCTCCATTAGCCTCTATCCGAAGATGTGGGAAGCTCAAGGAGTGACAGGAGCTGCCCTCGTTGATCAACTGCTCATTTTGGGCCTGCAGCGCAAACGGTACCACGATCGCAGTTTTCAAGGATTTTTATGGCTCAAAAACTCCCTCTAGTCCAGGCGCTTGGCTGGATCGTGGCTTCCCTATTTCTCGTCACAGGGCTGACGACGCACACCTGCCTTTACTACCGCGGCAAAGACCGGGATATGCGGCGCGATCCGCGCAATCATCTCACCGCGATCGTCCAAACCGGCCCTCAAAAAGAGGCCCTCAAGACCGTCTATCTAGCCGAGCTCGCGGGACTATCGATCGACCGCCCGACCGCCTATTTTGATTTCGACACCCAGAAAGCGGAAGCAAAACTGCTCAAGTCGCCCCTCATCAAACAGGCGAAGGTCACCCTGCTTCCTCCCAACACGCTTGCGATCGATTACACGATCCGCCAGCCCATCGCGCTCCTCTATGATATCGACAACGCCGCGATCGACGCGGAGGGGCGGATCTTTCCTTTAAGCCCCTACCTCTCTCCCAAAAATCTTCCCCAGGTCTATCTAGGCCTGCCCCGCGTGCCTACCGATTGGCACACACCGCTCCGTGGAAAAAAGATCGAATTGGCGCTCCAGCTCATCAAGCTTGTCTCGACGCTCCCCTTTAGGGCCGCGCGCATTGATGTGTCTAAAATCGATGCGCCCAGCTTAGGGACGCGAGAGATTGTGATGGTGGCCGACCAGCGGTTCTTGCGCCTTAGCACCAAAAATTATCCTCAAGAACTGGGGAATTATTTGACCTTGCGTGAAAAGTTGCAGGGGCAGCCGACAAAGATCATCGACTTCCGCATTCCCAACCTCGCTTTCATGAAAGAAGAAAAAGAAACCAAATCTACTCCCTGAAGGGTTATTGACGCTGGCGTTTTACTTGAGTTCTATCCATAGGGGCAGGCGGTAAAGGAATTTTTTTTCGCCTGTCCAGAACTCATAGCGTGGATTTCCTTGTGCGTCTCTGAATACAACTTTTCCACAGAGTTCGCCGTCTGTCCATATCCCTTCGCATGTGCTTCCGTTTACGTAGGTGACTTTACCTTGGCCGTGCTTAAGGTCGCTTTTATACTGCCCTTCGTATTTACTTCCATTTTCGTAGGTCATTTTCCCTTGGCCGTTCCTGGCATCGTTTATCACATGCCCCACGAAGCATCCGCCTGGCTTTGTGATCTTCACCAAGCCGTGCGGCTTGCCATTTTGGAAATTCCCTTCGATTTTTGATCCATTTGGAGCAGTCAATGTACCTTGCCCATGCGGTATGGAATCTTTCACTTGGCCTTCATATTTAGTTCCACTTGGGAAGATGATCTGCTGGGAGTCAGCTGGCAATACCCACTGGAGTTCAGGTTCTGAGGCATTCTGAACAGTTTGTGCGGCTCTACTTAAACTTTGCCCGGTTCTGGCGACTTTGACTATCTGTGGGTTTGAAGGGGTTTGTTGATCGACCCTCTCTTCTAGATTTTGTGCTGAACTACCTTGGCTAATGACAGAGGGTGTTGATTGGTTTCTCTTGCCCAAAACTGCTTGGGCTAACACCGCTAGCGGAGCTGCCTGATTAGACTGTATGAGCGGATTTGCGAATCTTACTTTGCTCACCGGACGAATAGACATGTTCGATTCCTTGTAAAGGAGTTTTTATGAATAACTGACCGCAGAATATAATTTCGATTGGATAATAAGAAAATGTAAAACAATTTCTTTTATGAGAGACTATCGTGATATTATAGCCAACCTTTGATCGCATCTTGCAGAGCTGCATTGAGTAGCTTCTGGGGAGTGCGGTTTTCGAGGATCCGCGCAAAGCCCTGCGCGATCGCGTGGGCGTTGATCTCGGCAAGGGCAGGCGTCAATTTTCCAACAACCCCAGATAAGGTCATCCGCATTGCCTCCAAAGCCTCGGGAGATTGTTTCCGGCGGGGGCGGATCAAATAGCGGTATTCGAGCTCGGTGGCGTAGGCGATGATGAGAGCCTTGGCGCTGGACTCGACGAGTTGATATAGGATTTTCAGGAGGGCCTCGTCCATGGCGCTGTGGTGGACCTTGCAGTCGTAGAGATCTTCCTTGAGCTGGACCAGCCGCTGGACGGCTTTTTTCTCCTCCCGTTTTGAAAGGAATCGTCCTCCAGAATAGGAAAGATGGGCGATGCGCAAGATTTTGGATAGGATCTCGAAAATTTGGGGTTGAGAGGAGGGGAGGTCCAGCCACGAGGCGTACCAGGCGTAGAGCTCGGACGCATGGGCAAATAAGGTCCCTTCCCCCTGATGGCCTAGAGGGGAGAGTGGCGCGGAAAATGCATCCATGAGCTCAGGTCTCCAATCGCAAATATATTATCGGTGTAATTACATAATAGTATAAATTAGTTTAATTTGTCACTGTTTTAATTTAGCTAATTAAACAGTTTAACAGTTTTGTTCATGCTGTTTTTAACGCTCTAGTAATTAACGGGTTGCGGTGAGAGGCCTATTCTTGAATTTGTACTCAGGAAATTTCCTTTTGCGTCTAAATCGGGCCAATGGTAAATTGTGTTTTTTTTAAAACAACCTTAACATGTGAATTATGAAAGACTTTATCGCCTACCTCATCAAAAACCTCGTCGACCAGCCAGACGCTGTCGATGTCCAAATCTTCGATGGCCAACAGGGCACAATTTTAGAAGTTAGAGTGTCTCCAGCAGATGTCGCTAAAGTGGTCGGCCGTCAGGGAAGAACGATCAAATCCCTCCGCACGTTGGCCATGACCGTCGGTGCGCGCTTCGGAAGACGCGTTCGTCTCGAGCTGATCCAGTAGCTGCCCTTTTCCTTTATTGGACTATCTTAGTATCGCCGAGAACTTCGCGCTTGGCGATTTTTTTTGATAAAAAATATTTTTAATTTTATGATGGTTCCAATGGCTTTAGCAATTGAAATAGAAATAGAACGTTTCGATCATCATGATGTGGTGCGTATTAATGGCCGCTTGGACGCCCTGACGGCGCTGTCGTTGGAAAAAGCTCTAGATGATTTGCGCAGCGTTGGGCGCCATCAGCTTTTAATGGACTTTGCGAACGTCGACTATTTGAGCAGTGCTGGCATGCGGGTTCTACTTGCAACGGCCAAGAAGCTGAAGAAAAAGGGGGGCAAGTGCCTCTTTTGCTCGATCAACGATGATGTGATGGAAATGATCAAAATGGCCGGCTTTGAGCAGATTTTAGCAATCTATCTGACCGAAGAAGATGCTTTAGCCGCCATCTAAGGAGTGATATGGGTCGAGGTGTAGCTTTTGAAGATAAAGAACTTCAGGCTCTGCTCGCCCATTGGGAACAGGTCTTAAAACAGAAGAATCCCACAGATCCAAAAAAAAAGAAGGTCATTGTCATCTCCGGCCCTACAGCGGTCGGAAAGACTCAGCTCTCCCTGATCATCGCCCGGGCTATTGGAGGGGAGATCATCTCCGCCGATTCGATGCAGGTCTATCGGGGGATGGATATTGGGACCGCCAAGGCATCTAGGGAGGAGCGGGTCGAAATTCCCCACCATTTGATCGACAGCCGAGACCTCGACGAGAACTTCAGCGTCATCGATTTTTATCAAGAGGCGACTCAATCCATACGAGAAATTTTTTCTAAAGGCAGGACCCCGATTGTCGTCGGAGGCACTGGTTTTTATCTGCACGCCCTCATCTACGGCCCGCCCAGCGGACCCACCTCAGTTCCGGAAGTGAGAAAACGGCTGGAAAAGGAGATGGAGGAGCAGGGGCCGCTCGCCCTTTATGACCAGCTGAAAGAGCAGGATCCCGAGTATGCTCACACCATCACGTTCCGCGATCGGCACAAGATTGTCCGCGGGCTGGAGATCATCGAGCTGACGGGCCAAAAAGTCTCTTCATTCTCCAAATCTTCGGAAAAAGAGAGCGACGAGTATGACTTTCGGTGTTGGTTCCTCTACAAACCTAAAGAAGTTCTATACCCGCTTATAGAAAAACGGTGCGATGAAATGCTCCGCGAGGGGCTGGTCGCCGAGGTGCGCCAGCTCGAAAATGAGGGCCTTAGCAAAAACAAGACAGCGGTCCAAGCGATTGGCTATAAGCAGTGCCTTCAGTATTTGAAGACCGCGCAGACCCCCGACGATTATGAACAGTTTATCGTGAATTTCAAGCAAGCCTCGCGCCATTACGCCAAAAGGCAGCTCACCTGGTTTAGAAAAGAAACGCTCTTTCGGTGGGTGGATCTCCAGGAGATTTCAGTAGAGATGGCCGCTGAGCTGATGATCCAGGACTACGAACTTTCTTTTTAAAACGCGCTATATCCTGTACTTAAAATGACCCATGAGATAGGATTTTGATCTAAAAAAAGAGAATTATTGTGACAAGTGAGCAGTTAGATATCCTCGAGCCAGTCGCGAACGTAGAAACCTCAAAAATGGTTTCTCTCGCAGAGTTTCTAGATATTTTCGATAAAGAAGCTGAGGTGGAACAAAAGATCCGCCTGAGTATCGATTTTATGAGAGCAGCTCTTTCTCAATCAGGCAACCCGCGGTTCAAAGACTTTTGGGAGGGCCGACGACTCTGCCTGCCGCTTTTCAAAGAAAATATTACAGCCACAGGGCGCACGCTTCTCTGGGGCGAGTATATCGAGCTCTCCTCTGAGGCCCGCCGTCTGAAAGAAATTCTCGACGAGCAATCGGCCTTTGCGATGGAACAGATCGAACTCGCGATCCAATCGATGGAAAAAGATCTCGAGCAGTACCAAGAGCTCCTCGGACAGATTCCTGACCTGACATTCCCTGACACGTGCCATTCGCTCTACAAGAAAACAGAGATTTACAACAATTTGCAGCGCGAACTCTACCTTCTCAACACTTTGGCCTCCCGCGTCAATGCGCTCCGCAAAGAAGTGATCAAAACAGAGATGCGTGTCCGCTTTAAGACGAAATTTTTTGAGCGCCTCTCTTCAATCGGCGACAAGATCTTCCCGCAGCGCAAAGAGCTCATCAAAAATATTTCCACCGAGTTCATGACCGATATCGAAGCGTTCATCAAGGAGCACTTCGAGCAAGAGAACACGGTCTCCCTGTTTCTCCTTCGCGAAGAGATCAAGTCCTTGCAGAACGCCGCAAAACTTCTCACATTGAACACGCATGCTTTCACTGAAACGCGCCTCCAGCTCAGCAAATGCTGGGACCAGCTCAAAGAGTGGGAAAAAGAGCGCAAGAAAGAAATTTCTCAGATGAAGGCTGTCTTCAAGCAAAATCATGACGAGGCGATGGAAAAGATCAACGCCTACGCCGCAGAGTGCATGCAAGAGGGAGCCGATGAAGAGGCCCTCCATAAAGCAGGCGACGAACTTCTCGCCGACATGAAAACTCTGGAACTGGGCAACGAAGAAGTCTGGTCGCTCAAAGAAGCATTCCAACTCGCGAAACGTCCTCTCGTCGACAAACAATTCCTCATCGAGCAAGAAAGAGAGAGACAAAACGCCGAAAGAGAAGCCCTAAGAAAAGAGAAGAAAGAGCAGCTGAGAAGCGACCTCCAGTCCCTCTTGCAAGATTCAGAGCAACTCGAGTTCAATGCCCTCGAAGAGAAACGCAAAGAACTTCTCAAATCTTATGAGCTCCTCGCCCTCAGCAAGTCCGAAAAACAAGTTTTCGAGAAAATGCTGAAGCAGCTGCGCGACCTCGCCCTCGACAAAAAAGATAAAGCGGCGATGCAGCTTTCTCCCGATGATCTCCAATCCTTAGAGCACCTGCGCACAATCCTCGATGAGCGCAAAGAGCGCCGCCAAGAGATCAAGACCCTTCTGGAATCCTACCGCAAAGCGTTGGGTGGATCTGGATTTGATTTTGAAAAGGCGATGATGTACCGTGAACTTATCGACGCTGAAAAGGTCCGTTTGGATAACGCCAACGCCTCAATTCAGGAGATTGAAGAGAAGATTAGCGAGTTAGAAGGGTAGGAGAGCGTCTTCAAATTTCGAATGCCTATACTCGGGATTATCTTACCGTGAGTTGAGCTGTCGGCCCTTGGGTAATGTTTGCTTAATATTGCCCAAGGGCCGACAGCTCAACTGATGAAAAAAGAACCCGAATCTAGGCGGTTCCAAATTTGAAGACACTCTCTATCTCTCTCGCTTTTTTTAGGGGAGTACAACTTGCTCAGTGTTTTTGACCTGGATCAGACGTTAGTCAAGGGAAACAGCAGTTTCCGTTTCTGCAAATATCTCTTCCGCCGCAAGGTCTTCTCCTTTTCCACACTCCTTTACTCCACCTTCTGCTACTGGCGTTTCAAGTTCAACAGGTTGAGCCTGCTTCAGCTCCATGAAAAAATATTCTGCAGGATCCTTCAAGGGCGCACCCTCGCTTCCCTAGAAGAGCATGTCGAAGCGTTCATCAAAGAAAACCTCTTCCACTTTTTATACGAACCCGCCTACGCATGCCTGCGCAGCTCCCAGCAAAGGGGAGACTACACCGTCATTCTCTCTAACTCGCCACAATTCCTCGTGAAACCCATCGCCCGCTTTTTCAAAGTGGACGAGTGGGGTTCTTCGCTTTACGCCGTTGACAAAGATGATCGTCTCTGTCACATTTTATCTTTAATGCAAGGGGAGGATAAGGCCCAATATGTTGCGGCCCTAACTTCCCGTTTAGGCATTGCTAAACAGGATGTGACGGTCTATTCCGATAGTTACTTGGATCTTCCGTTTCTCTTATCCGCCGGCAGAGCGATCGCAGTCAATCCCGACAAGAAACTGCGCCGCTACTTCCAAGAGCGGAAATGGAACATTCTCTAAACGTAAGTGAGGACGCATGAACCCGAGATTTAAAGCTGTTTTAGAAGTGGCATCAAGACGTCCCAAAGTGGACGCGACGGCCCGCGGAGCGGTCGAAAAATTTGGACATCTCACCTTCAGCCGGGCGATGATGCAGCGGATGATTCCCAAAGAGGTCTTCAATGCGCTCACCCAGGCCATCGAGGGGAAGGGGAAAATTAGCGCTGAGAACGCCGACATCGTCGCCGCTGCGATGAAAGATTGGGCGATCGGCCTGGGCGCGACCCACTACTGCCATTGGTTTCAGCCGCTCACCGGACTTTCTGCCGAAAAGCAAGATGCTTTTATCGAGTGGAAAGGGTCCGACACGCTGATCGAAAAATTCTCCGGCAAACAGCTCATTAAAGGGGAGCCCGACGGCTCATCCTTCCCTTCAGGAGGCCTACGCAGCACCGATGAGGCGCGCGGCTACACGAGCTGGGATCCCTCTTCGACCGTCTTTTTGCGAAAATCGGGAAGCCATTCTGTCCTCTACATCCCTTCGATCTTTTTTTCTTGGACAGGCAAAGCGCTCGATATGAAGATCCCGCTGCTTAGATCCGATGCAAAGATCAACCACGCCGCCCTCCGCCTCATGGCGCTATGCGGGATCGATGCTTCCTGCGTCTACTCGACGCTCGGCACCGAGCAAGAATATTTTCTCGTCGATCGGCTCTTCTTCCAATTGCGCCCCGATCTGCTCCTCGCCGGCAGGACCGTCTACGGCGCCTCCGCCCCAAAAGGACAAGAGCTCGAAGACCACTATTTTGGCATCGTCAAAGAAAGACAGCTCGCCTTCATGCAGGAGTTTGAAGCAGAAGCGTTCACGCTCGGCATTCCACTCAAGACCCGTCATAAAGAGGTGGCCCCCGGACAATTTGAAGTGGCGCCCATCTTTGAAAAATCGGCCGTCGCTGTCGATCACAACATCTTGCTCATGGAGCTGATGGAACAGATCGCCGCGCGCCACGATTTTGCGTGCCTCTTTCATGAAAAACCGTTCGCCGGCCTCAACGGCTCCGGCAAGCACAACAACTGGTCGCTCGCGACGAACACCGGCATCAACCTCTTCGATCCGACCGATTCGCCAAGCACCCATCTCCCATTTTTGATTTTAATGACCGCGACACTCCACGCCGTCCATGAACATGCCGCGCTCCTGCGCGCCTCGATCGCCTCTCTCGGCAACGACCACCGCTTAGGGGGCCACGAAGCGCCGCCCGTGATCATTTCGGTCTATCTTGGCAAAGCCCTTGAAGAACTTCTCGACAACATCGAAAACGAGACGATGCCTTCCGCTTATGTTCCCGAAAAGTGCGACCTCGGCCTCTCGATGCTGCCTGAGTTTATTAAAGACAACGCCGATCGGAACCGCACCTCGCCGTTTGCGTTCACCGGAAATAAATTTGAGTTTCGGGCTGTGGGATCTTCCGCCAATTGCGCATTTCCAGCTGCTGTCATCAACGTGATCGTCGCCGAAAGCCTACACCGCATCTGCGATGAGATCGAAGCGCGCGGGTTCAAAGAAGGCGTATGGCCGATCATCCGCAAATATTTAAAAGCTTCGCGCCCCATCCGCTTTGCCGGAGACAACTACTCCGCCGCCTGGGAAAAAGAGGCGAAGGAGCGGGGACTTCCCATCGTCAAAAAATCGTTCCACTCTTTTGCCGTCTTCAACGAACCGCGCACGCGCAAGGTCTTTGAAGGAGTCTTGTCCGAAGAAGAACTGAAAGCGCGCCATCACATCATGGTCGAAAGATATGCAAAGCAAATGAATGTCGAAGCGCGGCTGATGGTCGATATGTTCCGCACCCAGATTTTCCCCGCAGCACTCAAGTACCAGAGAAAAATGGGGGAGACGATTGCTGTCCACCAACAGATCGATAAAGTGGCCTCGTCTCTTTCGCCTCTTTATAAAAAACTCGCAGAGGTCATCCACGAAGCCTCCGACGCGGTCCAGATTTTAGAAACTGCGCGCCATGAAGCGCTCGCCGTCGATGGAGAGAAGCGGGGAGCCCTTTTCTGCGATGTCGTCTCCCCACGCATGGCCGAAGCTAGGCGCTGGGTTGATGAGCTCGAAATGCTTGTTGATGACAAACTCTGGCCCCTTCCCAAATACCGCGAACTCCTATTTTTGGGTTGAGCATGATAGGATTTTTTGGAGGGACTTTCGATCCGATCCACTTCGGCCATCTCAACTTAGCCTTGCAGATGCTCGAGAAACACCGTCTGACTCAAATTTTGTTTTGTCCTGCCTACATTTCTCCGCACAAACAGGCAAAACCTCCGACGGTGTCAAAACATCACCGAAAAGTGATGGTCACTTTGGCCATCGAACCGATCCCAGAATTTCATCTCCTCGATTGGGAACTCGAAAAGGAGGGGCCTTCTTACACTATCGACACCATTCGGGAGCTCAAAAAAAGGGATCCCCATCAACAAATTCGTTTAATTTTGGGGCAGGATGCCCTCAAAGAATTTTTTGCGTGGAAAGAAGTCGAAGAACTCGTACACTTAGCGCCGCCTCTCGTCGGCAGTCGGCAGGGGACGATCCCTTCAGACTTGCCCCCATCTATCCAAGAGGCAGTCCGGGCGGGAATGACCCAAACCCCGGAGATGGACATTAGCAGCACAGCGATTAGAGAAAGACTTAGTCATGGCAAATATTGCGGCCATCTAGTCCCTTTAAAAGTGCTGGACTATATTCATCAAAATCAATTATATTAGTTTGTTATGAAAAAAGACTCTTTAGAACTATTAAACTTCATTGCCCAAGTTATTTTTGATAAAAAAGGGACTAACATTTTAGCTCTTGATGTCAGAGGACTTTCAACCATTACCGACTACCTTCTGATCGCAGAAGGGGGCGTCGACCGCCATGTGACAGCCATTGCAAAGACCGTCGAAGATGAGCTCAGAAAAATTGGTGAAAGACCTGCCTATGTTGAAGGCATGCAGAACGGAGATTGGATCGTGCTCGACTATCATCAGGTGATGGTCCATCTTTTCATTCCAGGCCTCCGCGAGAGATATCAGCTGGAGCAGCTCTGGACCGAAGCAAAAATCGTAGATCTTAACATTATTGTAGCGCCAGAAAAATCGGGCGTTTATAATACCAAAACTTGACATTACAAAATTTTTGGGTTGACAGGCCCGCCTCTAAGTAGGCGAGTGCAAGGCACCCGATGCAGACAACCCAAATGGGGTTGGCGAAGCAGGGTAACGCAGCAATCGTCCCTTAGGGTGGGAAATGTCAGGCCAAAAATTTAAGAGTGGCAAGTAAGAAATAAAATTATGAAAAAGAAACGGATTGTAGTCACAGGAATGGGGCTCGTGTCCTGCTTTGGGACCGATATCGACCATTTTTATAATCAACTTCTCGCAGGCCACAGTGGGATTGTTCCCATTGAAGAGTTTCCATGCCAAGATTATCCCACAAGATTTGCGGGCGTCGTCCGCAATTTTGATTGCGGCGAGTATCTCGACAAGAAACAAGCCCGCCGGGTCGACCCCTTCATCCGCTACACCGTCGTCGCCGGGAAAAAAGCCCTTGAGATGAGCAAAGTCTCTCTCGACACATTGAATAAAGAGCGCTGCGGCGTCCTAGTCGGTTCAGGCATGGGCGGCATGTCAGTCTTTTACGACGGCGTAGAAACCGTGGTCACGAAAGGGTTCAAACGGCTCACTCCTTTCTTTATTCCCTATATCATCACCAACATGGGCGGAGCGCTCCTCGCGATCGATCTCGGCTTCATGGGGCCCAACTATTCTATTTCGACCGCATGCGCGACAGCGAACTATTCCATTTGCGCTGCTGCCGAACACATCAGAAAAGGGGAAGCCGACCTTATGGTCTGCGGAGGCGCCGAAGCCTCTGTCAACACCATTGGGCTTGCAGGATTTGTCGCTATTAAAGCGCTTTCTGAGAGAAACGACGCGCCAGAAAAAGCCTCACGTCCTTGGGACCAAAACCGCGACGGATTTGTGATGGGCGAAGGGGCTGGAGTTCTCGTCTTAGAAGAGCTGGAACACGCTTTGGCGCGCGGAGCGCCGATTTTCGCTGAATATCTTGGCGGAGCAGTCTCTTGCGATGCGTATCACATGACCGATCCAAGGGGCGATGGCGCCGGAGTTGCGCTCTGTATTAATAAAGCCCTCCAGGACGCAGGCATTACCAAAGAGCAGATCGACTACGTGAACGCGCACGCTACATCGACCCTTGTTGGTGACGTGGCTGAGATCAACGCCTTAAAGCGGGTCTTTGGCGACCAAATGTCCCATATCAAAGTCAATGCGACCAAGTCGATGATTGGACACTGCCTAGGCGCAGCTGGCGGCATCGAAGCGATCGCCACCATCAAAGCGATCCAGACAGGCATGCTCCACCCGACGATCAACCTTGAAACCCCGATCGCAGAAATCGAGGGGATCGATGTGATTCCTGGGGTAGCAAAAGCCCACAAAATAAAAGCCGCACTTTCTAACTCATTTGGATTTGGAGGACATAATTCCACACTCATTTTCGCCCCATACCATGGTTGAAGAGGTCTCTTTCGGAGTCATCCCTCTCGCTAAAGAAAATGCCGCGTGGCAAGTATTCCTGATCCTCCACAAGTCGGGGAACCATTGGGGTTTTCCCAAAGGGCATGCCAATGGCGATGAGACTCCCCAAGAAAGCGCCACCCGCGAGCTCAAAGAAGAGACAGGGCTGACCGTGGAGAAGTTTTTACAATCTGAGCCCCTAGTCGAGCAATTCCAATTTCGCAAAAAAGGCGTCTGGGTCTCCAAGAAAGTCTTTTTTTTCCCTGCGCTTGTCTCCGGAACCCCTGAGCTACAACTTGAAGAAGTGCGCGAAGGAAAATGGGTCCCGCTGGACAAAGCGACCGAAGTGCTCTCATTTAAAGAAGGACGGACCATTTGCAACAAGCTTATCGAGCTCTTAAACAGCTCTTTGGCGTAACGCCTAAGATCGAAGTCTTCGTCCGTCATTGCCACTTTTCCAAAGTTTCCGAGCACAAAGCGCGCCTTCCCAACTTTTCCCGCCAGCGCTGCCATGAAAATCTGCTCTCTACCCTCGACTCAAAAAAAGCAAATATCACGTTCCTCTTAGACACATTTCACCCCTCTCAAGAGCCCCACTTCGTACTCCAGCAAAAAGAGTATCCCGTCATACAAATTTCCGAAGGGAGCGAGACCGGCTCGTTCCTCAAACTTCTCGATCATGTCATATCTCTCAACCTCTCCGATGACACGATCTGCTATTTCCTGGAAGATGACTACATTCACAAAAACGGATGGGTGGACATTCTCTACGAAGGGTTCACGCTCCCCAATGCCGACTACATCACCCTCTACGATCACCGCGATAAGTATTTTCTCTATCCCGATCTCGCGTCAAAGATCTACCACACCGCCTCCTGCCACTGGAGGACGACCCCTTCGACGACCAATACCTATGCGATGAAATATAAAACCCTGAAAAGGGATCTAGAGGTCCACCGAGAATTTTCCTTGAACCGAAAAATCTCAGCCGACCACGACAAGTTCAGCAAGCTCACGTCGCAAGGCGCGACGCTGCTTTCCTCAATCCCAGGCTGGTCGACGCATGCCGAGCCCGACTATGCCTCTCCCTGCACCGCCTGGGAAACACTACTCAATTAAGCTTTCTTCCAGTGAAAAGCGCGGGCCGCATATTTTTGAGTGTCTTTAGCCGCTTCTTTTCCCTCTTTATTTTGAGGAAGGCCTACAGATCCTCTATCGCGCATACTGGGTCCTTTGGTCTTAATGGACTTAAATGTTTTAAGGACCATTCCCGTTACCGCTAAAGCAGGCTTGCTTATTTTCTGAGATGTTTGAAAGCTGTGAGCTTGTTGTACTTTAGGGGTCATTCCAGCACGTTTTACCATATAACTCTCCTTGTATAACCTGACCTTAAAACCCTTTTTATTTTTAAACAAGAGACATTGCATCTTTTCCTCAATTTTGAGATGCTAAAAAGTATAAAATTATGCGGGATGATTCATGCTCAAAAAATGGGGACTGATTTTTTTTTCGAAGCTCGTCCGTTTAGGGCTAGGCCTACGCTACCATGTGCAGATCGACGGTCTTGACTCGCTCACACCTGAAAAGTTAAACCGCGGCGGCAGTATCCTCTTTATTCCCAACCATCCCGCAGAAATCGACCCGATCCTTCTATCGGCCATCCTTTGGACAAACTATCAGCCACGGCCGCTTGTCGTCGCCCACTTTTTTTACCTCAAATGGGGCAAAGCCGTTTTGGAACTCGTCGGAGCGCTGCCCATTCCGAACATGGAGCTCGTCAGCAACCGCTGGAAGCTCAAGCAAATGGAAAAAGCCTACGCGGAAGTGGTTGCTGGCCTCAAAGGAGGCGACAACTTTCTCATCTATCCCGCCGGCAAACTCAAACAGACCGGCCTTGAAAAAGTGGGCGGCGCCTCCATGGTGCACAACCTATTGAACGATTGCCCTAAGACCAACGTCGTTCTCGTTCGTACGACAGGTCTTTGGGGAAGCAGTTTTTCCCGAGCGCTCACCGGGGTCTCGCCCGATTTTGGAGCAACACTCCTCCATGGCCTAAAAGTCCTTTTGAAGAACGGCATCTTTTTTACCCCGCGCCGCAAAGTGATCGTCCATTTCGAGTCTGCTCCTGCAGATTTCCCCTATGGCGCCCAGCGCCTTGCCCTCAACCAGTATTTCGAAGCTTGGTTTAATCAGTACCCAAAGAAAGGACCCGAGCCGCTCACCCTCAGCTCCTACAGCTTTTGGAAGAAAGAATTCCCCAAAGTTCCCGCGGCTGAACAGCTGCAAAAAGAGCTGCAGCAGAACATTCCTCCCGCCATCGAAAAAGAGGTCCTCGAAAAACTCTCCAAGATGAGCAAGCGCCCCGAAGACCAAATTCAGCGCAACATGCACCTCTCTTCCGATCTCGGTCTCGACTCGCTCGACACCGCGCAAATTTACGTCTTCCTCGATGAGCGTTTCGATACAGGAAGCCTTGAGCCCGGCACCTTGCAGACCGTAGACCATGTGCTCCATGCCGCAGCGGGCCTTCGCAAAGAGGGGAAGCTGCAAAAGCAAGAGCCCAAGGCCATTTTCCATTGGCCCGCAGAACAGCATCGACCGCCCATTGGCATTCCTGAGGCGGAGACCATCCAAGAAGCGTTCCTCCTCTCCTGTGACAAAATGGGCAAACATGCCGCCTGCTTTGATCAAATTTCCGGCATGCTCAATTACAAGACCTGCAAGATCGCCGCCCTCATGCTCTCCAAAAAAATTGCGAAATCCGTTCCTGAAGATGTCGTCGGCATTCTTCTTCCCTCTAGCGTCGGAGTGTATCTTCTCATCTTCGCCTGCCTCCTCGCCAAAAAAACACCCGTCATGCTCAACTGGACCGTCGGCACCCGTGCGCTTGACCAGTGCAAAGAGCTCTCCGGCATCAACACCGTGATCACTTCACGCCGGTTCCTCGACAAGCTCGACAACGGTGATCTCGGTACATGCGAAGCCAACCTGCTCTTCTTCGAAGACATCAGAAATTCTCTTGGTCTCTTTGACAAACTCCAAGCTCTTTTCCTCTCCAAAAAAAGCGCCAGCTCTCTCATGAACCATCTCGGCCTCAACACCGTAAATAAAAACGACCCCGCCGTCATCCTCTTTACCAGCGGCACCGAGTCGCTGCCCAAAGGCGTCCCCCTATCCCATTTCAATTTGCTCAGCAATGAGCGCGCCGCCCTTTCGATCGCTGAACTGCAAAACCAAGATGTGATGTATGGCGTCCTGCCGCCGTTCCACTCGTTTGGATTTTCCGTCACCGGCATTTTGCCCATCCTATCTGGCCTCAAAGTCTGCTACGCGCCCGATCCCACCGACAGCTATGGGATGGCGCATGACGTTGCGCTCTATCACATCACACTCTTTATTTGCGCGCCCAGCTTCATTAAAACCTTATTTCGCGTCTCCGAGCCCAAACACCTCGCCACGCTCCGCCTCGTCGTATCCGGCGCAGAAAAGGCTCCGCCAGAGTTGTTTGACTACATGAAAAAACTCGGCCCCAATGCCCAGTTCATCGAAGGCTACGGCATCACCGAGTGCGGCCCCATCGTTTCCATCAACCGCCCCGGCGCGCCTCCTCGCGGCGTCGGCCCCGCGGTGCCCGGCGTCGAGCTCTGCGTCATCGATCCCGAGACCCATGCCCTCCTACCCCAAGGCAAAGATGGCGAAATCTGCATCCGGGGCCCCAATATTTTTGCCAACTACCTCGGCCACCCACGCGATCCCTTCGTCCTCCTCAACGGCATTCCCTGGTACCGCTCCGGCGATCGAGGCCGCCTCGACCCCCACGGCTGCCTCCACATCTCCGGGCGCTACAAGCGCTTTGCCAAAATCGGCGGCGAGATGGTCAGCCTTGGCGGCCTCGAAGAGGAGCTCACCGGCCAAGCCGTCCAGAGAAAATGGGTCGAAAACCTAGAAAAAGGGCCCGTTCTCGCCATCGCCGCCAGCGAGACCGATACCGATAAACCCACAATTATTCTCTTTACAACCTTCGAGGTGACCAGGGACGAGGTCAACGCTTCCCTCAAAGAGGGGGGATACGGCCGACTCGTCAAAATTGGAGAGATCAAAAAACTCCCCGAGATTCCCTTGACCGGAACTGGGAAGACCAATTATCGTCTATTAGATGACTACGCTAAAACTGTATAATACCGAAACCCGGTCTAAAGAAGATATTATCCCCCTCGAAGGGAATATCATCCGGATGTACACCTGCGGGCCCACCGTATACAACTACGCCCACATCGGCAACTTCCGCACCTACGTCTTTGAAGACCTCCTCCGCCGCACCCTCAAGTATTTCGGCATGGAAGTCGATCAGGCCATGAACCTCACCGACATCGACGACAAGACCCTCAAGGGCGCCATCGAGAATAAAATATCCCTTACCGCCTTCACCGAGCCCTACATCGAGGCCTTTTTCCAGGATCTCAAGACCCTCAACATCGAGCCCGTCGAGCACTACCCCCGAGCCACCTCCTTTATCCCCGAGATGATCAAGATCATCGCCTCCCTCGTGGAGCAGGGCGTTGCCTATACAGGCGCCGATGGCAGCGTCTACTACGCTATCCGCCAGTTTCCGCCCTACGGCCGCCTTTCCCATCTCCACATGCATGACCTCAAAGAGGGCGCCTCCGGGATCTGCTCAGACGAGTATGACAAAGAGAACGCCGCCGACTTCGTCCTTTGGAAGAGCTACGACCCAACCCGCGACGGCGACATCTTTTGGGCTAGTCCCTTTGGCAAAGGCCGTCCCGGCTGGCACATCGAGTGCTCCGCCATGGCCCTCTCTCTCCTCGGCAAGACCCTCGACATTCACGTCGGCGGTGTCGACAACATGTTTCCCCACCATGAGAACGAGATCGCCCAGTCCGAGGCCTACACTCACCAGAAGTTCGCCAACCACTGGCTCCATGCTGAGCACCTCCTCGTCGACCACAAAAAAATGTCCAAGAGCCTCGGGAACTTCTACACCCTCCGCGATATCATCAATAAGGGATACACCGGCCCCGAGCTCCGCTATCTACTCCTTCAGACCCACTACCGGACCCAGCTCAACTTCACCCTCCAAGGCCTCGACGCCGCGCGAGCCTCCCTCGAGCGCCTATCCGACTTCATCACCCGCATCCGCTCTATTCCGCCCACCCACGCGCCCTCCCTCGAACCCCTACTCATAGAAACCGAGCACCGGTTCAAAGAGGCCCTCGCCGACGACCTGAACATTTCCCAGGCCCTTGCCGCGCTTTTTGATTTCGTCCGGGAGACCAACGCCCTTGCCGACCGCCACCAAATCGGCGACCCCGCACCCATCATCTCCTTCCTTGAGCGCCTCGACCGCGTCCTCGGCGTCCTACCCCTCCAGCCCGCTCAAGAGCATATCCCCCAACAACTCCACGACGCCCTCCGCAAGCGCGAAGAAGCGCGCCAGGCCAAAGACTGGAAGCAAGCCGACACCTGGAGAGATTTTATCCACTCTCACGGCTATCTGATCGAAGACACCCCAACAGGCATACGCCTAAAGAAAAGACAATGACCAAAGACGAAATTTATCTGATCAAAATGCATCAAATGGCGCTCGCCAAGGGCGATCTCGAGTGCGAACTCGATCGCTACGTCATCGGCCGTGCCGTTGGCCTCAATGACCGCGGCATCGACACCATCGTCCGCACCCTCTGCCAAACCAACTTCGTCAAAAAAGGCGAAGACAACTGCATCTACCTTACTCCGAATGGGCTGAGGTTGATTGAGGATCTGTTAGAGAAGAAGAAGTAGGGAGTTTTGAAGTGTTGATAGCTTTAAGATAGGCTCTGGTAACTTCGATAACCCCCGCGGAATCTCCCTTTTCTAAACATTCACAAACAGCTCGACTGATGAGCTCTTCGTCCAGTAATTCTTCCCTTGGATTGCTTTTTCTAATTCCGGTGTTTTTCTTAAGTTTCATAAACAGATATCCTTACCCTGCCTATTTTTCCATTTCATCTCATATAAATTAAAGCCAATTTTCAGACGGTCTGTTTTGTTTGGCTGTTGATTAAAACTCTGCCTGCTAACTAGAATCAGCGTTTTCTCAATGAGAGGGTAATATGAGAAGAGTTGTATCTCTAGTGGCTTCCTCAATCGGCGCATCAATCCTAAAACGACATCTTTTCTTAGCCATCGCTTTTCTTTTTCACCTTACGTGCTTTTCGGAAGACAGATCATCCGCTACTACGGAAAATCCTCCTGCAGCTCTCGTTGCTGGCAGTGTTAATGCAATCACTGGGGATCATTACATTGTACAAAATGACATTGTGATTGAGGGTGCAGTCCCTTTGAGAATTCCCCGCACCTACATCAGTGGATCCCAGTCCACGTTGTTCAGCGGATGGCAGCTTTTTCATCATATCTATGCAACTGCAGGGAACCATGAAATTGATGAACGAATATTAGGCTTCCTCACCATTATTGAGCCAAATGGCACCCATTTAGAGTTTAAAAAATCTAGTAGAGATAAAAAGGAAAAAACAATTCTTTATAAACTCAGCAATCCCTTTCGAGATCGTGGATTGACAAACGCAGGCCGGGGTGAGCTGTCAGGAAAGACCAATTTAAAAAATTATCAAATTCGAATGACTGAGGATAGGGAAGTCTTTCACGTCTATTGCCCCGATGGAGCCCAGCGCGTGTATCACGCCCTGAGTGGTTCAAAAAGACACAAATCTTCGAGCAAAGATCTTTGGCCGCATCAACTTTTTGGCTCAGATTCTAGGCTTTATTTACTACAAAGTGAGACTTTACCCAATAAAACCGGCGTCACCTATGAATACGACAAACACTATCGGCTAAAGAAGATCTCAACGACAAACTATGACGGATCTAAAACTTACGCATGGGCCAAGTTCCACTACCTTTCGGAAGACTTCAATGAAAATCGTGATTTTGAGATCCGGACCAGTGATGGAAAAACCCTTCACTATCACTATAAACGCGAGCACCGTTCGTTTTTCCTTAATTATGTGATTACCCCGGCCTCTCCAAATGAGACCATTTTCTATAAACCTGTAAAGGATCGAGAAAGCAGGCGCGAAGAGGATCTGCTTACATACCGATCGGTCGGCCTAGGCCGGCACTATAAACTTGACCACTACCCCAATGGCAAAGTCAAAATCCTAAGCGCGCCCGTCGGAGAGGATGGAACAGCCCACATCACCCATCGATTTTTCTACTTCCCTGAAAAGAACCTCACTCAAGTGAGAGAAATCGATAATGTGCTCACCGAATACTATTACTCAGACAACCTTCTGCTTGAAAAAATCAAGCGCTATGGTCCCGGAGACGAGCTTCGCAATACCGAGCAGTTCGTCTGGGGGACCAGCGAGTCGGCCAAATCCCAGCTTTTTTGCCACACCCTTTTGGATCATCAGGATATCCCAGTCTCTTCACACCGCTACTTCTACGACGACTTAGGCAACGTAAAAGAGGAACGATCCTATGCAAAAATCACCGGTGAAGAATGCCCTCCCTTGACACTAGATTCTACCGGTTTGCCTCTAGATAACGGAACCGAGACTCAATCTATTCACCGCGGATTTTCCCAAGACGGCCTAAACCTCCTCCTCAGGGAAGAAGACCCCAGCGGCAAGGTCACAACTTTTGAATACCTCACCGGCACCTCTCTCTTGACCGCAAAATTCATTTTTGACGGCCAAGGGACCAAGATCCGAACCTTTTATCACTATAACGCAGATTTTATCCTCATCGAGGAAGTAGTTGACGACGGCTGCGCCACCAAAAAGATCCGCAGGATTACACCCGTCCCTGACGACGAATCCCATCGAGGCATGCCCTGGATCGTTCAAGATAGCTACTTGGATGGCTCTAAAGAAGTTCTGCTCAAAAAAGTCATCTTGTCCTATGAAAATGGGAAAGTCGTCAAACAAGACATCTACGACGCTCACGATCGCTACCGATACAGCCTGACCATGAAATATGACAACGCAGGCCGGCTCATAGAATCCACCAATGCACTCGGACAAATAACCAGCTACGAATATGACGCTCTCGGAAATCTCATTCAGTCGCAAGACCCCAGCGGCAAACTCCTCACAAAAATGGACTACGACTGCTCCAATCGCCTCACCCGCATTGAAGAGATCGGCGCCGATGGACAACAAAGAACCCTGAAACACGCCTACGACAAAAAAGGCCACAAAATCGCAACCACCGATCCCTATGGCCACACCACAAAATTTGTCATAGACCCTTTTGGAAATGAAATCGAAAGGCACCACCCCTCGATCTTCGATTCCGAAGGACATTCCCTGTCCCCAGAAACCCTCCACAGCTACGACAGCTTGGGACGCCTCCTTTCCACCACAGAACCAAACGGCGAAAGCACCTCTTACTCCTACAACGCAAAAAACCAGCCCCTCTCCGTTCAGCACCCCGACGGAACCTCCGAGCAGTTCGTCTACAATCGCGACGGCAAGCTCCGCAGGCATGTTAACCAAATCGGAGCTGCTACAACCTATCTCTATGATTTTTTGGGCCGACCCACTGCAAAAACCAACGCCCTCGGGAATACAACCGCCTATCAATACGACGCTTTTAATATCACCTCTATAACCGACGCCGAGGGCACTATCACGTCCTATGAATATGACGGCGCCGGACGCAAGACCGCAGAATCTCTCGGCGCTCAAAGGACCGAGTTCTCTTACGACGCCCTCGGCCGCCTCTTTTGCACGAGTTTCGGCGACCTATCCACCATCCAAGAATACGATGATTTGAACAGGGTGATCGAAGAGAGGCAAGAAGATCTCTCTGGTAAACTATTATCTAAAATATCCTACAGCTATGATGCTGCCGGGAACCGAGAGAGCGTGACCCGTTACATCCACCATCAAGAGGCCCAAGAAACCTTTATCTATGACTCCTTTAACCGTCTCATCGCCTACACAGATCCATTGGGCCAAAAAACCACCACCGACTACAACGACTACTTTGAAAATTCTCAGGGGCAGAGAGTTCTGCGGACAACAGAAACAGATCCTCTCGGTTTAAAAACCCTGACCATCTACGACACTCAAGGCCATGTCTCTTCCGTTGAGAAAAAGAACGCGCAAGGCGAACTTCTCACCCTAGAAGAAAACTTCTACAACATTGCAGGAGACCAAACCCACCGCCTCAAGGACAATCGCCCCGTCGCCACCTGGATTTACGGAGCGATGCACCGCCCCAGTGCCCTGATTGAAGGAACCTCGAGAACCACCCAGTTTACCTACCTCCCGACCGGAGAATTGGCGCAGCGCATCAAACCTAGCGGCGTTGCGATTGGAAATTCCTATGACATTACAGGGCAACTCACGCAAGTGCGCTCCTCCGATGGCACGATCCAGTATTCATTCCTCTATAATAAAATCGGTCAGCAAATCGAGGCCAAAGACGAGCTCACCCAAAAGACAACCCTGCGCTCTTACGATCCGCAAGGCCGCCTATCACAAGAGACTCTGGCAAATGGACTCACCCTGACCTCCAATTACGATGATCAGGGGCGCATTAGCGATCTGCTCCTTCCCAATAATTCCACCATTGCCTACACCTACGATGCGCTTCATCTCCGAACTATCGAGTATCAAGGATTGACACACGTTTTTGATTCTTACGATCTCGCTGGCAACCTCCTCGAAGAAAAGCGGATTGGCGGCTTAGGGACTGCCTATTCATACGATCTTCTAGGACGGAGACAGTCTTCCTACTCCTCGAGATACGCCCAGCAATCCGCTTTTGATTCTATAGGCAACGTGACAACCTTGCGCACCAATGGAAATTTAGAAACTTTCACCTACGACGATCAATCTCAACTGA
>VFKB01000034.1 GCA_009885755.1 Parachlamydiales bacterium | reverse complement strand
TTCAGTGAGCTTTCACGCTAGAAATTATCTCAAGATTTTTTGTTAAGGACTACTAGGGAGTGTACCTTAAAGATTGCTTCGTCGCTTTTCGGGATTATTTTGGCCGATTTTCGACTCAAATTCAGGGGGTAATATACGGTATGTTGATATTACCCCCCTGAATTTGAGTCGAAAATCGGCTTAAAAGAACCCAAAAATCGACAGAAGAATCTTTAAGGTACACTCCCTAGGGACAGGTCACGGGGTTTCCAATGGTGCCCGAGGTGGTGATCGTCCCTATATTATTGCCCTTATTGACGACATTAAACGTTCCTGAGGTCCGTAAAAAATTATAGCCGTTATCGCTATTGTTGCCATCGATGGTCAGGCAGAGAGATCCAGAGCCCATTTGGTCAGCGTGAAGTCCTGCATCGGTGTTGTTGGTGAAGACGTTTTTTTCTACGGCTACGGCGATCTTAGAGGCTCCCTCTGCGTTGATGGCAATACCATTTCCAATATTTCCCTTTAAAACGTTGTTGGCAAATACCGCATTCGCAGTCACTGTTCCGGGCGAAGAATCTGTCCAATTAATGCCTGCAAAATTCGTGTTAGACTCGGCAGTATTCGATGATACGTTGATATTCATGGAGCACGTGTTCATGACTTGCGTTTGGATATTGAGTCCAACCGGGCTGTTACTGGTAAATTGATTGTTCGCAACATTCACATTGAGTGTGCAGAACATTACAATTGGAGAATAATTAATATAGACGCCACTGTCCATAGGCGCTTGACTATTATTTATGATGGAACAACTAGTAATGTTCACGTTGGTGTGAATAGAGGCGTAAAAAGGACTGACATCGAAAAGGATACCTCTGTGTCCGTTCTCTTCAAAGAGACAACCCGTAGCAGAGAAGTTTAAGGTGTCGTAAGCTGTGGATTCCATCAATATTCCATCCAGGCTATTGCCTGTAAATGAACTTCCGGCTGTTGAGCAGTGGAGCATATTAGCTGTGACGTTAAGATGAACTCCATATTTGTTATCTGAAATAATCGAGTTGACCATGTTGTAATTCAAGGTGTCCATCGTGCCTTGCAGATAGATTCCATTTTCCGCATTTCCAGAGATGATTGCTTCGGATGCAAGCAGGGTAAAAGTTGTTGCGTTTGTTTCGGAAAAGAGACCGCCGTCTACCCCTAGGTTATTTAAAATCAAAACTCTATCTGCGGTAAAATTTAGTGTGCCTGTAACTCCCGTCATAATAATACCATCCCCCAAGTTTTCTGAGACGATGGTGTTATTCACAAGGACGTCAAGGCCTAAGGAATTGTTTGTGCTCAGGTTGATCCCGCTGCCGCTGTTGAGATAGGAGCGGGTGTTGGAAATGGTGAAGGCTGATTGTCCGCCGCTTTTAGCAAATAGATTGATCCCGTCATTATTGCACCTTGAAATATCTAGGCGAGCTAAAGAGGCGGTAGTGGTTTCTGAAAGAGCGATCCCCAGATCGGCGGAGCCGGCAATGGTCATATCGGAAATTGTTACCCCATCGACAGAAGCCCCGGAGACGCCGATATTATGCGGGGTTACAATGGCAAACCCGCTTGCCTCAACGCCGCTAGCCAAGGTGATTGCGACACCCCCCGAATTGCTAATTTGGGGTGCTGTGGAGGATTGCGGGGGAATAGTCACCGTCCCTAGGTTAGTCGCTAACTGGTGGCCCACGTTCGATCCCCAGAAACTTTGATTTGTTTGCAGTACAATGCCTGAACTCATCCCGTTTGTCGTTCCGTCGCCAGGAAAGACGTAGATAACATCGCCCGGTGCGGAATTGGACTGAGCCAATGCAAGTGTCGGATAGGGGCTCTCTAACGTTCCATCTGAATGGCTGAGATTGTTCACGAAAATGATGGAATAGGCGTTTGAGGCGATTTGAGTTTTAGCTGAGGTGCTCACGACGATAATTTCTTGGCGGGCGACTGGCTGCATTAGACGCTGCGTCAGCGCATACGCGTTATCGTCCGTCTTGGGGCAGGAGGGGCCGAAATCACAGGTGGGAGGGCATGGGTTCTGCGATTTCTTGAGGCGCGTCTTGGGGCCGAGCGGCACCGATAGGGTAAGTTGCCCCTGAACACGGTTGTTGAAAACTCCATCCAGTGAATCGGAAATTTCCAACGTCAGATAATCCTTGTAAGAGACAGCGAGCCGCGCTTTTCCTCCGACAGCGGCCTTGCCATGTTTCCCTTGAAAATAGTAGGGGCCAAGGGCGGCATAAAAATCGTAATCGCAGCTTTTTCCTATGTGGACGCCGAGTTCTCCATCGACGCCGCGCATCGCCGACTGGATTTTGCGCTTCACGCGTAGCGAGTGGCCGGTAAATCCGGCGAACTGCGGATGATAATACTTACTTGTTGTGGAGGTCACGGGGAAATAGCCGTTGACGCGCACATCCCAAACTTTGCCGAGCGTTTCGAGTCCAGCGCCCACTTGATTATATTGCTGCCGCGCTGTATTTCGATAGTCGTAGTAGGCGTTGATCCCATAGACCCGGCTTCCCCAAATCGTACGGCCGCCGACGCCGGCGTTGGCCGCGAATTTTCCGTTATTGAACGCGTGGGCGCGCAAATCTAAAAAAGGGACGAGCGCCGCATCGTTGTCAGGCGCGAGAAACGTTTCTAGCGTGGTGTAGCCCTGATTGTAACCGATCCCTTCCGCTTCGATGTGGCGCGCGTTGATCCGCATGTGCTTGATCTCATTGCAGCATGAGGGGTTCTCGCCGGCCTGGAGGAGCGTGGTGCCGCAGAGAAGGACACAAAGTAGGGACGGAAGGGTCATCGAGAAGTCTCCTTTTAGGGGAGCGCACCTTAAAGATTTTCCGAAGCAATCTTTAAGGTGGGCTCCCTAGAAGACAACGTATACGAGGAGCCCTTTTTTTGTGAAAGAATAATTTTAAAACAGAGTTTTACTTGTTTTTATGCCACTGAGAGAGAAGAGTGCGCGCTTCATGAAAGGTACTATTGGCGAGCTTGGTGATCTTTTCAGCGTTGAGCTCCACAGTGCAAAAAATGCGGCCGCCCCCGCGTGCGGCAAATTCATCGGACGTTAACGTTTTCTTTGCGAACATTGGGGAATAATGCGGTATTTGCAAGCGAGCCGCTACTTCCTTCGTTACGATTTCCATGCCCATGGGGGTGCTGTTAAATTCTTCCATCAACTTTTCTGATACTTCTTTCAAGGTCATTCCTTCAGAGGGCAGGCCGAGTGTCGTAAATAGTTGATGATCTGGGGTGTCATCGCAGCATAGGGCCACATAGGTCTGAGCTTCCCCGTTGAAGTGTTTGATTGTATATAGATCCACATTGAGAATAGGTGTGATTTGGCCTTTTGAAATTTTACCCGCCGGGATGGTCTTGACGAGCAGAGATTCTAGGGGGCCTTGCTTAGTGTCAAAGTGTATTATGAGGGGAGTGGGCGAGTCGGCGGCAAAGAGCATGTCAAACTTCTCGGTCCCAAGAACTTCTCGAATCGCTTCGTAGAAGCCGATCTGGCAGGTTTCTCCGCAACCAATAAAGCTGAGCCCTTGGCGGATGGCGGCAAGCGCTTCGCTCGGTTTTTTTCCCGGTTTTAAAAGAAAACGGGAGGCGACAAGTTGTGTAGGTTTTTGTGCGTCTGGCTGCATGTAGAAAAAGGTTGAGGGAGCAAAACCGTGAAAAAAATTCCCCTTCTCCAAGAAGTACTTAAGCCGTGCAGTTTGACTTTTGGCCTGAAGGGCCTTGAAATACTCATTGCCATAAAAGGGTCCGGTGGCCAGCAGCTGAAGGTTGTCTTTGTAACCCGCCATGCGCTCTTCATTGTCTTTAACGATTGCGCGCACCGTGGCGATTGCAGTTGCTGTCAATCGGTCGCGAACCTCATTTACGGCGAGCGGCTTACCAGGTGCATATTTCGGGGTAATACTTTTCGAATCATCTATACAAGACATATCACTCCTTTAGTTGTGATTCAATTGTAAAGGATCTATGGGTTTAATTAAAGTAAACACTCTGCGGTATGTGGTGGAAAATGAAAAAATTCAGCAAAAGTTGTAACAATTTAATTTTTAATTATGTAGAATTGTTAGCTGTTGAATTGACTTTGTGTTTTTAGATACAATATTGGCGTTGTTTAAAAAATAATTTTAAAAATAACGGGTGTCTATTATGTCCCTCTCAACAAAAGTTAACCACTCCAACCTTCTCCCCCCTTTACCAGTCAGCCTGACGCAGATCAACGAGCCTTCAGCCTCCGTTCTTCCAGATGAGATGCTCTTGAAAATTATGGCCTCTTCCGAAAGCACGCAGGTCTCGGCGTTAGGTCTTGTTAGCAAAAGATTTCAGGCGATTGCAGAAGATAATTATCTATGGAAGCTTCTCTTCGAGCAGAAGTTTACAGACCCCTCGCTTCCAGTGTCAAAAGAGGACTATTTAGAAACTTATAAGAAAGAACAACGTCTCGATAATCACATTAAAAATGGGATTTCCACTCTAGAATGTTATTCCGCACATGAAGACGCCATCGGTGTCGTGATTGTAGATAAAGACCACATCTATTCAGGCTCAGACGATTATACAATAAATATCCTGGATATACGGAAAAAGGAATTCCGAAAATTACATGGGCACGAGGATGAGATCAGCGGCCTTGCGGTTTCCGATCAAGAGCTTTTCTCTTGTTCTAACGATAAAACGATTAGGATCTGGGATAAACGTATGGGCGAATGCACAAGGATCTTGGAAGGGCACGAGGGAGAGGTGAACTCGATCGTTTTAGCAGGCAGAGTGCTATTCTCTAGCTCGAACGATAGCACGATTAGAGCATGGGATGTAGACACAGGGGAATGCACTCAAGTCCTTTGGGGGCATCAAGGGGAGGTGAAGAACCTTGTCATTGCAGAAGGAAAGCTGATCTCTGGCGGAGACGATGGCTTGATCATTCTGTGGGATGCAGCTACGGGACAACCGATAAAGATACTGGACGCTCATGAAGATGCCGTGACCTGTCTTGTTGGTGCAGGGGGAAAGCTCTTCTCCGGATCTGCCGATGGATCGATCAAGGTATGGGACATTAAGACAGGCGCATGTCTTAATGTTTTAACAGAAAATCAAAGAGCGGTCTCAGCCCTTGCCTTCGGCAATGGAAAGCTCTTCTCATGTTTTTCCGATAATGCGATTGTGATCTGGAATGTGGAGCAGGGCGTTTACACAGCGTGTATTCGAGGGTGTCCGGAGGGCATTATCTCTCTCGTCTACAAAGGGGGGAAGCTCTATTCAGGTTCCATTGATGGTGCGCTCGGGATATGGAATTTTGGCATCTAAGAGCGTGAACTCCTTCAAGTCATCATTAACCACTTCAGGACGGAGGGAGCTGGAAATTTTGAAGGGGGGATCAGTGTTTTTTCTGCCATTGCAAAAAAAACGCAAGAGAAAATCTATACTGAGCTCTATAATGTACTTCAACCAAAAGTAGACGACGAGGGAAGTGCAGAGGATGCATTCCACGATAGAAACGGATCGAGTTGTTCTCTAGAGGAAAAAGCCCAGGCCATTGAAAACTATATAAACGCTGTCCCTCGATTTAAGAGAACTTCCGCACAGAGCGAAAATCTGGAGCGTAACGCGAATCCCCGCCCGACTAAACGGGCAAAAAAGGAAACAATTTGATGAGCCAACCGATCTCCATCTTCTTTGCCGGACATCCCGTAGGCCATTTTCCCTTGTCGAGTGCGCAGCCCAATTCTCTATTGAGTCAATTGCCGCGCGAATTGCCCTTACACATACTCTCTTTTCTTGAATACACAAAGGTGGCTGCAGCGAGTCTTGTCTGTAGGGGTATTAGAGAGCTCACGCAGGACAATGAACTCTGGGAACTCCTATTTCATCGAGGATTTAACGCCCCATGTCTTCCATTCTCGGTGGGGAATTATAAGGAAGCTTATAAAAATGAATATCGCCTTTGTTCTAACATAGCAAAAGGTGTATTTGCCCCGCGCCAACTAAGCGGCCATACAGCCGATATTTATTCCCTTGTCTGTCAGGGGAAGCAGCTCTTTTCGGGATCTGAAGACAAGACAATTCGGGTCTGGGACACCCAAACGGGCGACTGCACAAAGGTTCTTTCAGGGCATCAAGAGGCAATTACCGGCCTCGCTGTTACGTCTGGAAAGCTGATTTCTACCGATGAGCACAACATGATTAGAGTCTGGGATTTAACAACACATCAGTGCATTCAATTACATCAAGGAAATGAAGTTTTTGTTAAACCTCTTGTTTGTGCAGAGGGGACACTTTTCTCCAGCTCTCTTGATGGTAGAATGGATAGTTGGAACCTCGAGACAGGAGAATGGTTAAATACTTTTCAAGGGCATATGGGAACGGTTAATTCCGCAATCTTTGTATCCGGAATGCTAGTATCATGTGCAGATGATGCTCAGATCAAAATTTGGGATATAAAAACAGGGCAATGTCTACAAACCTTTATGGGTCATCAAGGACCGGTTCGTTGCCTTGCCGTCGCAGGTGACCGTATACTCTCTGGCGGAGCGGATGGAAGAATCAAGATCTGGGATTTAAAAACGGGCCAGTGCTTAAATACTCTGGAATGGGATGAAGAGCCAGTTAACGCGCTTATCGTGGTGAACGGAATCTTTTTTTCCGCTTCAGACGACAGTCTGGTTGTGATCTGGGACTGGAAGCGGGGGATCTACCTGAGTCATTTAGTAACGTATAAAAATGGCATTTGCGCTCTTGCTTTTGAAGGGGGAAAGCTCTTTTCCTGTTCTGATGATCAGACGATAGGAGTCTGGGATTTTAATGCTCCAGATCGTATGATCTTTCAAGATATTGCTCAAATGTTTAGAATCGGCGGCTTTGATGCTTTAGAAGTTGAGACTCTTCGCTTTTCATCGATGCCAAAAATAGCGCAAGAGAAAATCTATGAGGCACTCCATGCGATCCTTCATCCCGGCACAACCGAGGAGGGAAGGGCAGAAGATGCTTTCCACGATAGAAATGGATTGGGTTGTTCTCTAGAGGATAAGGCCCAAGCTATTGAAAACTATATGAATAATGTCCCTCGAGTTCAGAGAGCCGCCGAACAGAAGGAAAATCTGGAGAATAACGTGGATCCCAGCCCGGCTAAACGCGCAAAAAAGACATAACGTCATAACCCAACCACTATGCTCACATAGTCCCAAAGGTCGCATAACCAAATTGGACTTCATTTTCTAGGAATGGGATTAGGGACATTCCCTAGAATAGCTTTCCCCCTAAAATCGCTTCCGGTTTTTCCGGCGTCACCAAAATAATTTGACCATTGGCATCGGGGACACCCATCGTAAGAACTTCAGAAATAAATGGGCCGATCTGCCGCGGCGGGAAGTTGACCACGGCCAGAACTCTTTTTCCGAGAAGCTCTTCTTTTGTGTAGTAATGTGTGATCTGGGCGCTGGACCGCTTTTTTCCTACAGGCTCGCCAAAGTCGATCGTGAGCTTAAAGGCGGGTTTCCGCGCTTCCGGAAAATCTTGCACATCGACAATCACGCCGACGCGAATGTCTAGTTTCAAAAAATCATCTATTGTAGCCATGGCAAGCAATTTTATCGTGCTATGCCATTTTCAGCAATGGACGATTCCTGTATATCTGTATAAGAAAGTTTTAACATCCAGGAGCCCCATGAAAGCAGCCTACATCGAAGCCTTCGCCTCCAATGGCAACATTAAAGTCGGACAGCTTCCCCACCCCAAACCAGCTGATGGAGAAGTGTGCATTGCGGTGGCGTGTGCGGGGGTCAATCCGGTTGATGGAAAAATTGCCGAAGGGAAACTCCAGTCGCGCATTCCCCATCAATTTCCTCTCATTCTCGGATGGGAAGTCGCGGGCACCGTGCATGAGCTCGGAAAAGGGGTCACCTCACTAAAAGTGGGCGATCAAGTGTATGCCTACTGCCGCAAACCGATTCTCCAATGGGGTAGCTGGGCAGAATTTGTCACCTTTCCCGCAGAGGATGTGGCGCTGAAGCCCAAAAATCTCTCGATGGCTGAAGCATCCGGCGTTCCATTAGCGGGACTCACCGCGTGGCAAGCTCTTTTTGAAAAAGCGCATTTGAAGGGCGGACAGCAGGTCCTCATCCACGGAGGCGGGGGCGGCGTCGGCGGCTATGGGATCCAGTGGGCAAAAAATCATCGTGCTAAAGTGATCACCACCGCAAGCGCTTCGAAATTTTCTTACGTCCAGCAGTTTCATCCTGATGAGATCATCGATTATCACAAGGAGAGCTTTGTTACACAGGTGCGCAAAAAACATCCTGCGGGTATCGATGTCGTTTTTGACACCGTGGGAGGGGATACTTACAGAGAGAGTTTTGAAGTGCTGAAACCGGGCGGATGCATCGTCAGCCTTCTCGAGCAGCCCGATGCGGCCCTGGCTAAAAAATATCAAGTGCGCGCCGAGTACCACTTTGTCCAACCGAATGCCAAAGAGCTGCACGAGATCGCTCGGCTATTTGAGTCGGGAAAGGCCATTCCGCAAAAGACCCATGAATTTCCGTTAGACCAAGCTGCGGCAGCTGTTGAGGAGATCAGAAAAGGGAGCACAACAGGGAAGATCGTACTTAAAGTCTCCTACTAGGGAGAAGGCAGGATCCAAAGTTCAGCCGGGATGGTCGAGGGCCGCTCTTGCACGCCGGCCTCTTTTAGCAATTTAGCAGGGACGTCTCTTAGGGAAAACCTGGGGTGATTGTTTTTGTAGGTGAGGTCTTTCGGATAAGAGATTCCATCATAGGTAAATGTGCAGATCGCAAAAAAACCATGATAGGAATAGGGAGCCACGCCCGCCAACGTATGATTGATGAAATTGTAGTAGGGGATGTTACTCTGCATGGGCGTTTGCAGAATATAATTGCCCTCATAGTGAATATCGCCAAAGGTGACGCAGCCGCCGGTATCGCATCCATAAGGGACTCCGTTCCCGATGCTATAGTCGGGATAGGGAAGAGGATCCATGGGGTTCGGCGGAGGGCCAAAGTAGGTGATCCCGATCGGGTTGTTGAAAGAGACATTTTCTTCCACGCGGATGCAGCGGCTGCCGCCATCAGTATAAAATGCGTTACCGCCGCCGGCCGGCCGTTTTCCTGATGCAACGTTCCCTTTGATCAGCAGCCCCTTTTCTTTGGAAGGGCCTTGTCTTCCTGTCGTGTAAATTGCCCCGCCGTCCCAAAGCGTATTCAGGAAGCTATCGATCCTGTTTTTGTGAATGAGGCATCCTTCGTTCGGGGTCAGGGTGTTATAAGCTCCCCATTCTCCGCTGTACGCATGCGGCAACCCTGGAAAGCTACCTCTATCCCATAATCCCCATCCCCAGCCCATCGCAATCCCCGACCAAGGAACATTCGTGATGGTATTGTGGCTGATGGTTGTCTTTTGAGAAAATCCCACAAAGATCCCTGCCGCGTCAACATAGTCGACGGCGACGTTGTTCACGAGATTGTTTTTAATGAGATTATTTTTGACCAGCTGACCGGGCGTTGTCGGGTGGTGGTCGATCGAAGAGATCCCACCAAACTCCATCGCTGCAGAGGAAATATCGGTGAATAGATTGCCTTCCACTCGGTTGTTTTGGCTGCCAGTGTCAAATTGCAAACCGACAGCTCCCAGATGTTGAAAAATATTGCCGGTAAAGACAATCTCATGCGCATAGCTAAACTGCAGATTTCCCGGTGTGGGAACGAGGTTTGGATCGTGGCCAATGATGGTGGGCTGATGACCTGTGCCCACAACAAGAAAGCCGCTTTGGTCGGCGACATAGCCATTATTGGTGCTCGGAGCGAGCCAGGTCGCATACGAAAATGTGATCCCTTCAAAACGGATGTTCTGGATCGCGTGTTCCAGATCGCCCAAACCTGTGACCAAAGTTTCCAGGACCGGCAGCTCCACATCGGCTGTTGTGATATCTTCTCCTGGAAGCGGCATGTAGTAAAGCGTGCCCACTGCGCTATCCAAATACCATTGGCCGGGTTGGGTGAGGAACTGCAGCGCATTTTCAAACCAGGTCACTTGCCAAAAAGCCCATATCGCCGGTTGTAGTGTCAAAGGGCTTACGTAGATGTTCGCGTTGGTCCAAGCAGGCTCTTGCATGGTGATGAGGGTGGTAGAAATGGAAGAAACAGGCACCCGCATCATTTTCCATTGCGTAATGATCACCGCTTCAATATCTGCCTGGTTTGTCCACATTGTCGGATCGACCCATGCAGGAGGATTGAGCGCAGGGGCCTGTATATATTCGATTCCATTCGTGGCGGGCGCCAAAGGCGTGTAGTTAGGCCGAAATCCTGCCGGGTAAAAAGTCGTCCGCGCGCGCTGGGCGCGGTTTCCATTGACGTAGAGCTGGCGCGTCGCAGTGCCTACGGGAACAGAAGCGTGCCAGATTCCTGCAACATTGGTCCATGGCCCCGGCACTTGGATGGCTCCTGAAACAACGGGCGTTTCTCCGGGATAGGCGCGGTAGACCACATTGTTCCCTTTGCGCCCCGAATCTGTCCAGTTGAGGACCAAAGGCTCTTGCATCCGGTAGGTCCCGCCGCGCAGCAGAATATAGACATCCTGATTTTGGTACGCGGAATCGGGCAAAAGGCGCACCACATTTTGCGCCTGCTGCAAGGTTTTGAAAGGCGCTGCTTCCGTGCCGGGATTCGCATCACTGCCGGTAGGCGATACGTAGAAAATATAAGTAGGCGCTTGGTCCGCATATAACACAGCTAGAGGCATAAAGAAGAAAAAGAGAGCATGGATAAATTTCATGCCAGCAGTTTGCCGTAAAGGGATTTTTTTAGCAATCCACTAAAAATCGAGTCTTAACTTTGCGATGAGGCCTTGGAGATAGAGATTTCCCTCGGGAAGAGAGCTGCCTGTATCAGTGACGTTGCGGCGCAGCATGTTTTGGTCGAAGAAGACTTGGAAATCATAAGCAGCGCTGCAGTCGAGATAGAGTCCGTTGCTGCTCAAGGGAGTTCCCCATCCCAAGCCGAGCTCCAGATCCAAGTGGGTGCGCAGACAGCCCACTTTTCGCTGTTTGCCGCTGGTCTCATCATTGAGAGCGAAATTAAACGGGATCTGGTTGATGATGCCCATGACAGATCCTGTCGTGAGCGTCTTTTCTCTTAAGGAATAATATCTCGTGTATAGAACATCGGCTTCTCCGGTTCCGAAGAGCCTAAAACCCCGCCCCATGAGCCAATCCATTTCCAAAGCCATTTTGGGCCCGAGGCCCCAGGACTGCGATTTGCCGGAGATGTTTTTATTTTCCACTAAGGTGCCGCTGCCGAGCAGACCCGGCAAGTCGACAGTGTAATCGGTAAATCCATTGTTGTAGGTGACGTGCACCTTCTGATGGATGAATGCGGCCCGGACTCCAAGGGTAGGATGAAAAGTGAGCCTGCGGCCCACGTAACACCAGCGGCCCAAATCCACATCGACGATATCCATCCCTAGTTTCCACTTTTCGGAGGCAAATTGGAAAACAACGCTCTGTTCGGAAGGGGTCAAAGAGCCCCATGTGGGCGAAATCCCTTGGGTGCCAGTCTCAAAAAGCAAAAAGTTCGAGGCAAATTCGGTTTTTCTATGCGAATTGTGAAACCAGGTGTATTGCGCTCGCACATCCCAATTGTCGTTGCCGAAATAGCAGCCCAGTCCCAGAGTAAACCCGGGCTTATAGTGAAAGTTCATGTTGATATCGCGGTAAGAATCTGACGAGGAGACCGCATTGATCGTAAGTCCGGTCGCAGATATGGTCTCGGAGGCGCCGTTGTTAAGCAGGCCCACTTCCATATTTTCTTGGATCGGCTGCCAGTAGTTGAAGCTCACTTCCGCGTAGATATTTTTCGCACAGCGAATATCCATGCGCACAGGATAGTTGATCGCTTCTACAGGAGCGTCGCCCCAAGGCGGGCAAGAGGGCTCTAAGCAGGGCGCATCGCAACAGGCATCGCCATAAGCGGAAGCAGCAATAAAAAATGAGAGCGCCAGTAGAGAATTTGTTGCAGATAAGAGATTGATTTTCGGCATCCGGCGCCCATCCTTTGTATTTGGCTCTAAATTGGCTTATGCCGATGAGAGCGAATTATTGCAACTGCTGTGTATGCAGATTTTCTGTTTTACATGCTCACATTGTGCTGCAAAGATGAAGTCATTTTCCGAAAGACCATCGATCTTATGGGTCCACAGTTGGATGGTCACTTTCCCATAAGATAGAAGAAGATCTGGGTGATGCCCTTCTTTTTCTGCCAGCGCGCCTATTTTGTTTGTGAACGCGAGAGCTTCTTGAAAGTCTTTAAACAAAAACTCCTTTTCGAGGTGGTGATCTTGGATCACCTTCCAGCCCATTCCGAGTTGTCGATGGAGTCGCTCTAGGGGTTCCCCTTGGAGAGGAGGGACTCCTCCTCGGCAAGGGGTACAGCTTTTTTCTGAGAGATCGCAATGTAAGTTTATAAAATTACTCCTAAGAGGTTAATGGTTGTACTCTATTTTTTCCTGACCGTGGCTTAAAAACGCTTGTAAATCGCCTTCACTGATGCCGGGTTCTCCTGGGCTGACGTTGTCGAGTTTTCCACTTAAAAGCCACTCTTCGAGCTGTCCCACTTCTTCATAGAGATGCTCAAAAGATTCAACGATAAATAGTAAAGGCTGAAAGCGGTCGATCTCAAAGGACTGGTTGATCGCCCATTCGAGTTGGAAGGGATGCCGTTGTACGTTAGGAGAGAGGATCGCATGCTCGATTTCATCTGCGGAGCTGAGCAGTCCACTGCCATAGACGCAGACACTTCCGTTCTCACGCATGAGCCCGAATTCGATGGTGAACCAAAAAAAGCGCGCCAAAGCCTGGATATTGCTTTGAGTTTTCGCCATTCTTTCTTTCTCATTTGCGATAGACCCATGACGTTTTGCGGCGACCTCTGCCAAGGAGCCAAATTTTACTAGCACATCGGCAAATATTCTATCCGTATGCATCGGCACATGTCCCGCAATGTCATGAAAAATATCTGGTTCAGGCAAGTAGCGCAGGGTTCGGCTGTCCCGAATGGTAATTGTTGTGGGAAATTCTCGTCTTTTTAAGCTGTCGAAAAACAAAAACGTGGGGACGTATCCGCTCACAGCCTTAGCCTTGAAACCTGTGAGGGGCTCCAAAAACAGATTCACTTCCTCAAGAGTAGGAATGCGATCGGGCTGCAGGCAAAGGGAGCGGACCCCTTGCAGGAACTTTGCATTGGCGAAGCGCTCCCACTTGGGGCACAGCAAAGCGTAAAGCTTGCTCCACGCCTCTTGGTTATCTTCACTGTACAACTCGTAGGGTTGATGGATGAAGATTTGGCCTTCTTTTTGAGCGCTTTCGATAAATGGAGCCTTTGTTGTGGTCAGGCCGCAAAATTCTTGATGAGTGGTCATAAAACACCTAATATTAAACTATTTTTTATTCTTTTTGATGCAGTAAGGACCATCAGCTGTGGGCTGATAAATCAATAAACATCAGTACGCAATACTGCTACTGCTGTAATGGAGGAAAAATGGAATTAATAAGAATAATAATAAGAGAGATAATAGGTAGGAGCGAAGGAAGAAAGAAGGGTAACGGATGGACGGGGCTCAGCAGGCCTCAGTTTTTCTAAATGTTTCGTATGCATTTTGGTAACTCCTATCTGTCAAAGACAACCCTTGACGTGGCGTCATTGTACCATTTTACAATGATTTTTCAAGTAAAAATAACAAGAACCTATCCCAATATTGCAATTTTCCTGTTTTTGATCTTTTTGGCGCCTTCGATTTCTGCTTTCTCGGCCATGTGATTTTCACATTGTCCACGAAAGCAGAAATCAAATCCGTTCAAAAATCTCTTAAAACATTTAAAATCGGAATAATGGGATAGGTTCAAATGTCGTTTTTATTTCCTTGCACCTCCTTTCTATCAACCTATACAAGGAGATCTGATCAACGCCCTGATTTTGTCAGGTTATGACGACGCTGTGGTTAAGGCCTGCGTGAAAAATAACAGCGATCTTTCACTGGATGAGCACCACTTTACCTTACACTGTAAAATAGCGCCCCTAGATGCCGGAGGTGTGGTAGATGGCGACTGCCGTGCTTAAGACACTAAGAATGTTTATGTACATCCCCTAGTAGTCCTTAACAAAAATTCTTGAGATAATTTCTAGCGTGAAAGCTCACTGAAATCGACGACCGCGTAGCTTCGCAAGTTGATCCGTATTAAGCTAATACGAATC
>VFKB01000044.1 GCA_009885755.1 Parachlamydiales bacterium | reverse complement strand
TAATTTCGGCGTCAAAGCCGCTCAAATCGACGATCGCAAGTTGATTCGTATTAGATTAATACGGATCAACTTGCGAAGCTACGCGGTCGTCGATTTCAGTGAGCTTTCACGCTAGAAATTATCTCAAGATTTTTTGTTAAGGACTACTAGGGAGTGTACCTTAAAGATTGCTTGGTCGCTTTTCGGGATTATTTTGGCCGATTTTCGACTCAAATTCAGGGGGTAATATACGGTATGTTGATATTACCCCCTGAATTTGAGTCGAAAATCGGCTTAAAAGAACCCAAAAATCGACAGAAGAATCTTTTAGGTACACTCCCTAGGAAAATATAAAGAGCTTTCTATCGCGATCTTTTTCTACCGAGGAATACAAATCCGACGCCGATGATAAAAGCTACGATTCCGCCAATTTTAAGCGAGCTAGCCATACTTTCATAATAATCAGCCTTTACAGATCCTTCATCGATCTTTTCCTGGGCTGAGTCGGTTAACATCTTGCCCACCTGCTGTGACTCGGGGGTTAAAGAGAACAGGGTATTGCCCGTGTCCACTTTTTTCTGGGCGCTTGAAATTTTCCCTCTCCCTTCCGCAACTTGGTTGGAAATGGTATTAGAGAAAATAAACATCACAACGCCGATAACGATCAGTACAATACCGATAATCCTCTTAGAATTCATATAGGTCTCCTTTTGGGGTTTCTAATACTACACTTCCCATATCCACCAAATAATGTAAAGTCTTTTAAATAAGACACGTTACTTGTAATTAACAGATTTATATTGATAAATAAGTAATTAACAACTAAATTAAAACTAGAAGGCAGTACTAAAACAGGGGATCGATTATGGCCAAGAAAACATCAAAACCAAGTTCTAAAGTCTCAAAACAAGATTCTTTGGATAAACTCTACAAAGACGCCACTGTGCTCAAAGGCGCTTTTATGAACCGCGACCTCAATCGCGTCAGTCAGATGGTCGTCACGACCTTTCCGCAGGATTTTAAAAACATCAGCAAAACCGGCGTCCACATGACTTGGGGCGACTGGGGCAGCATCAATGATGATATCGGCGAGCTGATCATTGCCGGCCTACAGCATGATTCTAGAGGCTTAGACAAAGCCCTGTACGATTTAGAGATGACGATCAAGCATATCCGCGACCATGGATAATCCTGATCAGGGAAACTTAAAAAAAGGGGTATGGCTCTATCTCCTTGCCTACCTCTTTTTTACCTGTGGTTTTGCCCTAATCAAGCATACGGAATCGCATGCATCTGTCCTCTTGATTGTCTTTTTCCGCAATTTGGTTGGATTTCTCTTCACCATTCCCTGGATGATCCAGCACGGAAAACCGAGCCTTAAAGTGACAAGGCCCTGGCTTGTCCTTTTCCGCTCTTCTGTCGGACTTGTGAGCATGCTTCTTATCTTTTTATCCTTACAAAAGGTGGACCTCGTCGATACGAGCGTTCTGATGAACACGGCCCCCCTCTTCATGCCCTTTATCATTTGGCTCTGGCTAAGAAAACGGATCGAGCACCGCCTCTGGATCCCGATTATCGTGGGGTTTATCGGGGTTCTTTTCGTGTTGCAACCCACCTCAGACATTTTTAACGTTGGCTCTCTTTACGGCCTTGGGGCAGGTCTGCTCTCCGCTGTGATCGCGCTGGCCGTGAGGATCTCTTCAAAATCGGAAGAGATGCACACGCTGCTCTTCTACTACTTTTTGATCGGATTTCTGCTATTCCTCCCCTTTAACATCATGAGTTGGGAAAACCCTGCTTCTTTTACGGTCTTTTTGGAACTCGTAGCCATCGGCCTCTTTTCAGCGTGCGGTCAGTGGGCGCAGTTCAAAGCGCTCTCCTGCGCTAAAGCTTCCCATTTAACCCCGTTTACCTATTCGGGAATCCTTTACGCGGGCATTTTGCAATGGATGTTTTGGGGCGATGTTCCCAATTTCTGGGGATGGGTCGGGATCATCCTCACCTGCGGATCGGGCTTGCTCGTCCTCTATTTTACAACCATGCGGCCGCCTAAATCGCATGCTGGAACGCCTTCAGAAATCGATAAGTAGAGTAAAAAAACTATGGCCATCGACATCGAACCAAACTTAAAAAAGGGAGTGAGCCTTTACATCCTCTCCTGCTTCTTTTTTGCTTGCTGTTTCGCCCTCATCAAGCATGCCGAAACGTACGCCTCAATCCCTTCCATTGTCTTTTACCGCAATTTTGTCGGGGTCCTCTTTATCCTTCCTTGGATGATCACCCATGGAAAGCCGAGCCTGAAGGTCTCCCGCCCATGGTTGGTCATAATACGCTCAGCGGTCGGGCTTGTCAGCATGCTGCTCGCCTATATCTGCTTGAAAGAGGTCGACCTGGTGAACACCAGTGTCTTGATGAATACGACTCCTCTTTTTGTCCCCTTTGTAATTTGGCTATGGCATAAGAAGCATATCGACCATCGCCTCTGGATCCCCATCATCGTAGGCTTTGTGGGCATCCTCTTCATCCTTAAGCCAACAACAGACATTTTTAGCGGCACCTCAATCTATGGTTTGGGCTCAGGAATCCTTTCCGCTATCACCGCGATCGCCGTTAGGGCGTCTACGAAATCAGAAGAGATGCATACCCTGCTTTTCTATTATTTTTTGATCGGGTTTATCCTCTTCCTTCCCTTTAACCTTCTCAATTGGCAATCCCCGGACTCCTTGATCCATTTTATGGGAGTATGCGCGATCGGTCTCTGCTCTGCTCTAGGACAATGGGCCCGATTTAAAGGCTTAAGTTACGCAAAAGCAGCCCACCTCACTCCGTTTAGCTATACGGGAATCCTCTTTGCGGGACTTCTGCAATTTATTTTCTGGGATGAAATTCCCGACCTCTGGGCATGGATCGGGATCGTGTTAACCTGCGGGGCGGGCCTTTTGGTCCTTTTTTTTACATCACTTCGGCCGCCAAAGCCGCGAGTTCCGAGCGCTCGGTCCTCTCAAGGAACATATGACCAAAAATAGGCAAGTGCTTGAACTTGTTCACGGTAAAGGTCAGCGCGTTGGAATCCTTGTCTAGGTAGGGGTTGTCAATCTGGGTTGGATCTCCGGTTAAGATCACTTTTGTCCCGCGGCCCGCGCGAGAAATGATCGTTTTGACCTCGTGCGGGGTCAAATTCTGGGCCTCGTCAATGATCATGTACATCTTAGGGAGCGATCTTCCGCGGATGTAGGTCACCGCTTCCATCTCGATCTTTTTGCTGTCCATGATCCACTGCTGCGTCTCCGCGCTCGAAGCATCGCCGGTGGTCGATTGGCATAGATATTCTAAGTTGTCGAAGATCGGCTGCATCCAATGGAACAACTTTTCATCTTTTGTCCCCGGAAGGAACCCGATATCTTTCCCCAGCGGCATGATCGGCCGGCTGACAAGGATCTTCGTATAGATATTGTCGTCGAAGACCTTTTTCATCCCGGTGGCGAGCGCCATCAAAGTTTTACCCGTTCCCGCAGGACCGAGGAGCGTGACCAGCTTGATCTCGTCGCGCAGGAGCAGATCGAGCGCGCAGCGCTGTTCGACGTTCAAAGGCTGGATCCCCCAGATATCTTTCGTGATCTTGGATAACGCTTCCAAACGCTTTGTCTGGGAGTTGTATTTTGCGACTCCGGTCGATTGCTCAGCGCAGGTCATCAAAACATATTCATTGGGGTGCAGATCTTTGAGGTCTAGAGTGAGGTGTCCATCTTTGAGGAATTTGTCGATCTCCTGTTTCTCGAGCTTGATCTTCCGGTAGCCTCGATAGAGGTTGTCATAAGAGGCCTTCAAATTCTCATAGTCTTCCGCCTCGAGGCCGATCGCCTCCGCTTTGACGCGGACGACAAAATCTTTAGAGACGAGCACCACATGGTCCCCCTGCTCCCGAATTTGATAGGCGGCGAGAAGGATCTTATTGCGGTCGTGCGGCAGCGGAAACGCCCGTTTTTCCTGTCCCCCTTTGGCTTCGAGGTGGATCCGCACCTTAATCCCATTATCGATCGTCACCCCATTGTGGAGGTCGCCCGATTTTTTCGCCTTTAGCGAGTCGATGTAGCGGATCACATAGCGGGCATTTTTTCCCAATTCGTCGGAGAGACGCTTCATGCTGTCTAACTCTTCAAGCACAGATAGAGGGATCACGACGTCATTGTTGGTAAATTTAGAGATCGCGTCCGGGTCGTGGAGTAAAACGTTGGTGTCAAGCACGAGGGTCTTTCTCAAAATATTGCTCCTTTTTTGTGGACACGGGAGGCCTAGAGTCTTTCCCCTGCCTACTTTTTTTGGATCATAGACGATTCAAAGTAGGAATAAAAACATTTTTTTACACACCTTATTATCAATGAGTTATAACACGTTCCAGCACACTGTTACGTCGATTGCTAAACCCAGTTGACAAACTAAATCCGCTTGAGATATAATAATGATTTAGCAACCATGAGGGCACCTATGAGAATCAATCATAAAATTTTGAGCATTCCCCCTTATATCTCAACGTCTTGGAAGAACATCACTTCTATCCATGTCGAAATGAACCACGGGAAACCTGTGGTCGTCATCGGCCTTAACCAGGGTAAATCCGTGAAAGTCCCTGAGCTTGAGTCGGTTGTGATCGAGGCTGTTTTTGCCGCCCACGCCAAATACTTAGAACAGGGCCAAACCAAGGTCCCCGAAAAGGCGATGCCGAGCGGAGAGGTTTTTGGGATCAATCTGCCCATCCAGCTGGGCGACCAAAATATGGAAGGCCTCGTGGATATGATGCACCACAACCCCGGGCAGTCCAACGCCCCCAAGCTCCCCGATGAGGTTTTGAATAAGATCGTGGCAATCACCAAAGCTCTTGGAATCGAAGACACGTCCTTGCTACCGAATCCCGAGCCGAATTGCAACTGCATGCATTGCCAAGTTGCCAAAGCATTTCACGGCGAGGTAGCCACAACGATCGACATCGACGAAGAGGTGTCCAGCGACGACCTAAAATTCCGCAGCTGGGATATCAACCAGACGACCGACAAGCTCTATCTTGTGACCAATCCGTTGGACGACAAAGAGCAATATAACGTCTTTTTGGGCGAGCCGATGGGCTGCACTTGCGGCGACAACCACTGCGAACACATCCGCGCTGTGCTCTCCACCTAATTAAACTCTTGCTTTATTGATAAGCGCCCTTCCTAATACTTCAATGGTATTAATCACAGGGAGCTTATCCGAGAGGGGCATTTTTTTATGGATCAGCGGCAGCTCCGTGCAAGCAAGGATCACGCCATCAAAAGGTTGCCGCTCATAGATCCGAGCGATCATTTTTCTCAACTCTTCAGATTGATCTCTTTCTATCTTCCCTCCGGCAACTTCTCGAATCCATTGATTCACCCGCAGCTGCTCTTGTGCTGAAGGATAGATACAGTGCAGACCAGATCTTTCATAAAGCATTAACTCAACAGTCAATGGAGCGGCTAAAATCAGCGCCTTAGAAATACCTTGGCGATCAGCTTCTTTTAGCCCCTCGTTCACGAGATTTACAAAGCCCTCCTTTGGCAATTCAGGCAAAAATCCATGGAAGGATTGGGAGGCGATACAAGTCAGAGAAGCGCCGGCACTTTTAAGTTTTGATAGACAAAGCGCAATCTGCTCTCTAATTTTTTCTTCATCGCCACGGGTGAAGGGGTAGGAAATAAGAATTATTTCAGGAAAGTCGCTGTAATCATTAGCCTTATACTGTTTTTGGCATATTTCCAATATCGTTGAGTACAGATACGAACTAGCAATTGGTCCGGCGCCGCCAACTATTCCAATTGTTTTAGAAAATGAATTCATTGTTTTTTCCTTGTTCTTCACCTATTATATAAGGGTTTGAGGCAAAAAGGCGAGAGTTTTTGGAGGCGGTTGCAAAAGTCGCTCGGCCTAGAAAAACCGAAGATTTTTCCGCAGAGATTCAGAGCCCGCTTGCGGGCTCGTATCGTGTCGACGAGGCAACCCCTGGCGGGTTGTGGAGGAGACACGATGAAGCTCAGTGGAAAAAGGGCGGTTTTAATAGGCCGATGGATTTTTGTAATTGCCTCCTTGTATTAAAAAAACCTTCCTCATAGAATGGCGTATGATTACCATCATAGGAGGAATTCCACAATGTCTAGGTTTTTTGCATATACATGCGCTCTGGTGAGTGCTCCTGCTTTAACGTGTCTTTTTGCGGCTGCTGAGGTTCATGACCCCTCTTTCGTTCAAGAGGTCACACCTATGGCAATGTTTGAAACTCCCGCTGAAAAGGTAACGGCGGCCCATCCCTTTAGCAACTTTACAGGGAAAGTGACGGCGAGAAAAGTCCGCGTCCGCGCCCTGCCCAATTTAGAAAGCCATGTGATCAAAGAACTCGGCAAAAATGAGATGGTCGTCGTCGTAGGTGAAAATGAAAATTTTTGGGCGATCGAGCCTCCTGCCAACACAAAAGCCTACGTCTTCCGCAGCTACATCATCGACAATGTCGTAGAAGCTAATCGCGTCAACGTCCGCTTAGCGCCAGATACTGAATCTCCTGTGATTGCCCAGCTTAACGCCGGCGACCGCGTCGATCCTGTGATCTATGCAAAGAACAACAAGTGGGCCGAAATTTCTGCTCCCAAATCTACCCGTTTCTATGTCGCCAAGGAATTTGTTCAAAATGTGGGCGGACCGGAATTGAAGATTCAAGCCGACAAGCGCCGCCAATCTGCCGAGCAGCTGCTCGATACGACAGCACTACTCAGCAAGGCGGAATTCCAAAAATCGTTTGAGGACATCAACATCGAAAAACTCTCCCGCAACTACCAAACGATCGTCAACGACTTTTCCGATCTAGAGGAGTGCAGAGACCAAGCGAAATCGGCCCTTGCCCATATGCAAGAGACCTACCTCCAGAAAAAAATTGCCTTTTTAGAGGGCAAGACTGAAGCGGCCAAGACACACACAGATACCATCGTCGTCCAAGAGGAGAAGCCCTCTCTTCTACCGGAGAGCGATCCGTTGAACGACAGAATGAAGATGTGGGAACCGGTCGAGCAAGCGCTCTACTTGAATTTAGCGGCGATCAAAGACTTCCGCAACATGGACGAGTACTATGAAGATCAGATGATCACTTCCGTCCCTGTGACTGGCATCTTAGAACCCTATTCGATCCCTGTGAAAAACAAGCCCGGCGACTTTATCGTCCGCGAGCGAGATATGCCTGTCGCCTATGTCTATAGTACACATGTCGACCTCCGCAAATATGTGGGTAAAAAAGTGACCATCCACGGGACTCCAAGGCCAAATAACAATTTCGCCTTCCCCGCCTTTTTTGTCTTAAGTGTTGAATAACCTCATTAGGGACGCTCGTTTCGGGCGTCCCTTAATATATTAATTTCCATGGAACTTAGAGAATGGGCTATCCGCGTTTTAGGCGCTGATACGCTCGAAGAAAAACTATTTTGCCCCCCTGAGCTCACCGATAATGAACCAGGAACTCCCCTTCTATGGAAGGAGCCGACGCGTCCTCCCGGTATGAGCTTTCAGCGCCATACACGCAAAGAAAAACTTCCCGCCTTTCACGAACACCGGAATCCCGATAAACGGGCGCAATGCCTCCACCGCTTCGCCGGCCATGAGCTGCTGGCGGTTGAAATCATGGCCTACGCGCTGCTCGCCTTTCCCAACGCGCCTAAACATTTTCGAAAAGGGATCGCGAACACGCTGAAGGAAGAACAGGGGCATGTGCGCCTATATATGGCGCGGATGGAGGAGATGGGCCTCCGCTTTGGCGACTTTGCCCTATATAAGCACTTTTGGGCGCATACCCCTTTCCTAACGACGCCGATCCGGTATATAAGCGTGATGAGCCTCACCTTCGAAATGGCCAACCTAGACTTCGCCCCTTTATATGGGAAGTCGTTTGCCCGGTGCGGCGATACCCAATCCGCCGCCTTGATGCAGACGATCTTAGAGGATGAGATCCGGCATGTCTCATTTGGCAAGCATTGGCTGACAAAGCTCAAAGATGAAACGCGCACCGAATGGGACGTCTGGGTGGAAAACCTCCCCCCGCTCATGACGCCGAAACGTGCTAAGGGATTTATCTATCATGAAGACCACCGGCGCGATGCGGGCATCCCCGACGACTGGAATGAAAAACTTAAAATATTTTGATTCATATCGAGTTGTTTTTGATTTTCTTATGAACTATACAGAAAAGTTAACAAACAAAAGATCAACTAATAAGTACAAGCGGGGTTCCAGAGGATATACCTACAGAACCGCCTTTAAATAATGCTCAAAAAAAGTCTAAAGGACAAGGGCCTCTGCAAGCCAAGCGCTTAGCCCTTCCCCCAGCCGGCCAAGAGCCTTTGATCAATGTTCCCGAGGCGGTGGAATCTGCCAAAACGGAACAGGAGCGCCAAAAGGTCATACATTCCCTGCCTGAACCCCCTAAATCCGATGAAAAAAGAACGACAATGGGAAAACCCGAGGCTATTCTTCTAACCCAAATAGGAGAATACTTTGGAGCCGTGCCCTCGCACATTCAAGATCTAGATGCCGCGGCGCGATTCTCCAGGAGGGCAATCCGCGAGGGCGGATCGACTTCTAAGTTAAAGCGCGCTTGGAATTTCAGCAGGCGGAGCATCCGAACGGGATCTTGTCGAAAGCGGATAAAAGGTTGTCCAATGGTGCGGATGATTCGTTTTTGAATATCGGGATAGCCATCCACGTAATCGATGATCGTTTGGGTGGCAGGATCGTAGAAAAGGCCATTAATCGTAAAGTCGCGGCGGAGGGCATCCTCTTCTGGCGAGCCCCACTTGTTATCCCGTATAATAAGGGCATCGGTGTCGGGATCGCCTGAGCGAAAAGTAGCGACTTCGATGATTTTTTTCCCAAAGCGGATGTGAGCGAGGCGGAATCGTCGTCCGATAAGGATGCAATTTCTAAAGACTTTTTTAATCTGTTCGGGTTCTGCAGAAGTCGAGATATCAAAATCTTTAGGGATGTGGTTGAGGAGCAGGTCGCGGACGCTGCCGCCGACCAGGTAGGCGACATAGCCTGCTGCGCGCAACTTTTCCATGACATAGAGGGCATCAGGATCGATCTTGTCGATGGGAAGGCTGTGACTTTCGAAGGGATAATTTTTTTGTTCCACTGCGTCCTAAAAATATACTCGCCACCATGCGAGCAAATTGGAATTTTTCGCGTCAATAGCTATAAACTTGAGCCACAGGCCGTCTCACCCAAAAAAGTTGAAAGGTTGAGGTTTCATACAAAACAATTGCCTTATTTGTTTTTATGTATACAATTTCACTTAAACGAGTAGGACTTCAAAAATTTCACTTTATGGGATGTTTTTATGAAAAGACTTAATGGTTGTAAAATTTCTGATTCGGTAGCAAGGGCTTTTCGCTATTGCGCTGTTTCTCTTCTTGTTCTAATAATGCCCTCTACACGCGCTTTTGCAGAGTTTGTGTATGTGGTCAATCAGACGGCTAACGCGGTCAATGTGTACGACTCGTTAACGTTTGTAGAAGTGCCCGGATCTCCATTCCCAACGGGTGGGACAGGCTCTTCTTTAATTGTGGCTAACCCCGCAGGAACGCGGTTATTTATTACTAATCAGACCAGTCAGAACTTCTCCGTCCTCGATGCGACGACCGGCGCGCTGATCACAGCGCCTATTTCGACTGGCGGGGCGGGCCCCTTTGGAATTGCGATTAACCCTGCTGGGACGCGCCTCTATATCGTTAATGAATTTACAGGTAACTTCTCTGTTTTTGATGCGAATACCCTCGCTCCAATTGGACTGCCGATTTTCACTGGCGGGGGAGGGCCTCAACGGATTGCGATTAACTCTGCTGGAACGCTTATATGTATACCTAATGTTAACACCGGGAACCTCTCGGTGTTTGATGCAAACACCCTTCTCCCTTTTGGAGCATCCCCTTTTCTTATTGGCGGTAATCCTCATGAAGTTGTATTTAGCCCTGATGGAACACTTGTCTATATAACAGATGTTGTCGCAAACACAGTGCGCGCGTATGAGACAGTGACCTTTACAGCTACCACAGCAGCAATGTCAACGGACCTGGGTCCTTTTGATATTGCGGTTAGCCCTGATGGATCGCTTGTGTATGTAGTTAATCTTGCAGGTGACACTATTGATCTGTTTACGGGGGTGGTGCTTGGGCCTGTCGGAGGATCACCTTTAATCCCTCCGCAGGATCCTTTTGGAATTGCAATTAATTCCGCAGGAACGCTTTTGTATATAGCCACTACGTCGAGTGGCACTATCAATAGATTTGATGCGACTTCCCCCTTTACGCTTCAGCAAACTCTGACGAACCCCGGTGCTGTTTATCTTGGAATTATACTGAATACCCCGCCGCCTCTGACTCCAGCCAGTCTGACAGGTCATCAGAAAAAAAATGATTTTGGTTGCAAGTTCGAGCGATTTAACGTGTTGAAATGGAAAAGCCCAGAAGCCTCTTTGGTAAATATCGCTGGCTACTTCGTGTATCGCGATGGGGTAAGAATTGCTACCTTGGGAGCCTCTGCCCATAAGTATAAAGATCATAATAGAAAGGAAGGAGCTCTAACACTCTATTCTATTACGTCTTTTGATGCCAACGGTGTTGAAAGCGCTCCTGTGAATGTTGAAATCAAATAAGGAAATTTTATGAAGCATATATCGCTCTCTATTTATATCTTGGTGGCTGCTTTGTCAATGGGCAACATAGCTCATTGCACCGGCAGGAACGTAAGTAACGCTTCCCAAGAAGTATCCGCTCCGACTCCCGCAGAGGCTAATAAGATACAGCCTCTTCTAGAGGTCAAAGGTGGCTATTTCTTTTTCTCTGATGCCAAAATGCGTAAAGTCTACGATCAGGGAGGATTAGATGTGCAGATCAGTGGGTCATATCCTGTATGGAAATGGTTACAGGTCTATGGCAGCGTTGAGTATCTACAAAGACATGGAAGATCGTTGAATGGCCATCAAAAGACAAGCATTTGGGAAGTCCCTTTGAGCTTAGGACTGAAGCCTGTCATTGAGATTTGTGAAAAAATAAATTATTACGTCACATTAGGTCCACGCTACTTTTTTGTGCATCAGCATAACCATTCTTCTTATGTTGACAGATCTGTAAGTCAGAATGGCTTGGGTGGGTTTGTGAATACAGGCTTTAACTTTTTCCCTTGTCCCCATTTCTTAGTCGATGTTTTTGGGGAGTACTCATACAAACGGATGCATTTTCATGATTCCAAACATCATGTTTATGGGAGGACGATTCAAGTCGGCGGCTTTGCCTTCGGTGTGGGTCTAGGGTACGCTTTTTAGTCTAGCCGGAGTTTATAAGTAGATGATGCTTGAGCATAAAACCACGCGATCACCGCGTGGTTTTCTATACACAAACAATCTGAAGAATTGGGAATTTGGCCAGGAGGCTCCTCAAAATTTTGATCTGATCCGAGGGTCAGTGTTCATAGACACGACCCGAGGATCGGATCAGAATTTTGAGGAAAAGCCAACGCCGCCAAAAACCAATTCTTCAGGTTGTTTGTGTATATCTCCTCAAATGAAATTGTAAAAATTCATCAACTCTTTTTTGGGACAGAGCTCAAAGAAATCTGCGCAAGGGCGCTGTCCGCGCCTGTCGATCCCATCGCTCCCCATCCCGCCTATGTTTTCAAATCCCTGCACGATTACTTAGAATCCTTACGCCCCTATCCCTCTTTCAAGGATGTCGTGACAGAGAGCAGAAATTACCTCCAGCAGAGGCATGGGGGTCTGCGCCTTTTTAGAATACGCTCCTGAGCAAAGAAAAAGGAGCCTGCCTCAAATCCTGCAAGTGGCACCCGATTTTAAAGACATCATCAATCATTGTCCCCTTTACACCTCACAAGAACTGCTCGGAGGAGAAAACATCCATACGGTATATGTGCTTAGAGACAAGCATTACGAACCCGAGTGGATTTTTAAACCCACCTTGGAAGTAGACTCTGAAAATCAGCTCGCCGAATTAAATTTGAACGATCCTCCCACTATAAGCATAAGGGAACATCTCGCCCATACGTTAAATTTTCATCAGGGACTTCCAATTCCCGCAACGTATTATGTAGAGATTAAGGGGTTTGTCGGCTCTCTGCAGCTTTTTATTAGAGATACCCACAAAAATTTAGAAATGGCGCAGCCGCATCTCATTACTGTCATGAACCTGCAAGCTCTCTTAGTCTATGATTTGCTTTTTTCCAATTGCGATCGCCACACGAATAACATCCTGTTGAAAAAAACAGAACACGGAATACTCGTTTTTGGAATCAATCATGACTCCTGCATATGCTTCGACAATCGCCCTTTAAAAATTGACTACATGGAGTTTGAACAGGCCTTCAATCGCAACTTTGATGACTCCATCGCAGATTTAGTTTCTCCAGCAAGGATAGAGAGCTATCAGAAGATCATGATGGAAAGGGGCATGTCGGAGGCATCTGTGAGATGGATGCAGTATGCGGGAGAAACGATAAGAGCGGCTTACAGTCAAAACCAGAAGGCTGAACCTGTCGCTAAAAACTTAATGGCCGAGTTTATACCGGACTCGGGTGAAAAGTAAAGCTTCGGCAGCGGCAGCATGCTCCTGCCTTTGAGACCCGCCTCCATCGCTCAACTTATTCAAGTTGAGCTGCTTCGGCGCCGGCTTCGCCTGGCTCAAATTCAGGGCGCTTCCTTGCCGAAT
>VFKB01000035.1 GCA_009885755.1 Parachlamydiales bacterium | reverse complement strand
TTGGCTGTGACTGGCAGTTTACAACGAGCGATGCAAGGATAAAACTCAAAAAGCTCTATCCAACAGTGGGTCAAAAATTATTTTAAAAACTTTTGTTAAACTGTACTAGCCTAACGATGATCTATCTTTCTACGAAAAAAACGCTCTTAAACCGTTATGCAAAAATCACTTAAATTTTACAACACCCTCTAATACTTCTATGAGCACTTCATTTCTTCGCAGGAAGGGGAGAGTCCAGGGAGGGTTATAGAACGCTAAGACAGGCTTGTCATGAAGGGGCCATTGATGGGCATCGGCAAACTGTCGTAATCGTTGTGTATAGCATTGAATCTTTTTATCGTTGGGGGTTCCAGAAAATCTGATCACTGCAAATTTTTTTCGCGGAATAGAATGGAGCTTAATCAGTTGGTTATTAGGCTGAGGGAGGCTATCTAAATGGGAGGCTTCTGTCAACATGAAGCGGATTTTCCAGCCCTGGTCTATTTCTTGCTGCGTTACTGGTATCGACATGGATAACTTCTTAGAAGTGGTATTGTTGCCGAATATGTAGTTAGCCAAGATTCTAAATCCGGACCGAATCGCCTCTTTTCTTAGGCCTGAAGTTTCGACTTCTGCAACAAGAAAGGGCCAATACAATCTGAGCTCTATTTTCCCATAAGACTCTAAAACTTCATATTTCGGTTCTTTTGACATCTGAGGATTGTGCTCCTTAAGAAGGTTTGGGGCAAGTAGGGGGTGAACCTTGGACTATGAGCTATCAGGGAGGGTGCCTTTTATTTCAACCGGCGCCATCGAATCGCTACAAGCATAAATGTAAAATACTTACTTGATGGATGCAAGTGGATTTTATCCCATTTATCAGAAATGATATTTATTACCCCGAGCCCCCAAGCTTGGAGCGGGGCGCTAACTTAAAGCGAAGGCGCTCATACCAATCCTAAAAAATAAAGTCATATTTCAGCTGCGTGAAAGCTCTCGCGAATCACCGATCTTAGCGTGGCTAGTATTAAGTCAATACTAGCCACGCTAAGATCGGTGATTCCCGTGGCTTTGACGCGCTCAAATGTGACTTTATTTTCTAGGATTGGTATTAGGTAAAGAATACCTGCGATTGTGAAGATTGTTTGTTGATCAAGGGTATTACTGAATGTTAATGGCTCAACAGGACATTTGTTGTACCGCTATTGCGCCGAATTTTTAAATAACCTCTAAAGCCTATCTCAATCAAGTTTTTCGTCTGTTATTGGATGAAAATGTCCTTTTCTTGAGCTCGTTTTTGTTGATTCCGGGGGTCGATATACCGAACAGCTTTGCGAAAATTTAGATGTTGGATATACCGGCTAAAAAATCGACTCCATCCATGGATCACAGCTGTTTGATCTTCTGGATTGCAGTGAAATATAGAATGGGTGTCAATAAACATAGCAATATGAGAAAGAAGTTTCGGATTTTTAATGTTTTTTACAAACAGGAGATCTCCGCACTGCACCTCTTCTTTTCGAACAGATAAAGGGCGCCATTCACTAGTGGAGGCAAGTTTGCGAGGCATATCCCCAATGTAGGTCACGGGAATCTTTAATTTCATTGACTGTAGAAAAAGATAATGGATCGCTGTAAGGCAATCAGTTTTTTCAGGCGCCTCTTCACGAAGGGCTGGCCTTTCATAAACCGTTTTGTTGATAAGAGATTTTGCAGTTTCTACAAGCTGTTCAGAATCTACTTTATAGGAATAGCGAAAGATAAAAATCTTATTGAAATGATTACCTCAAAATTTGATAAGACATTCTTTGAGCCGTCCGGGAGCCCACATCCGAATTTGGGTTCCTCGACGTGAGCTAATACGGTAAACGACTGAAACCTTCCCCTCTTTGGTCTGATAAGGGAGTAGAGAGCTATTTGTTGGAGACTTTTCCATACACGTCCGTAAAAAGTGGGGCAAGAAGGGGTTGAACCTTCGACCTACGGGTTATGAGTCCGCTGCTCTAACCACCTGAGCTATTGCCCCAATAGTTGGGAAATCATAGGGCAACCCAGAGGGT
>VFKB01000022.1 GCA_009885755.1 Parachlamydiales bacterium | reverse complement strand
TTCAAAACCGCTTCTTGGCCTACTTATTCAAGTATGCCCTGCGAAGCGATTTTGAAATCTGTGAAAAAATCGTTCAAAAATCAACATTTTCAAATACTGGGATAGGTTCTTGTAGTGGAATTAAAAATTACAATAATCTGCTGGAGAGACAAGGAAAAATATGTTTAGCAAAAGCAGAGTGTGACAGCGAACAATAGTTGTAATTAACTCGCAATATTAATGATAATTAAGCGCGATTTTGTTATCATGTATAAAAGGAGTGATTATGTCTTACAAAGAGTTTTTAAAGTTTATTGCACAGTTTGCAGGGCATAGAAAGGCTGAGATCGAAGTTGAAGGAAATTTGATTGCGATTGAGATGCGCGGTCAAAAAAACTGTTGGCGCCTCTCTTCTCCAGTCTTTATTTCAGAAGGCCATTTACCCGATTGCCTCTCCTATTCAGGCGTTCTACGCTGGCAAGAAAGGGGGGCTTTTTTAGAAGTCAATCGAGAGACAGAATCTGTTTGCCTCGTTCAAGACATCACCTCTTTTGCCACTTATCTCCGCTTCAAACCTCTCCTTCTCGATTTTTCCCAGCTCGTCACCGAGTGGAAAGACATCCTCGACGATTACGTCCACGCAGAGAAATCGATTTAAAATCGACTCTCGGCTAAGCTGATGGGAAATCACGCCCAGGAGCTTCCATGTTCAAAGGATCGATCGTCGCTCTCGCCACGCCATTTACCTCTACAGGAAAATTAGATATCCCTACATTGTCCAACCTCATCGAATGGCACATTCATGAGGGCACCGATGCGATCGTTGTCTGCGGTACTACAGGCGAAACTCCTACATTAAGCCACGAAGAAAAAAAAATGGTGATTAAAACCGCCGTAATGGTCGCCGGCAAACGGATCCCCATCATTGCAGGAACGGGAACGTATGATACGGCGACAACGGTTGCGATGACGCAAGAGGCGAGAAATCTTGGCGTCGATGGCTGCTTGGTCATTGTTCCTTACTACAGCCGCCCTTCGCCGGAGGGCTGCGTCGCTCATTTTCGAGAACTGGACAAGGTAGGGTTGCCCACCATTCTTTATCACCATCCCTTGCGCACAGGAGTTAAGCTCAGCGCAAAAGTGATCGCGCGGATTTGTGAACTTCCCTCGATTGTGGGAGTCAAAGATGGCCCTAGCGATATGGAAGGAGGCATCGAGCTGCAAAGTTTGACCTCAAAACCTCTTTTATCGGGCGATGATCTGTTGACGGTTCCCTATATGGCGACTGGAGCTGTTGGCGCCATTTCGGTCATCGCAAATATCATTCCGAGACAATCGAAACAACTCGTCGATTTCTGCGCGCAAGGTAGATTTCCGGAGGCCATGGCGCTCTATTATCAATATTATCCGTTCACCAAAGCGCTCTTTTTAGAGCCCAACCCACAATGTCTCAAATATGCGATGCACTTAGCGGGAAAATGTGGACCTGCGCTCAGGTTGCCTTTATTAGAGCCCCAAGAATCAATTAAAAGAGTGATCCGAGAGGCGATGGTGCAGGTGGGTATGGTTATGCAAGAAAACGCGCTAGAACTAGCGCGCGTTTAAAATGTTTTAAGCGGAAGGGCCGCAACGTGGGCACTCAGCTGCATTTTCTAGGGTGAGAGCCGATGCGGTTTCATTTACAGAAAATGAACTGCACACGATGGCGAATAAACAAACATAAGCTAGCTTTACAAATTTCATGTTTAACCTCCTTAGGTTGACTCAAAAGTACCACTCCCCTTTATTTGTGTCTACTTTTGGGCAATATTGAATTTTAGAAGTAGGTCTTTGCGGAAGATCTCCTGCGGTGTTGTCCGATAAGCGGGCTCTTTACGAGGAGGTGTTGCAGAGAAGTCGGGTTCTTTGCAATCGATGTAAGGGTCTACGGTGAGATACTCGAGTCCGGTGGTAAAGTCTTTACCGCTAAAAGGCCCCGAGAATTCTTGTTCGATCAGCTCTTTCCAATTGCGCTCCCAAAAATGGCCCCAGATTACCTTCTTCAGCATCTCTTCTTTTGTCCTGACCCAGCTGTAATGATGGATCATGGGCTGATCGTCTAAGCCATTTAGATCGACGATTTTTTCATCAGGGATTTTCTTGTACAGCCCCATCCGCTCATCGACATTTAAGATGGTGTCGGGCGTGAGCACCGATTTTTTTGCTAAGAGGCCTGAAGTGAAGGTTTCCTTCGCGCGGTAGCGGGGCTCGCGAAAGTATTGGTAACATTGGAACCGGAGGGCGTTGTAATTTTGAATCGGGTAGTGCTGCAGCCATTCTTGGAATTTTTTCCCTTCATAGATCTCGTCCACATCGATGAAGAGGACATAATCGATCTCTTTTTTGAGAAAAAAGTAGCCGATCATACGCGCGGTGCTATGCCAGTGGCGGCACCAATCCAAATCTCCAGGACGCTTTCTGCAGGGATATCCGTAAGGCTGCTCGGGATCGTAGGCAAATTCGATAAATTCACAATCGGGATGCTCGCTGTAGGCACGCTGGAGTAAGGCCCGGTCCTCAGGTGTTCCATCGAAAAAATGGTCGCAGACAGGGATCAAGATCTGAGAGGAAAAGTGTTTAGCCTCACGGATGCAAGGCGCAAGAAAACGATAATCGTTGGTGCAAAAATTAATGATCGTGGCAATGCGGTGCCCATTCATCAACGAACCTCACGCGTCAGTTAAAAACCTATCTAGCGACTTAAGCAACGATTTTAAAAGAGCCTTTTGTTTAGGCGATGGGCGGAATTGGGGATGCTCGAAGAGCGTTTTCATCTTTTTAAGGCTGGAGACGGCGCTGCCCGCAAGATCTTGGGCCCGTTTGTCGTCGTCTGCAAGGGGAAAGGTTTGGCGGATCAGAGAGAGTAGCTCCGCTTTGGGCTCGCCGCTGTAATTTTTGATGATCTTCTGTTTTTCTTCTAAAAGGCCGTTGCGGCTGGCCAATGTGTAAACGGCTTGGCGCGGCATCTCGTCGAGTTTGGGATGGAGTAGCTGCGGCAATGCATTGTAAAGCTCATAGTATTGTAAGAAGTTGTAGGGTGTCTGGCGGTTGCCGTAGGCGGCGATGAGCCAGGCTGTAAACGCGCCCTCTTGGTATTTTTTCAGGAGCTCTTGCGCCCGTTTGATCCGCTCTCCGTGAAGGATCGCTGCCTGGTTGTTGATCGCTTTGACCTCTTGTGTGATCGAGACGAGGTTTTGAAGATCGGCTTTAATATCTTGATCTTCCGTTCCATAATCTTGCAGCAGCGTTTCTAAGTTGGCGTGTTCTTTTTGGCTCAAGTTTGCGACGCGGAACACTCCGGAAAAACTGGAGAGATTGCCGCTCGAAGAGAGCTCTGCCAAATTGGTCATCTTGGAAAACTTTTCTGTAGCAAACTTGAGTCTTTCCGTGAGAAATGAATTAACTTTTGCCATGGACACTCCAGGGATGTGAAATTTTACTTTTTGAGCCGCGTGAAAGCTCTCGCGGTTCAACGATCGCAAACGGGTCCATATTAACTTAATATGAACCCGTTTGCGATCGCTGAACCCCGTGGCTTTGCCGCAGCTGAAAAAACAAAATAGCACATCCCTGGAGTGTTGTAAACCTGTTTTACAATCTATTTAATATTTCTTCGGTGAGTGCGATGTAGTCTAAGGAAGCGCGGCTGGTAGGGGCGGTGTCGAAGATCGGCTTTCCATAGATAGAAGCTTCTGAAACGCTGATGTCTCTGCGGACTTTAGCGACCAGTGCTTTTCCGGGGAAAGTTTGTTCGATGACGTCGAGGAAGGCATCATTGCTTTTTCCTCTGGGGTTCCAGAAGGAGAGAGCGACGCCGACGACGGAGAAGGGGTGCCTCTGGGAAATGTTCTCCATAAATTGGGAGAGGCGCTGCAGTCCTTTCACGCTGTAAAACTCAGGGGTGGCGCAGACGAGCGAATACTGGGAGGCGATGAGCGCCGACTCGGTTAGCCAGCAGAGAGAGGGAGGCGTGTCTATAATAATGGTGTCGTAAGGGAGGGGCTTTAAAATTTCCTTAAGCCGCTCATGAGAATAGCGGTCAGCGGCAAGAGCGCCGGTCACTTCTACCCGTTCCAGCCAAGTGTCGGCAGGGATGATCGAAAGATTGGGGATCGATGTTTCCAAGATGACATCTTTTACATCCTTTTTTCCCTGTAGCACAGGGGCCATGCTGTCTTGCGCGTCCGGATCCATTCCTAAACCTGTGGTCAGGTTAGCCTGTGCGTCAAAATCGATGAGCAGAACTTTATGCCCATGAAATTTTGCGAGTGCAGCCCCTAGATGCAAAGAGGTGGATGTCTTGGCGGTTCCCCCTTTAAAGCTGCTCACTGTAATCGTGCGCTTGGAAGCTGGAAGTGAGCGATCGATCATGGTATTCCTTCTGGAGGGTTTCTAAGAAAGAAGAGAGTTTCATTTCTCCATGCACCACATTGTCGCGTGTTCGCAAAGTGATGGTCTGGTTCTCCACTTCCTTGTCTCCTACCGTTAACATATAATTGATTTGCATTAACTGAGCATTTCTTATTTTTTTGTTCACCGATTCGCTGGTGTCGTCGACATCGCACAAAAACTTCGCGTTTTTGATCTCGTGGACGAGTTTCTGCGCATACTCATTGTGACGGTCCGCAATGGTGATCACGCGGATGGGCAGAGGGCTGAGCCAGAGAGGAAATTTGCCGGCAAAGTGTTCGATCAAAATGCCGAAGAACCGCTCAATCGATCCAAAGATCGCGCGGTGGACCATGACGGGCCGTTTGTATGTGCTATCTTTGTCCATGTACTGAAGGTCAAACTTTTCGGGTAGGGCCATATCGAGCTGGACGGTGCCGCACTGCCACGATCTGCCGAGTGCGTCGAGGATGTGGATATCGATCTTCGGTCCATAGAATGCGCCGTCGCCTTCATTGATTTTGTAGGGCTGTCCCCACGCATCAAGCGCATCTTTTAATCCGCTGGTGGCGATCTGCCAATCTTCGTCGGAGCCGATGCTCTTTTCAGGGCGTGTCGAGAGTTCCAAACGGAACTTGAGCCCGAATACGGAATAGGTCTCATCGACGAGCCCCAGGACGGCTAAAATTTCTGCTTTAATGTCACTAGGCTTCATGAATAGGTGCGCATCGTCTTGGTGGAAGCTGCGGACGCGGAAGAGTCCGTTGAGCGCTCCCGAGGCCTCATGGCGGTGTACGTGTCCAAATTCAGAAATGCGCAGGGGCAGTTCGCGATAGCTGTGGAGATGAGTGCGATAAAAGAGCATGCAGCCGGGGCAGTTCATCGGCTTAATCGCAAATTCCCGATCTTCAATGGCGAACGAGTACATGTTGTCCCGATAGTGGAACCAGTGGCCCGAGCGCTCCCAAAGAGTTTGGCTCATGATTTGCGGCGTTTTAATTTCGAGATAGCCCGCTTTGGCATGCATGGTGCGCCAAAAATCGAGGAGCCGGTTCCAGATGATCATCCCTTTCGGATGGATGAACGGCATGCCGGGAGCTTCTTCCTGGATGGAGAAGAGATCGAGCTTTTGCCCGAGGAGGCGGTGGTCCCGCTTCTTTGCCTCTTCCAAAAAGTGGAGATAATCTTTTAGGAGCTTACGGTCGGGAAAAGAGATTCCGTAAACGCGTGTGAGCATCTCTTTGGCTTGATCCCCTTTCCAATAGGCGCCTGAAGTTTTAAGTACTTTAAACGCTTTAATTTTTCCTAAGTTGGGAAGGTGCGGGCCGCGGCATAGGTCGAAAAATTCTCCTTGCTGGTAAGCGGACACGGGTGAATCGTCGAATCCTTGGATCAGTTCGCATTTGTAGGGATTCGTGCGGAAGCGGACCAAGGCCTCTGCTTTATTATTAAACACTGAGCGCTCGGGGCGATAATTCTCATCGAGGATTTTTTGAATTTCCGCTTCAATCTTCTCGAAATCGTTTTCTGAAATTGTCAAATTTGCGAAGTCGTAATAGAATCCATGCTCGATCGGAGGGCCGATGGTCGGTTTTGCGTCGGGCCACAAACGCAAGATCGCTTGGGCGAGGACGTGGGCGGAGGAGTGCCAAAACACTTCTTTTCCTTCCTCGTCGGCGAAGTTCCAGAAAGAGATCACATCTTGGTCTGCGAGTGGGTGGGAAAGATCGACGGTAGTCCCGTTAATGCAAGCGGCGAGCGCCTGCTCGGGGGCTCTAAGATTCAGCTTTTCGGCTAAGTCTTTCGCGGTGCTATTTGGGGGAAGCTCGATTTCTTTATTGTTGTAATGGATAATCATGCTTCGAGTGTACAAAAAAATCCAAATCGAAGAAAGTAAAATTCAAGTTTATGAACATCTCTTTAGAAGATAAAATTTGTCAATTGGCCGATGTCTCCGGTCTGCAGGATGGGACTAGGGTCCGCCACCAGATCCGCTCGCTCCAACTTGCGGACGAGTGGTTAAAAACGGAAAATGGCGCTTTCGCAAAAACGATCCAGCGGTTTCGGCGCCCGCTTTGCCACGCTGGGGCGGAGCTGCTCATCAAAGAAACTTTAGGGCTTCCGTTTTCGACCATCCTCACCGATCATCAGATCCAGAAGGCCGTTGTTTTGGCCTGTTTTTCGGTCCTGCGGCAAAATGTGGGCTCCTGTTTCGCCACCGCTCCCGCCATTTTGATCCACGAGGAGAACAAGGAACAATTTCTCTCAGACCTTTATGAGCTTCTCATGACGGGTAAGCTGAAGCGGACCTTCGGGGGCGTCGAGCATACAGTTCCTTTAAGCCCCAGTTCTGGCGTCGGCGATTTAAAAAAAAGAATTTCTAACACGGCGTTTTGGCTCTCGCCGGGACTCCTAGCCGCCTTTGAATCCGGCGGGATCATCCCTCCGCACGTCGATCTGGAAGAGAAGTTGGCCATGCAGGCCCATCTGCTCATTCCCTACAGAGGGCAAGAGATTAGCGTGGAGGAGTTAATCCACAAAGTCGTGAAGACAAAAACGGCGGAAAGCTGTGCAGCGTTTAGATCTACAGCCGACAACCCTCTTTTGAAGGCATGGGAATTTACGCTCGCTTCATTCTCTGAAATTAAGATGGAGTTTTCCCGATGGAACCTATATTCCAGTTTGGGTTTTCATCCGCAAGAAGCCGGAGGGCTGGGCCAGAAAATTTACACTTATCTCGAAAAAAAACTTGAGGAGAGCAACGAGAAGCTCCAGCACTACCAGCAAGAATATCAGGTCGCATTTGATCAAGTAAAGGCGACGGAAATTTTATTCAAGGGAGCTACTTCGGAATCTGAAGTGCGTCGTCTGCGGGCGGAGCATCAGAGCCGCCTCTACCACATGCAGATATGCCTCGAGATGCGCGACAAATTTTATATCAAGGCCACGAACTACACCTCATTCTTCTCCTTCTTGATCGAGCAATACGAAAATAAATTTCCAGAGTATTTTCAGGAGATTTACGACGCGGAGATGTTTGAATTTGGAAACTTGCAGTATGACGACAGCCCTGCCGGATTTCGCCTTGTCAACAAGCATGGGCGCAGCGATGCGTCGCTCTGGACGTTCATTTATGATGAGAGGGAATGGATTGGGGCCCTAGTGCAATTTTTTCTTGCCGCCGAACATCCGATAGCGGCGCTCTGCAATTGGGAAGGGGCCGAAGAAGATGTCTCCCATATCACCACCGAGCTGGTTTCCAATTTGCGCACACGGGAATTTTTGGATAGCGCGCTCGCCCGTTCTGCAAGACAAGGGAAAAAACCATGGGCTTATGTTTCGGGGGGTACCATGTCCACCTTGCTCAAAGTCTATTACAAAAGAGAGGCCGAGTTTACCGAAGAGGCGCGCTGGGTGGAGAGCGAGACCGACCTGCTCGTTTTCATCATCGACACGCTCAAAAACCTTTCCCCTGGGATCTTGGAGCTATTTCTGAAAGACCCGAACAAGGGAATGCTCATGAACTCCCCAACGCACGCTTTTATTCTGTATCCCGGTTGGCCCGAGCTAAAAAAAGCGTGGGAGACAGAGCTCTACACTTACACCTGGGTGCGCGATCATCTGATCCTTCCCGCCGTCCGCTTTTACCAAAATTTGCGCCTCACACCGAGTCAGCAGCGGGATCTTCTTGACCAACTCAATATCCGAGCGCCCGCCTTTGAAACGCTCACCCTAGAAGCATTCCGGAGTCAGGTCCATCTGCCCGACTCGATCGTCGATCCCTTTTTATTTCAATCGCTGCGCGCTTTATTTCCCGACTCGATAAAACCCTTTATTTTTGCAGATACCAATTGGCCGGGCAACCTGTTTAGTTTTCTCGTCAACCCGCGAACGCTTTCTTTAGAATTGTGGTGTTGCAACGGAATGGGCACCCAAGGATTTCCGATGAGCAGCTGGAAGCGATGGATGAATGGCACCGAGCGGCAGCCCTGGAAAATCTATACGCACACTCACGAATATGGGGCTATTCATAAATCTCCCTTTTCTTTATAAATTAGACCTCTTTCATAACCTGCTTTGCTTGAAAAAATCGGAGATTTTTCCGCCGATTTTTAGAAACTGCTTGCAGTTTCGGATCAAACGAGCGAGGCGACTCTGAAGAGTCGACGAGAGAGAGCGATAAAAATCTGCGGGAAAAGAACGGTTTTGGCAAGTAAATGAGGTTCCGAAAGAGGTCTATTATTCCAGAGGAAGTGCCCATGCGATTTTATGTTTTAATTCTTGCTTTAGCCCTGTCAACGACCGCGCAAGCGCTTTACGACGGCAACCCTGCACTGACAGAAAGCATCGAAGACGGCATTTTCTTTTCGAAGGATTGCAACTACTCGATGAAAGTGGGCGCCCAGTGCGATTATGTCTTGGATCGCAAGATGAAAGGCAAAGGCGAGGCCGAAGGGCAAGTCGACAATTTTACCATTCTTCAAAATCAGGGCACGCTCACTTTTAACATGCAAGACCGCGTTGAGGCTTATGGTTCCGTCGGTTCCTTCCATGCCGAATTTGAGAGCGAGCCGCACCCCGACAACAAACGTCGCGAATATGGAACACACGATCATTTCACGTGGGGCGCAGGTCTCCGCGCTGTGGTATTTCACTGGGGCAATACCCTGGTGGGGATCGATGGTAAGTATCAAAACGCCCATGCGCCAGTAAAGTGGAATACATTGAACGGCGCCGCGCTTCCCCCGGCATCCCGGCTCGAATGCCGCGAATGGCAAGTCGGAGCCTCCATGGCCTACGAGGCGGGAACGTTTATTCCTTATGCGGGTCTGACCTACGCTCACACCTATGCAAAGGTGAGCGGCATCGAACCCGCTCTTTTAGTTCCTTCCTCTTTCAAGATGACCAACCGGGAACGCTTTGGGCTTGCGCTCGGATGCACGTTGGCCCCGGGTTGCGTTGTGGACCTTTCTATCGAAGCACGCTTTTTCAGCGAGCAGGCGCTAACGCTCGCCGGCGATATAAAGTTTTAAGCGGGCAATTCTTCCCGCTTTTTTTTTGCAAAGAATTACTCATTACTCCATAATCACCTCTTCTATTTACCTGGAGAGATCTGTTTATGATAAAACCTTCCCGTTTAATTTTTTTCTTTACGGCCGTTCTTTTCACCCATTCCCTATTTGCTGCTACAGGCGTAGAGAGAAATGCCAATGACCGAGATGACGTCCTGCGCGAATGGATCAATACGAAGCGTCAAATCACCGTTAAAGAATTGGGCGGGGCCCTCTCGATCACCGGCGAGGTCCACGGGGAAATGCAAACCTTCAATGAGAAAAAAAATGGGGTTAGGCAGCGCGGTCCCGGAGGTCAGCTCGGGATTGCCGAGTACGTCTATGATGCTGAGGTCAGCATGCTATTCGACTACCGCGCTGATAGAACCTGGTCTGCAGTAAAAATTAAATACGACAATGACGCAGGGACGATCAGCGGCAGAACCGACGCCATCAAATTGGATAGGGCCTATCTGGGCGCCCGTCTCCGCGACGCCGACACGTTCACCGTCGATCTGGAAGTTGGACGCAGATCACTAGGAAATATTTTTGATTCAAAAGTGGAATTTTCTTCCCTCTTCGATGGAATTTTATTGAAGTATGATCTCGCTTCCGCGAAAGCGGGAGATTTTTATGCCCATGCCGGCATATTTCTCGTGAATGAGAGAAGGAGCCAGTGCGCCTATGTCGGCGAATTGGGCATGATGAGGATCGCCAATAGCAATTTTTATACAAAATACTCAATCATCGATTGGGATACAAAAGACGATACCAATCTTGGGCAGCCCTTCGCAAAGATTTCTAAAAATAATTTTGAATTTATCATTTCCCACCTCATTTTCGGCTATCGTTGGACTCCCGTAAAGCTTAAGAAGACGGTGGAATTTTATCTGGCAGGCGCCTACAACCACGCTGCGAAAAAATTGGAGATCACCAATCACAAAAGGGCAAATGCGGCAACTTATGCCGGATTTACCATGGGCGAACTCAAAAGGAAAAATGATTGGTCGCTAGATGTGAACTATCAAGTGGTTCAAGCGCAAGCCGTTCCCGACTATGACTCCTCGGGGATCGGTTTAGGAAACTCCTTGGGCTCAGGCTTCTATTGGGTATTCAATCCTAATTTTTCTGTTGGAGCAGGGAATGGACCCTTCATGGCGGCCACCCCGGAGACAGCCGAAGGAAATGTGAACTTTCGAGGGTTCATGGTTACTCTCCAATACTTGATTACAAACAACCTCAACGTTTTCCAGACCTTCTCTCAATCGATCACGCTCGATGAGCAGATTGGTCCATTCCGCCAATATAAAATGTATGAACTGGACCTGATCTACATTTGGTAATCAGAATTTAGGTTGACGAGAGACGCCAAGGGAGAGATTTCCTTGGCGTTTTTCTTTTAGAAATTTTCCTTTTCAGTTAGATTTAAGATTTACAGGGGAAAATGGCATGAGCGTGATACCGGAACAAAATCGGCCGAAAGTCGGCGTGGGAGTTCTCGTCGTAAAAGAGGGCAAAGTTCTTTTTGGAAAGCGGAAAGGAGCTCACGGAGCAGGCGAATGGTCGTTAGCCGGTGGACATTTGGAATTTGGAGAGACGATCGAGGAGTGCGCGCGACGCGAACTTTTAGAGGAGACTGGGTTAAAAGCGGGCGACATCGCCGTCGGCCCTTGGACGAGCGATATCATGGCCGGCAATAAACACTACATCACCTTTTTTGCGATCGTAAAAAGCTTCGTTGGAGAGCCCTCTCTTCTAGAACCTCACAAGTGTGAGGGTTGGCAGTGGTTTGATTGGGACAAGCTTCCCGATCCTCTATTTCCTCCCGTGATCTCTCTGATGAAAATCATGGGCTTAAAGAATTTAAAGAGCTTATGAACCTATCCCAGTATTCCAAAAATATGCTTTTTGATTTTTTTTACACATCTTTCAAAACCGCTTCTTGGTCTACTTGTTCAAGTAGGCCCTGCGAAGCGATTTTGAAATCTGTGAAAAAATCGTTCAAAAATCAACATTTTCAAATACTGGGATAGGTTCATAGCAATTATCATAAATAACAGGAACTTGGACCGCGGGAGCTTTCGCCTAGGTCGAAGTACATGTTATTTGTGATAGTTGGTACTGCAAGTAAATTATTTTTTTGCGAAGGTGATCGTCCGCGCAGGGAGATCGATCTCCACAAATAGATGAGGAAGCGAGCGTTTGAAAAGACCGGTGTCGAAAGCCGATCTGGACATCGTCTTGCGGATGAAGATGCACGCCGCAAAATCGTTCTCAAGAAAGGGTTTTGCTGCGTCTAAAATACCGGGGATGTCATCTTCGGGAGCCACGATCCGGACTGAAGAAAAGATCCGTTTAAAATAAGGAAACCGCATCTTTTTTTCTTTAGGCACCAGCACGTAGGCGTTGGGTGTAAAGCTGAGCAGCAGGAGAACTTTTAACCAGTTGGCATTTTCTAGGATGAGCAGCGTTACTGGGTGTTTTTCATAGAGGTCAAGATTTGTCGATTGCAGGCGGTAGAATGGACGGAGAAGTTTACGTGAAAAATAGGCTAGGGAGAGATCGGAAAGGCGCAGCGCCAGGTAAACAGAAAAGCAAAGCGTGACAGCGCCAATGATCGCAAATCCTGAAGAGGAGCGGATATCGAACACTTCGCTGAACAGATAGAGCGAGATAGAGGCGACCAAAACACCAAAAAATCCGAGAAAATTTGAAGCGGCGATCACCTGGCCGCGCTTCTCATCGGGACTATGGATCTGATTGTAGGTATCGAACGGGACGATAAACGCTCCTCCAAATCCTCCGAGGAGAACTAAGAAGATCACGACCCAAAATAAATTTGTCGGAAAAATCGAGAGAAGAAATAAAAAGAGGGCGATGAAAAAACCGGAGATGCAGGCGAGCCCAAGCTCAATCCGCTTTCTAGAGGCCTTTCCGGCGAGGAACGATCCTAGGGCGATGCCGAGGGCTGTCGATAAAAATAGATATCCTCCGGCGACCTCTGTCAAATGGAGAGATTCAATCGCAAACGGGATGATGTTGAGCTGTGTGAACGAGCCGATGAATAAAAAATAAGAAGCGCCGAAGATCGAAAGCAGAAGATGTTTTCTGCTTTTGCAGAAGCTGAGGGTTTGGTAGATTTCTCGAATAAAAAAGACATTGATCTTCTTGGTCGAACCTTGGGGCGAAGTTTTTTTAATCCCCATAGAGCATATAAATCCGGCGATGGCAACGCCTAAGCAGAAGATCGCAGCCGAAATGAATCCTCTATCGGTGATGTCGGTAATAAAGGCGGCGAGGAAGGTGCCCAAAATGATCGCAAGATAGGTGAATCCTGTGACGAGCCCATTAGCCTTTGAAACATTTTCCGAAGGGACAAGTTCGGGAATAATCCCATATTTTGAAGGGCCAAAGGCGGCGCTGTGCGTTGCAAGAAGGAAGAGAAGGGTGAAGCTTCCCCAAATGCTTTTATACGCGAAGGCAAAAATCGCGAGGAGCATGATCGAGATTTCAGCGATCTTCATCAAGACGAGGAGCCGCTGTTTGCTAAACCGGTCGGCTAAAATTCCCGCCGAAGAAGAAAAGAGAAGGAACGGGATCACAAAGGTGGCGCCGGCAGCCGACAAAATTTTCGGAGCCTTCTGATAGCCCATGACCTCGATCATTAGGAAGACCATCACCAGCTTAAAGATATTGTCGTTCAACACCCCAAAAAATTGCGCCCCATTCAAACAAGCAAGCGAAGAGCGATCTTGGAGTTTCGAAAATAATCCCATAGGCATATTATAACATCATGAGGACAGAGAATACAGAGGTTTTTTTAAGTAACCGATTAGAAACGCTTGCCGATTTGCTCAAAAACCGCCTATTTTTCTCCGGACTTAAGCCTTTTGAAAAGCGGGTGGTGATCGTTCCCTGCGAATCGACAAAATCCTTTTTGATCCATCGCTTTGGGCTAGATCCCCAACTAGGGATCGCGGCCGGGATGCACATTGTCACGCTCGATCAGGCACTTGATCCCTATTTAAAGGGGGTCCCTTCGTTCTTGCAACTTTCTTTAACGGTAAACGATCTCCTAGCGCATCTCGAAGATAACGAGCTCTTTTTCCCGGTGCGTACCTATTTAAATCCGTTGAGCCGCATCGAGGGCTTATCTGAAGAGCTAGCTCAGATTTTTTTATGCTATGGGCTCTATGGCGGAAAATTTCTCAAAGAGTGGGAAAGTCAAGCTGGTTGGCAGCAGGAACTGTGGAAGCAGATTTTTTCAGACCGCTTTTCCTATCCTTACAAAGCCGCGCCTGCGGAGCCTCTGCAAGAAAAGTTTTATCTCTTTGGCCACTCATTCTTGCCCCGCCTCTATTGGCAGCTATTTGAAAAGTGCGTCCATTTCCAACTCTCCCCCTGCCAATTATTTTGGGGAGATGTGTGTAGCGATAAAGAGAGCGCCAGACTATTGCGAAAGGTGGCAAAAGGCCAAGAGGAGCTCGCCGCTTACCTCCAAGATAAAAATCGACTTCTTGCCAACATGGGAAAACTTGGCAGAGCGTCCTTTGCCTACTTCGACGAGGATTCATGCCAACTCGAAGAACATTACCAGGAAGGAGAAACGAATACAGCCCTAGAAATTCTCCAAAACAATGTGCTCAACCTTTGCGAAAGTCCTCTAACTCCCGACGCCTCGCTGCAGCTTCATGCTGCGCCTTCTAAACAGAGGGAGGTCGAGGCTCTATTAGAGACGCTCTATGAACTCGGCGCGCATCCCAAAGATGTGATTGTCTACGCACCCGACATTGCCGATTACGTCCCCTACATCCAAAATGTTTTTAAGGGGCGCCTAGACTATGCAATCTTCGATCTGCCGCTCAGTTCTCAAAATATTTTCGTCCAAGGATTTTTTCACCTTCTCTCGTTGCCGCAAGCCCGTTTTGATACCGGATCGATCCTCAAATTATTTTCCTTTGCTCCCTTTTTAGAAAAACTTGGCATAACCGAAGAGGAAGTCCGCGATCTCCGCGCTTGGGTGGATCAGGAAATGATTTTGTGGGGAGTCGATGAGGAGCAGCGCAATGCGTTCTTAACCGAAGGAAAAATGTTGGAAGCCACGCCGCGCGGGACATGGGCCCACGCATTTGACGCAGGGCTTTGGGACCTCGCCTTCCGCTCAAATCCATTCCTCTCTCCCGAATTATTTGGCCAATTAATCCACCTCGTTAAATCTCTTAAGGAAGATTTCCAAGATGTCCTAGAGCATAGGGTACAATCGGTGGCAGCGTGGATGAGCTGGCTAAAAAATCTGGCGGCAAAATATTTCTCCCTTTCCTCAGACGACATTTCGCTTTTAGAGCCATTTGCACAGCTTTCAATGGAAGAAGTAATTGTTGGATTCAAAAGTATTGAACGAGCGGTCAAATCGCTGCTATCGCGTAAAAATGGGGCGATCCAAGCGTCCCATCTTGAAGGCGTTCGCTTTTTTTCTTTGAAATCGGGCAAGGCGCTTCCGGCCCCAGTCATCTGCCTCCTCGGTATGGAAGAGGAATCCTACCCGCGTAAAGAGGTGCGCAGTTCGCTCTCTGAAATGACAGCCGACGCCGATTATTGCCCGACGAGTTACGACGAGGACCGCTACATCCTTCTCGAACTCCTTTTGGCTGCGCGCTCCCACTTGATCGTGAGCTACCAAAGAATTTCTTCCGGCGATGGAAAGGCGCAAGGGCCTTCCCTTTGCGTTCGCGAGCTATTCCGAAAAGAGTATCCCGAAGTCGTCCATCCGCAGCTCTCGTTTGACCGCTCCCATTTTGAAAAGCCCTCCTTCGAGCCGCTCGCGCATTACCTCGCCGCCAAAGCCTATTATGGGCCCAAACATGCAACGCCTTTCTTTATTCCCGAATTTCATCAAAAAGCCTCCCTGAAAAAAACCGATAGACCTCAAGAGATTCTCATCGATCTCAAAGCAGTGCAGCAATTGATGCGCCATCCGATCCAGTTTTATCTGCAAAAGACCCTGAGAATCTATTTCACAAGAGAAGTACAAGACAACCTAGAATTTTCCTACTCGCCTCTGAAGAAAAATATCCCGCTCGGCGCCTTCAGGGAGGTTGCCTTGCAGCGGCTGCATGAAGAGCAAAAGGAATTCGACGAGTCTCTGGCCTACTTTGGCGTGAAGCGTGAAGAGATCGTTTCAACTTTTGTCGATCTCACCGTTCCTATAGATGAGGGCCGCACGGCAAGAATTCAAGGAACTTTGGATGGTGTCACTTCAGAAGGGCTTCTTTATTCGGGCAATCTCCTGCGCGCGTGGCCCTCCTTTCTCATCTATCTATGTCTTTCGCAAGGGAAGCCACAGCTCCTTTTGACCAAGACGCAAAATATCAAGCAGGCTCCAGCCGCTGATCCGCAACTCCTTTTAAAAGAGTGGATCGGCTACTACGAACTCTCTTTAGAAAACATTTCCCCCCTCATGCCCGATTGGGCCGATGCGCTCCTTTCAGAAAATCGAGAGAAGCTGGAAAAAGCGATCGCCTCTAGCGTCTCCTCCTTTGCTTCTTACCAAGATGAGATCTTGAGCTGGCTCAATTTGCGCGAAGAAAAAATGGCTGCCGCAGAGGCTTTAATTGCTAATTGGCGCGAACCGCTACAGGCCGCGTTTTCATCTTTTCAAACCTGGAGGGGCGATGACAAGCTTTAATGTTCTCTCCCGCTCACTCAATGTGTTTGGAGTCCATCTCCTGGAGGCCTCTGCCGGTACCGGAAAAACATTTGCGATCGAACACGTGATCGTCCGCCTTCTATTAGAAGGGCTCACCATCGATCAAATCGTCGCGATGACCTTCACACGGGCCGCCGCCCGCGAGCTCAAGCAGCGCGTGCGGGCCAATTTAGAAAATCTCCTGCAGGCGCCCAACTGGGATTACTTCACCCATTTCGTCGAAGCGGGCCGCACTCAAGAAGCGTTTAGAAAAGTGGAAGCGGCGCTCGCCTGTTTCGATGAAGCGCAGATTTTTACGATCCACGGATTTTGCCACCGGCTTCTCACCGAGTTTGCGTTTGAGGCAAAAGTGAGCGTGCAGCTTCCCGATCCCGATGATAAAGGCTACAAGACAGTGATCCGCGAGGTCGTCGAAGATTTTTTCCGCACCGGTTTGAGCCCTACTCTCTACAGTACCCAGCAGCTTGCGCTTGCGCTGAGAAAACAGCGCAACCAGATTGACCGTCTCGTCCATGCTGTCACGATCGAAATGGACAAAGAAAGCCCTCCCGCACCGACGTTCCAAGAACTCTTCACCTCTTTTGAACGCTCCTTAAGCGCTTTTTACGGAACCTCGATCCTCGATCTCTACGAACAGATCGTCCCCTCGTTCAAAAAAATGACAAGTCCCGCGCTTCTAACACAAGTCAAACATCTCGATTCCCTTCTCACTTCCGGTTCCTGCTCTCCCGAGCAATTTGATCTCTTTCTAAAGGATGCCGAATGTTTTTTAGAAAAATTCACGCTCGACAATCTGAAGAAGAAAGCGGCTATGCCTGCGCTCGGCCCTCTCGAATCGATGCAGCGGACGCTACTACCACTCATTGAAAGCGCCCGAGATACAAAAAAAATCATTCAGCGGATAGCCAAGGAGTGTAAAAAAGCTTGGGAGAAAAAAGATCTCTACACTCCCGACCGCTTATTAACCGCGATGCAGCAGGCCATGAGTGCGCCTCTCTTTGTAGAGCGCGTCAGAAAAAGATACCGCGCGGCGATCGTGGATGAGTTTCAAGACACCGATCCGGTCCAGTGGGAAATTTTTCAAAAGTTGTTTCTTTCCGAGGAAGCGCCGCTCTCCGCCGTCTATCTCGTCGGGGATCCGAAGCAGTCGATCTACGCATTTCGCAAAGCCGATATCTACACCTATCTGGCCGCCCAAGAGTTGTTAGGGACCGATGCTGTCCACCATTTGGATACCAACTTCCGCTCCGACGCGCCCCTCATCCAAGGTCTCAACACCCTTTTTTCCGCCGCCCATTGGATCACACTTCCCACGGCAAATAAAACGCTCCCCTATCATCACGTCAAAGCCTCGGCGCGCAAACCGGACCGCGTCTTTAACGATAGCAAGGGAAACGTCCATTTTTTTTGCGGCTCAGAAAGAAAATTCCTCCCCTTCATCGCTTCCGAAATCCAAGCCCTGGAGGGCCAACAGATCGCCATTCTGGTGAAGGACCGCTATCAGGCCGAGAAATGTTACCAATATCTTAAAAGGTGGGGGATCGCGGCCACCTTAAAGCGGACAGGATCGCTCGCAGATAGCGCCGCCTTTATCGCCATGCAGCAGCTGATCGAAGCGCTTCTGCACCCTGAAAAATTTGCCCAAGTCCTCGCGGGACCGCTAATTGCCTGGAACCACCACCAGCTGAACGCAGAAGAGGAGGTGCTTCGTTTGAAAGCCCAATTCTTACGCCTCTGCCAGCTAAGCAACATGCAGGCAGTCCACAACTTCTTATACACCTCTTGGAATGGTTGCATGCTCATCGAAGAACTGGCAGGGCGCGAAGATCTTTCGCTCTATCTCGATTTTGTGCAGCTCGCCGAGCACCTCATGGAAATAGAATCAGCGCAAAACGCTTCGTTAGAACAACTCTTAGCCTATTTGACAGAGTTGAAAAATAGTGATCCCGAAGAAGAGGAGGCATTAAAAATCCGCTCCGTCGATGCAGGTAGCAGTGTGCAGATCATGACCATCCACATGAGCAAAGGGTTGGAATTTGAAGTGGTCTTCGCACTCGGCGTCGCCGCTCCGCAGCCCCAAGAAAATGCAGAGCTCGAAGCAGAAAAACTCCGCCAGTTCTACGTCGCGCTCACCCGTGCTAAACATCGGGTTTATATTCCGTATGACGCTGAGGCAGAAGGCTCTTCGATGCAGCTCTTTTGCGATAAACTCCAGCAGCCGCTTGCCGATTGGTTGGCGACCGTTGAGGATCCTTCTATTGATGTATCGCAAATCGACACCCTTAATTTCGCCTTGGAAAAACAGTCTAGCACCCAAGAGATCGCCCTCATCCCTCCCACGCTCCCTCCGATATACAAACCTGGCCTTCACTTGGTATCCTTCAGCAGCCTCGCACAAAAAATGGAGCACGTTTCCAAAGAAAAAAATCCCCATGCGATGCCGTCTGGCCCTGAGGTGGGGATCGTGCTCCACCGGATTTTAGAAAAGGGGGTTGGACTCCCTCAAGAGCAACTAAATGCTCTTATCCTCAAAGAGATAGAAATGACGTCTCTGATGGGCTGGGAAAAAACGATCTTAGAAATGGTCGTCAAGACCCAAGCCCTGATCGATCTACCCGAAATTGGGTATCAGCAAGAGATGGAATTTGCCTTCCCCTGGGCGGGCGCCCTATATAAGGGGTTCATCGACCTGCTGTTTTACAAAGAGGGGAAATACTATCTCGTCGATTGGAAGTCGAACGATCTTCCCGATTATACCCCCGAGAGGCTGGAAGAGGCGATGCGCACCCATGATTATCACCTGCAGGCCTCCATTTACGCCACAGCTCTTAGCCGTTATGTAAAGCTGTTTGACAACCGGCCCTTTTCAGAAGTTTTTGGCGGCGCTCTCTATGTCTTTTTACGCGCTCCTGCAATCTATCACTGCAATCCAAAGCTATTGGAATAATTCCCAAGAAGCTGCGACAGTGTCGGAACTTCTTAGCAGGAACAGTTTATACCAATTCTAAAAAATAAAGTCATATTTCAGCTGCGTGAAAGCTCTCGCGAATCACCGATCTTAACGTGGCTTTGGCGCGGTCCAAGTGCATATTATTTATGATAATTGGTATTATTTTCTAGGATTGGTATTACTAGTAGTCCTTAACAAAAATTCTTGAGATAATTTCTAGCGTGAAAGCTCACTGAAATCGACGACCGCGTAGCTTCGCAAGTTGATCCGTATTAAGCTAATACGAATCGACTTGCGATCGTCGATTTGAGCGGCTTTGACGCCGAAATTACTCCAAGAATTTTTGTTAAGGACTACACCTATTTGATCCGCATGACTCTGCGCTTTTCCGCCTGCTCAAAGCGCCGCTTTTCATCGGCCGTCTCAGGAATCACCGGCCGGATCATCGATGGCTTCAGATGATCGTCCAAACCGACAAAGGTGAAATAGGCCGACAGAATATGCTTCCGCTCAAGCGTCTTGTAATCTTCGGTAAAGATCTTCATGCCGATTTCCATCGACGTATGCCACACGCGGTTGACCGACGCTTGAAACACCAAAATATCTCCCCCGCGCGCCGGCCCTAAAAAGCGCACCGAATCGATTCCCAGCGTCACACATACTTTCCCCGAATGCCTCTTTGCGACAACGCCCGCCAGACGGTCGGCGATTTCGAGCACCCGTCCGCCGTACAATGTTCCGTACGCATTGAGATCATTGGGGAATACAACTGCGGTCTGATCGCGCACCGCAGACTGAGAAACTGTTTTGCCTTTTTCCATATCTCTGATCTAACAGGAAGTCCATTTATCCACAATGGGATCAGAAGAAGAACAATTTGTTATTTTGTGATTTGATATTTTAACTGAACGAGTCCGCTCGGATAGCCCTGAGAAGAGAGCAATTTACAAGAAACTTCTTTCCCTTTCCTGAAGAGCGGTATTCCCGATCCAAGGACCATAGGGATCACCGATAGGGTCATCGCATCCACCATCTGCAAATCTAGAAATTGCGCGATCGTAGCTCCCCCATCGATCCAGATATGTTTGATCCCCTCCGCATGAAGTTGAGAGATCAATTGAGTCAAATCCCCTCGATAAATCTCAGCCCCTTCCCGAACCGTTTGCAGGGTATTGCTGAGGATGATCAGTCTTTTTCCTTTATAGGGCCAATCCTCAACGGGAGCTGCGATCTCATAGGTGTTGCGTCCGAGAATGACTCCATCGATGCTGTCGACAAGATCCTTAAATCCGTAATCTTCATCAGACGCGCCCACGCAATTTAGCCAATCGAGGCCGCCGTCTTCGCGCGCGATGAAGCCATCGATGCTCGTTGCAATATAGACAGAGATTTTTGGCCGTTTATTCATGCATCTATCCTATCATCAAATCACCCACGATTTCTAACAAAATTTTTCTCTTCAAATACAAGATGAAAAAAACCTGGGAGGAGGTTGGTTTGCCTTCTCTTTTTTCCAAATAAGAATAACAAGTGAGGGGGTTGCAGCGGAATGCACTGCCGAAAAATCGATGATTTTGGCGTTCCTTGCCAGAGCCAGCGTGCTGGCTCGTGCCGTACCGACGAGAGCATACACGCAGGGGTAGGCAAGGAGGAAAGGTGGCAAGGAAGGTCAAAAGGGCGATTTTGCGGAAGTGCGTTGCGCTGCAACCCCCTCACAATAAAAAAGCCCCTGGTTGTACCAGAGGCTCCAAATCAACAAGGAGGAAAATGGAAAGTTTATCGCTTGGAGAATTGGAATCGCTTGCGCGCTCCAGCCAAACCGTATTTTTTGCGTTCTTTTTTACGAGAATCACGTGTGAGGTAGCCGAGGCCTTTCAGCTCGGGTCTACGTGTTTCGTCTTCTATGCAAAGCGCACGTGAAATCCCTAGACGAGACGCGATCATTTGCGCTTCTACACCGCCGCCTTTAACGCGAATCAGAATATCATAGCGCTCAAGTTCAGAGGTTCTGTCTATAGGGGATAGAATCGTGTCGCGTTGTAGTTGAAGAGGAAAATAATCATTGAACTTACGTCCGTTCACTTCGATTTTTCCGGTTCCTGGACGAAGTCTTACAGAAGCGACCGCCGTCTTTCTTCTGCCCGTTGCAATTCTTTCTTGTGCCATAGTTCCTACAATTTAATTAAATGCTAACTGGGATCGGTTGCTGCGCTTGCATGCCATGTTTTTCACCGGCAAAAACGCGCAACTTTTTAAACTGTTGCTCGCCCAGGCGCGATTTAGGCATCATGCCTTTCACAGCGCGCTCGATGAGGTATTCTGGTTTTCTCGCTTTCATCACGCGATAAGGAACTTCGCGCATGCCGCTCATAGCTCCAGTGTGATAGCGATATATTTTTTGAGCTTCTTTTGCCCCGGTCACGACGATCTTCTCAGCGTTGATCACGATCACACCATCTCCGCAATCTACGGAAGGAGTGAACGTCACCTTGTGCTTTCCACGAAGGATCTTCGCAACTTCTGAGGCAAACCGGCCCAGAGTTTTTCCTGAAGCATCCAAGAGGATGTGCTTACGGGTAGCAAGCGTCTCTTCTTTTGTCAGGAGAGTAGTCGATGGATTCTTATTCTGCTTCATATTTCTGCCTTTAAACTAAAAAACGAAATCATACGGAACTTTCTATTTTTTGCCAATAAAAACCTCTGCTCTACCTTTAAAAACATATTTTCAACGGCCCGGGAAGCTGATTTGGTCTTGCAAAAGATCCTGTAGAAACAGTAGACTTTTCTTCTATGCGACAACTTCAGACATTTTTTATGCGAACCTACGGCTGCCAGATGAACGAGCTCGACTCGGAGATCATGGTGGGCCAACTCGAAAAGCGGGGCCTTAAACGGATCGACGTAGAGGAAAATGCAGATCTCCTCCTTTTCAATACCTGCTCCATCCGCGATCTGGCGGAAAGAAAGGTGATGGGTAAACTAGGCCAGCTCGGCAGGTCCAAAAAAAAATCTATCATTGGGGTCACCGGCTGCATGGCGATGGCCAAAAAGGAGACGCTCTTCCGCAAGCTACCCCACGTCGACTTTGTGCTCGGGACCAATAACATCACCGATCTAAACAGCGTTTTAGACGAGGTCTTAGAGACGGGCCGCCAGATAATCCGCACCGATGACCAGTTTGAAGAAAATTTAGACTATCTCGTCGCCAAAAGGGACGATCCGGTCAAAGCTTACGTCTCGATCATTCGGGGATGCGACAAATTTTGCACCTACTGCGTCGTCCCTTATACCCGCGGCCAGGAGGTCTCAAGATCTCCCGAGAGCATTGAAGAGGAGTGCCGCCAGCTTGTCTCTAAGGGCTATAAGGAGATCACCCTCCTCGGCCAGAATGTGAACAGCTACGGTAAAGACAAGCCGGAGTGGAACTGCCTCTTTCACGACCTATTATATCGGCTCGATAAAATTGAAGGGCTGGGGCGTGTCCGCTTCATGACCTCCCACCCTGTCGATATCACCCGAGAACTGATGGAGGCAATCCGAGACCTTCCCTCCCTCTGCGAATTTGTCCACTTTCCACTCCAGGCGGGCTCGACGCGCATCCTCAAAAAGATGCACCGGATCTACACCCTAGAGCAATATCTTGAAAAAGTGGCGATGCTCCGGGAGATCGTCCCCAATGTGGCGCTAGGCACCGATATCATCGTCGGGTTCCCCACGGAGACGGAAGAGGACTTTCAAGAAACTTTTAACATGTTTAAGCAGATCGAGTTTTCGGTCGCTTTCATCTTCGCCTACAGCGCCCGGAAAGGGACCCCCGCCTTCCGCTGGAAGGACGACATCCCGGAAGAGGTCAAGCAAGACCGGCTACAGCGCCTACTCAACCTCCATAATGAGATCTGCGCGAAGCACCGGCAGGATATGCTGGGCGCTGAAGTGGAAGTGCTCGTCGAAAAGCGCAATAGAGATGAGCTACACCTAAAGGGCAGGACCCGCTGCTGGAAAAATGTCCTTTTACCAGGAGATGATAGCATGATTGGGACTCTGCAAAGGGTCAAGATCAGCGGCTATACGCATCAAACTTTCTTGGGCGATGTAATAGAAAATCCCCCTCTTGAAAAGAGGGGGCATGAAGCACTTCGAATTACTTGCTAACTTTTGCAATCGCCATTCCAGCTAGGAACCAGCCAATGACGAGGTCTACCATACAAACGACGGTGAAGCTTGCATGTTGACCCATGAAGATCGCTCCAGGAAGTTTGGCGACAATCCCTGCAAAGAGTGCAGCTCCTGCCACAAAGGTAGCTTTTTGATAAAATTCCAAACCTTTTGTTTTAGAGAGTAACCAAGCGGCAAAGAAAGCTCCTACAATCTGAGTGACGAGCATTGCTGCCATAGAGCCAGACATGTTGTGGTGCATGCCGTTGAGATTTACAGCAACCATTCCATAAGGCATTGCTCTGGCTTCATCAGGTGAAGTCATATTTCCAGGGAACTCATACACGCCGCTCTCTGGAGCATTTTGTCTGATGCACGAGGCAACTTGCATTTCATTGCTGAATTGGTGCACTGTCATCTGGTGCCAAGGAAGAACCATCCATGAGAACACGCCCCAAACAAACGCCACGATACCGCCGAAAATAGCAGCTTTTAACAACTTTCTATCCATAGACACACTCTCCTTAAAGGTGTTTTTAATATCCCCGTTTTATACGGAAAGCCGATTTGTGCGCAAAGGAATTATTTTAAAATTTCGAGTCGCAGTAAAATATTTTTTAGGTGGTTGTCTATGAAAACTATTTATGTTATAATTGACCAGCTATGAATAAAATACCTTCTGCAATTAACCCGTTTCTAGACGTTAGTTTAGGCGTAATTAAGCCTATAGCAGGCGCACGCGTTCTTTCTCTTAAGCCCCAACAGCGCGGCAGCGACCCTATGCGCAGGATGCTGACCGAGATCGCCTCAGCGAATCGCCTCCATGCCTCTTGGCCTCAAAGGGTACGCCGGATCTTCTCTTTGGTCCGGACAGAAGTTGAAAAAATTTCTTTCACTGATGCCCATGAGTTGGTCATGCCGGAAATCGTCGCCCCCCGAACGCTCGCTGTTGGCCAGTTGCCGGAACCCGCCTTTCATTCTCAGGTGCCTCCGCGTTATTTCTGGCACCCCTCCAAAGCGGCCAACGAACACTTGCTCAGGGAAAATTCGGATACCTCGGTTCACGCGCTGGCCAATACGGCAGAAATCCTGGCGCGCGCTAGAGCTTCGCTTTCCCTTGAAGGGTCCCTGAAAGAGGATTTACAGGGGTTTATTTACTTGGACCTTCCCGAAGCTTATACCCAAGAGCTTCTTCCTTTGATCCGAGAAGCGGGCGCTGAAATCCCCCCTTACTTTACTCCGCACATCGTTGTCGTTCTGCCACACGAGCGCGAAAGCCGTAAAGGCTTAGAATCTTTCAAAGAATTGGAACAGACGCTCTCATTTGAGCTAACGGGATGTTATTCCTTAAAGCCGAGAGGCTGGAATGAAATGGAGCGTGTCTGGGTGCTGACGGTGAAAAGCCCTGAGCTGGAAGCGTTCCGCATGCGCGCTTTCCTTCCAAGTAAGATCTTATCCCATGAATTTCATATTGTGATCGGCGCTGCCCGGGCTGAAAAGCCAACGCTTGAAACCTTCCGCATCAACGTCTCTTGCTACGCGGCCTAAAATCCATATCTTTTCACATCAAGCTGTAAACGTCATCAACGGGTAATTTAATCCGTTGTATCTCTTATCATTGAGGTCTCGATTCTACATCGACTACCTTACGCTCATTATTCACTTGCCTTTTTGGATAGGGTGAATTTAATCTCCTATCTTTAAGAATTTTTAACTAGAAGAAGCAACCTTTAACTCTTTTGACAAGGTTTTTTATGAGCAGTTGCAGGGTTTTCCTTTTATTTATTGTATGGGGATTGCTTGCCATTGATTGCGCTTATGCGAACTTCAAGGACAAATGGACAAAAGAGGATTGCCTTAGGGGCTGGAAAAATGGTTGGCCTACATATTATGATGATCCTAACTATATTGATTTTCTAAACCAATTTCATTTCTATACGCGGGAAAACGCCTCCTGTTCATGCTATTCACCTAACTTGTTGAATGTTCCAGGGGAGATTAGAAAATTCATCTATCTTGCATTTGAAGATCTTGTCTATGAAAAATTTGGCCTTAACGAATACGAGTATCTCCCATTTTATAACATCAGCGACGACGATTATGGTACTCCCTGCCCTGTTGACTCGTTTGACTTCAATTTCAGATGCGGTGAAGCAGATTTGAGGATGTACTGGTTTAATAGATTGTATTTTGCTCTGTTTCAAAATGCCTTTTTTTATTCTCACTACCGAAAAGCCCTTCTAGACTTTGCCGAGGTATCCGAAAGCTACCCATACAACTATAGTCGTTTACTTGTGGAGGGTCTTAATGCCACCTATTCATATCTTGATAAACTCCAAGAGCGATTCATCAATTTATATAACGAATGTTTGGCTCAGCACCCACACCCCAAGATTTTTTACGAACGTGGAATGATTCATGCGCATAGAGGGAATTGGGATGAATCTGTAGATGATATTAGAAGTGCTATTGAATTAGCAAAAGAGACACCTGACAACTTGCTCTCCTCTGAACTGTATTTGCAAGAAGGGGTGTGTTACGCCGAGCGTGGCTTATACGACCAAGCACTTATTGCATTAACCGAAGCATTAGTCAAAAATCCGGAGAATAAAGAGGCCTATTTTGAAAGGGCCGTTGTTTATTTCGAAAAAATGGAGATGGATCTAGCACTCAACGATTTTATTTCCTCTGAGTTTTCATCTCCCATTTCCGAAAAACAAAGCACATTTTCTATCGATTACGCAAAGGGTCTAACAGCCGGCATTGAAAAGGGAATTCAGGATGAATTTGGGAAGGCAGTCACTGTCTGGACCCCTTTGTTAAACATGGGCTTATGGGCTTTAATGAGTTCACCTCAGCCCTCAGTCAAATTTATAACTGCAACCTTAGGATGCGTCGCAGTTGCAGGGATAGCCATAGCTGCTGACCAAATGGTCAATGAGCTTAAAGACCTTGTAACAAATTGGGATCAACTTTCCCAAAGGGAAAGAGGGGAATTAACAGGTTTTTTGATTGGCAAATATGGTGTAGACATATTTGCCGCATATGGATCAGCAAAGTGTATGGACGCTTATAACTCTCTGAGAAAAGCGAACCAAATCCTCACTTTTGAGTTCATGTTAGCAGAAAAAAGCAATCAAGACCTTGTAACAAGAAAAATTTTAGAGCAGGCAGCAAAACGTCCACAGGGAAAAAGTATTCAAGCGTTTAATATGAATCTTGTCTTAAACGACAAAGAAAAAATGAAACATATATTTGCTGCAAAACATCAATTGGATAAACTTGGGGAGCCAAGAGTAGCACTACAAAAAATAACAGATGCTGTCTTTCATGCGGATGTGAACGGAAAAATACCGAAAAGCGGCCCCTTTGATATTTCAGTTATGATAGAAGGTCACTTGGTAACCGTGCGGGGAGCTATTGTTACCGGCGAATTGCGCTATGGCACAACATTTATCCCTGAATAAGGACTTATGGAAAAAAGTAAAAAAACTGAAGTAGATCAATATTTTGAAAGTTTAAGACTGATTTTACAAAACAGTCCAAAAAATATAGCTGCTCTAACACAAATTGGAGTACTTGAATTCGAATATTATCACGAGCATAAAAAGGCTGTTGATTACCTTCAAAAAGCTATTCATTTTGATCCTTTAAACGTTGAAGCTCGGTTTTGGCTTGCTGCATGTCTATACCACGATTATTCTGAATATGAAGGGGCTGAGAAAGTTCTTAGAGAAGCATTAGAAATAGACCCCCATAGACCAGATTGCTTAAGTCTTCTTGCCTCGATCATTTGGCATGCTGGAAGATCTCTTGAAATTGCTATCAATTATCTTAGAACAGCTCTGGAAAACGCACCCGACTGGCCTCTTCTTCGGCATAAGTTGGCAACTTTATTACTAGAATTGCATCAAACTGATTTAGCTGAGCAGGAAGTCCACAAAGCGCTTAGTTTTGTTCGATCTACTCCATTATCTGCAAAGAATGAGGTGGAAAATTATTATGAAAACACCGTCACAGGACGAGCTTGGCCTAATATAAAAGATGAATTTAGCGACTTATTGGAAAGGATAAACCAACAAAAAACAGTCTAAAACACCACAAAAGAGCTAAGATACTCCAATAAACCGAAATCTGGGAATCTGCTGATTGCCGATTGAAACCTGTTCTAGAAACATCTTGATCGGCCGCACCCAACACCCCTCATCCCCATACAGTTGTTTGTAAAGGACCATCTCTTCGAGCGTTTCACTATGCCGCGCGATGCCGAGCACCAGATAGCGCAATCCTTTGTAATGCTCATAAGTGCCCAATTGCAGGGTTTGCGCTTCAGTTGAAAGAGGTTGCAATAATTCTTGATTCATAACATCTCCTTAAATTGCTTTTCTGAAAGGACGCGGACCTTCAAACTGTGCGCCTTGTCGAGCTTAGAGCCCGGCTCTTCGCCCGCGAGCACATAATCGGTTTTGGCGCTCACCGAGCCGGTCACTTTTCCGCCGCGCTCTTTGATCAGATCAGTCGCCTCGGAGCGGCTATAATTTTCGAGCGTCCCGGTGAGCACAAAAATCTTGCTAGAGAAATCATGGTCCTTGCGCACGGTCCGTTTGGGCGCTTGAGGCTCGACGCCGTTTTTGAGGAGCGCATGGATCTCTTTGAGGTGCTTCGATTCTGAAAAATAGTCGACAACCGCTTGAGCCACTTTCTCTCCGACGCCTTCAATGTCTTGTAGCTCTTCAAAACTCATCTTGGCCAGGGTGTCGATATCTCCTGCGGCATCGGCGAGGTCCTCGGCGGTGCCTTTGCCGACATATTTGATGCCGAGGGCAAGGATGAACTTGGAGAGCGGCACATAACGCGACTTGTGGATGCTCTCTAGAAGATTTTGGATCGACTTTTCTTTGAAGCCGTCAAGCTTGGCGAGATCTTTTTCTGTGAGGGTGTAAATATCGGAAATGGTGCGGATGAGATCTTTATCCACGAGCTGCTCGACCACTTTTTCTCCGAGGTGGTCGATATCCATCGCTTCCTTGCTGACAAAGAAAGCAATGCGGCGGATTTTTTGCTCCCCGCACCCTTCGGTGTTAGGACAGCGGACGGCGACTTCGCCTTCGGTGTGGACTACGCGATGTCCGCAGCTGGGGCACGTTTTCGGCATCTTCCACGGATGGGAATCCTTGGGCCGTTTTTTGAGGTCGACTTCGACGACCTTGGGGATCACATCTCCCCCCTTTTCGATGATCACCCAATCGTGTACGCGGATATCTTTTCGCTCAATTTCTTCTTGGTTGTGCAATGTGGCCCGAGAAATGGTGCTGCCGGCGAGAAAGACAGGTTCCAGCTCGGCAACCGGCGTGAGGACTCCGGTTCTCCCGACTTGGACCGTGATCTCATGAATGCGGGTGAGCGCTTGCTCGGGGGCAAATTTGTAGGCAATCGCGCTGCGCGGCGTCTTTCCGGTCATCCCCAGTTTGGGAACATATTTGAGCTCGTCGACTTTGATCACAATGCCGTCGATGTCGAAGGGAAGGTTCGGCCGTTTTTTATGGATCTTTTCGGCAAAGGCCATGATCTCTTTCAGATCTTCGCACCGTTTGGTGTGATCGTCGTGGAATACGGGCAAGCCCATTTTGTGTAAATAAGCGCGGCACTCATATTGAGTATCGGTGCCTGAGGAAGAATCTTCGGCGATCCCATAAAAAACGGTGGAAAGTCCGCGCTCGGACACTTCGCGCGGATCGAGGAGTTTGAGAGAGCCGGCGGCGGCGTTGCGGGGATTGGCCCAGAGCTCTTCTCCCTCTTCTTCTTTTTGTTCATTGAGCTTGTGAAAGACTTTATGCGGCATGAACACTTCGCCGCGCACTTCGAGCACATCGGGCACATGAGAGCCTGAGAGTTCCAGCGGAAGCGTAGGAATCGTCTTCATATTATTCGTGATATCATCGCCCTTCTTACCATCCCCCCGCGTGACAGCTCTGACAAAAAACCCTTTTTCGTAGCGGACAGAGACGGCGACGCCATCCATTTTGAGCTCGGCGCAAAAGGTCACTTGGTGCTTGGCAAGCAGTTTGTGGACCCGCTGGATAAAATCGGCGATCTCTTCTTCTGAATAAGTATTCGCAAGCGAGAGCATCGGGCTGACATGGGAGACTTGCTTAAAGCCTTTGGTGAGCGGATCGCCGATGCGCTGGCTCGGCGAAGAGGGCGTCACCCACTCGGGATGTTCCTTCTCGATCGCTAAAAGATGTTTATAAAGCCGGTCATATTCGGTATCGGAAATGGCGGGGCGGCTTTCGATGTAATAGAGCCGGTCGTGCTTGCGGATCTCCTGGATCAGCCGCTCATACTCTTGTTTACTGCTCAAACTGGACCTCGAAAATTTGGGTTGCAAGAGGGGCAAGGGCGAAAGAAAATCCCTCTTTGGAAATCTTAATGCTTGCGTTGATTTTGCCAGAACCGCCAAATTCTTCTCTATCGGTATTGAACACCTCCTTCATCTTCGCGATGTGCGGCAGCCGAATGAAATACTCAGGATGGAACGCAGGTGTAAAGTGGTGTACACAGACGAGCATCGAGCTTTTGCCTTTGCGCAGGTAGCTGAGAACGCAGTTCTGATGGTCGAGGAAATCGATCCACGCAAATCCGTTGCCGTCGTAATCATTTTCCCAGAGTGCGGAATGGGTCAGATAAAAATGGTTGAGGGCTTGGACCATCCGCTTCAAGTCGTCATGGATCGGAAATTGCAGCAGACCCCATTCGAGCTCCCCTTTGCAGTTCCACTCGTTCCACTGCCCAAATTCTCCTCCCATGAAGAGAAGTTTTTTCCCGGGGTGGCAGATCATGAAACTGTAAAGAAGGCGGAGGTTTGCAAATTTTTGCCAATAATCTCCCGGCATTTTGCTGAGCAAACTCCCCTTGCCGTGCACCACCTCATCGTGCGAGAGCACCGAGAGGAACCGCTCTGAAAAGACATAGATCAACCCGAATGTGAGCTCATTTTGGTGGTAGTGCCGAAAGAGCGGATCTTTTTGGAAATAACTTAACGTATCGTTCATCCAACCCAGATTCCACTTGAGATCAAAGCCGAGCCCATTCCATTCGAGCGGATGAGATACGCCCAAAAATGAGGTGGACTCTTCGGCGCACATGAGAACACCGGGAAAACGTTGGTGAACGATCGAGTTGAGGTGTTTGATAAATTCGATCGCCTCGAGATTTTCTTTTCCCCCGTAGCGATTGGGGATCCACTCCCCTTCCTCCCTTCCATAATCGAGATAGAGCATTGACGCGACCGCATCGACGCGGAGTCCATCGATATGCATCTTATCGAACCAGAAAAGGGCGCTCGCGATCAGAAAGTTGCTGACCTCGACCCTGCCGTAGTTAAAAATCGCTGTGTTCCAGTGGGGATGGAACCCTTTGCGCACATCCTCATGATCGTAGAGATGCGTGCCGTCGAATTGGGCTAAGGCAAAATCATCGCGGGGAAAGTGGGCGGGCACCCAATCGAGAATCACGCCAATCCCCTCTTGGTGCATGTGGCCCACAAAAAACTGGAAGTCGGCTACGTTGCCAAAACGGCTCGTCGGCGCAAAAAAACCGGTGACCTGATAGCCCCATGATTCATCCAAGGGATGTTCCAAGATGGGCATCAGTTCGATGTGGGTAAATCCCATCTCTTTGCAATAGTTAGAGAGCTCTACTGCGGCAGTGCGATAATTGAGGCCGTGTTTCCAGGAACCGAGGTGCACTTCGTAGATGAGAAGTTTTTGATTATCGCCGGTCCGATTTTTGATCCACTCCTGATCGCGCCACTCATAGGCGTTCACATCGGCGACCACCGAGGCTGTATTGGGGCGCAGCTCGCACTGGTTGGCAAACGGATCGGCCTTGAGCAGGAGACTCCCATCTTGGGCCTTGATCTCATACTTGTACTTCTCGCCTTGGATAAGTTCGGGAACAAAGATTTCCCAGACGCCCGAATAGCCCATGGAGCGCATCGGGTGGGACCTGCCGTCCCAATGGTTAAAATCACCAACGAGCGAGACAGCCTTGGCGCTAGGAGCCCAGACGCAAAATTTTACACCCTTGACTCCTTGGTGGATGCAAGGGTGCGCGCCTAAAATATCGTAGAGTTGGTAGTGAACGCCGCGGGAGAGAAGGTAAGCGTCGGTTTCTCCAAAGGTGGGAGTGAATGTGTGGACGTCATACATGTCCACCCTTATGACATTTTCAAGAAAAATGGGGAAGTTTGTTTTTATTCTTCTGTAGAGGCCACTATCTCTAAAGCGCTGTTAATCGCTGTCGATCCTCGAAAATCTCCACTATAGCGTAAGAGATGATCCTGTTAATGCTATTTACGTTCAAAGGCTCCTGATGAGTGCCCGCAACAGTACGTCCGATGTATATGAACACACCGGCATATGCTAACGCAATGTTGTACAACACCGCACCGGCCACTTCACTGGCTTTTTTGGCAACGCCCTCCGCCAAAGTTCTAGCAACGGAGTAAGGCCTCTCAGTTTGATTAGCTCTTAAGAGACCTTGAGTTCCTCCATCCGTGTACGTAGCTCTTTGAAGTCCAATTCCTGCTATAGTAAACATAAACATTCCTTTTTAAGTGTTAATATTTTAATTAACCTCTTGAAACCAGCTTAACGCATAATTAGATTTAAACGCATTTTTATATTAATTAGTTACAATTAAACATTTTTTGAATGTGTAGAGTTTGGATATTTATTAGCGTTAATGCCGCTTAAAATTTATAATTTGATAGAAAAATCAGCTTAGTATTTTTTTTGCTTGAGAGCGTAATACCCCATGACAGCCGCAGACAGCGCGGCGGCGACAAAAAGAATCAGCTTGGGAGAGAGCACCAACAGGATACCCCCGAACAGACAGATCAGCGCATCTCCTAAAACGCGTAACGACATCTGCACGCCCATCACCTCGCCTTGGATCGCATCGGAGACAGAATCAGAAATCTTTACGGTAATGAGCGTTGCGGCGATCCCGATCGCTATTCCAGCGAAGACGTTCAAGAGAAGCATGAAAAATACCGAATCGGTAAATAGGACTCCGAGCAAGCAGAGGGCGAAGCTTCCCATGGAGCCCATAATCCCCCGCTTCTTTGCAGCCATTGAAGTAAAGTAGGCAGGCAGCCATCCATTTCCGATAGCAAGGCCTATGCACAGGACCCCGTTGTAATAGATCAGTTGGGCTGGAACTAGGGTCCACTTGATGGTGAGATACACGGGGGCGAACTCATAAAAAATGTCGACCGCCAGCGTAAACGTCGTAGACGCGATTATGAGGAATTGCAATTGTTTATTGGCAAACAGGACCAACATCCTTTTGAGGATGTTGATCCGCTGCATCACTGTACGCTTTTGGGTGGGGGCGCTGGCGGCCTTTTTTTCAAGCACTAGGATTGATAGTCCTGCAAGCGCAAAGAAGAGGATGCAAATGACATAGAACGGCGTCGAGGTGGAAAGCCCCTCAAACAACTCCTTGTCCGTCATCAGTCCGCCTATTAGAGGGCCAATGAGATAGGCAATGGAGGTGACAGCATTGATCCTGCCAAAGGTTGTGTGCTTAGAAAGCAATTTCAGATCGGCCCCCATCGCGCGCGCAATCGCAATATTCCCCTCCATGAGCCCTGCCAGAAATCGACTGATAATCAGCAGTTCTAAGTTCTGCCAGGCGATCGCAAATCCAGAAAGTAAATTGAAAAGCCCAGAGAGCACCAAACTTCCCGCGAGGAGCTTTTTACGGCCATAGTCGTCCGAGAGGGCTCCGAGGATCGGAGATCCGATAAACTGCCCTAGAGGATAGGCGGCGAGGGTGATCCCTAAAAATATAGCGTGGCTGGTTGATCCCCAAGACGCAGGAAGGATCGAATAAGCGGGATTGAGGAAAAGCGCCGGGAAAATCAGATAGGGCATGGAAATCCCTAGGAAGCCCAAAAAGACGATGAGCAGGATGACTAAAAACTGACGCTTTTGTTTCTTGTGCTCGTTCACGGTTGTGCCTACATAATTCCTGATTCACGGAGTAGCTGCTTGACTCGCGGGATTCTTTGATCAAGACTGATTTTTTGTTCGCGGATGAGGTAGGCGAAGGGAAAAAAGCGGTGATCTTTTTCGATCCATCCCACAAACCATCCATGTTCTAAAGTTTTGCCATCCGCTGTGACGTCAGAACCGCTCCATCCGGTTTTTCCAAACAGTTTCCACCCTCCGGGCATCTCTTCTTTAAACAAGATGTTTTTTGTCATCTGGACAGCCTGAGGTGAAATCGGAAGTTTTCCCAAAACCATTCTTTGAATGAAATCGACCTGCTCCTTGGGAGAAATGGTCAAAGAGGAGTTGATCCAAGCAACCTCTCCCGGCCCCGGCGGCACCACGCCTCCGGACATGTCTGCATTTCCATAGTTCATCGCAGTCAAATAGTTCTGCATTTTTTCCAATCCTAAGCGCACGCCTAAAACCTTAGAATACCAGACGCACGAATAGTGCATCCAAGACTGGGGCGTTAGCGGAGATCTCCAGGAAATGAGCCAATCGTCATATCCCTCGCAAAAATCCCAGGTGGGCGTCTTTTCATCGATTAAAACACCTGCGTCATACCCCATCAAACTTAAAGTGATCTTAAAACTGGAGCAGGGGCTAAATCTTTCGTTAACGCGCGGTCCTAGCTCCAATACGGTTCCATTGGAGGAGCCGTCGATGAGAAGAAAATTTTCCTCTGTAGAAAAGGTCTGTGCAGTAAAACCAAGGATGCAAAAAGCACTGAGCACTAACCTGCGAACCATAAAAACACTCCAGTATAAAAGTTACTTTTGAAAATTATCGAGATAGAACGCGCGGTTGGCTTTACACTCGACGAGCTCATCCCGTTCTACTCTTCTGCCGCGGTCTTTGAGCGAGGTGCGCAGACGGAAACTGCGGATCTCTTTTTGGAAGTGGAGATGGAGAGGTCCGTCGAATTTGGGGCGGATCACGGCTCTGCGGATCAGTTTTTTAGACCATTCGATATCGAGAAAGTCATCCAGCCCTACAAAACGGCCGGAATGGAATTCAGGGGGCAGGCAAGGGAGGATGTAGACATGCTCTTTCTCTTTGCGGTAAAACAGAGAACGGATGGAGCGGGCCCCCTCTTGCAAAAGAACTAAGGGGCTTTGTTTGGAAGCGCGGTAAGTGTCGGGAATGAGACCTAGGTATCGCTCGTCTGTCCAGGAAGGGACCAAGATCCCTGAAAAGCAAGCCTCAAATAAGTTGAGGAATGCAGGGACGATCTCCACCTTCTGTTTTTTTTCGATCGCGTTCTGGCAGGCATCCAAGAGCGGATGAGAAAATGAACCTTCGGGGATTTTAGGAAGGGCTGCCGCTAGCCGCAGCCACTGAGGAAAGATCTCTTCCATGTAGCGTCTGCGGACGACGAGGTCCCAGTCAAGCGCCTTGTTCGCTCCTAAGGAAAGTTTTTCTGGGGAGTGCGGGGTGTGGGCCTTGGCTTTATTTTTGGGAGCGACGACGATCTCGCTGTCCATGCATGTGATCGTATAATGCATATATCCGCTCGCGCCTTGTCCAAAGACCCGCACGCACAGTTTGTCCAAATCCACTTCGACCGTAAACGGATGGACGGGACCGGCAACGTCTAAGGAAACTTCTTTCTCTTTCCCTGAGACCAGATCATAGAAGCGGAGCAGCGTTGGAAACGCCTCCAGAACCCAGGTGCTTCCCGGGACTAGGCATCGGACGCCGGAGCGGTGCGAAAAAGGGTGGAGACGATCTTTGACGGCAATTAACATGTTCCCACCAGTCCTTCGGCGCCGTTGGCAATGCAGGTCGCGGTGGCGATCGTATGTGGCGGAAAACAGGTCGGCAGGAATACTTTCAAAAAGTTCTCAGTGTGGCCGACAGAGCCCTCCCCTTCAGAATTTTCGATCAAGACTTTCATTTTTCTCCCGACGAACTGCTCGCGGAGATCAAAGGCGATCTTCTCGGAGAGGCGCAGCACGATTTGTTTCCGCTTTTGGATTTCTTGGGGCGGGATTTTATTGGGAAAAAGGGCTGCCCGCGTCCGCGCTCTTTCACTATAGGGAAACATATGCACTTTCGCAAATTTTACTTGCTGCATCACATCGAGGGTCTCTTGAAATTCTGCTTCGGTCTCGCCGGGAAAACCGACGATCACATCGGTGGTGAAGGTGAAATCAGGGTTAGCTTTTTTGAGCCTCTCTACGGTCTCCAGGAAGATTTGGCGGGTATACTTCCGGTTCATCCTCTTGAGTACGGTGTTCGAGCCTGCCTGAAGGACGATATGCATCGAAGGGCAGGTCTTTTTTCCATTCAGGATCGCATCGCTCAAATTGTCGTCGACCTCATCGGGATCGATCGAAGAGACGCGGATCCTCTCTAGACCTTCGACCTGGTCCACGCTGCGGATAAGATCTGCTAGCCGGTCGGTGCCATCTTCATAATCGCCGATGTTGATGCCGGTGAGGACCACCTCTTTGTACCCATTGGCCACAAGTGTCCTGACTTCAGCGAGGACCTCTTCTTTTTTTCTCGAACGGGAGCGTCCGCGCACGTAAGGAATGATGCAGTAGGTGCAAAAGGAGTTGCAGCCGTCTTGAACTTTGACAAAGGCCCGCGTGTGCGCCTCGAACTGCTCAATGGCAAACTCAGGGATCTCCTCGTCAGGAAATACCACCGAAAGAAGGTTCTCCTTTTTGGCGTTCGGAACGACGTGGGTCACCCCCGGGATCTCTTGCATTTTTTCTGGAAGCCGTTCGGCCAAGCAGCCGGTAACGATGAGTTGGGCGCCTTCATGGGCCTTGGCCAGTTGGCGGATCTGCAAACGGCTGCTGCTATCGGCAGATTCGGTGACGGTGCAGGTGTTCACAATACATAGGTCCGCCTTCTCCTCGCCCGACGCTTCCGCATAGCCCATCGCCCGCAGCTGATCGGCGTAGGCTTGCGACTCATATTGGTTCGTGCGGCACCCGAGGGTCACGACCTTAAACTTTTTTTGGCTGGGTAAAGACATAAGGAGGAATTATGCCACGCCCATTCTTTTTTCTTGAGCTAATTATTTGATTTCGGGTAGGTTTCAATCACTCACGACATCAAGGAGTTATTTTATGCTTACACTAGCCGCCCTCATGCTTGCCTCCATTTGGTCTGGAGAGCCCTCAGAAAAGTCGACTGTCAAGTTGAGCGCTCCTATCCCTGAGATCGGACTCCCAGCAGGCTCTGAAAAGATCCAAGCGAACTACGTCTCCATCCCCTGCACCGACTATAAGTCTGAGGTCATTAAAGAAGGGTATATTATGAGCACCAGCCAGGTTGCCCATCTATTCGGCGCCCTATCACAGGAACATGCCTTCAACTTCCAGCCCGACGATTCCGCCCACTACCTGGTTGTCCGGGTCAAAAATACGGGCAGCCTGCCCGCCCGCGGCGTCATCAAGTGCCAAATTTCTCCAGAATATCTCCCCTTCAAGGTCCAGATCCCCAACTTAAATCCCCACATGGAAACATTTGCCCATTATGTGATACCGTTACAACCCTTTTCTCCATCTGCGGAAGCGGCAAAAAATGATGAGCGATTTGTTCATCTAGATTGGGACAGTTTGTCGATTATTCTTGATTTAGAATAAAATTCTAATTATCTTTACTAATTAAGAGGCTGCTAATAAAAGCACCTCCCTGAGGTAAAGATGTCTTTCTTTGGCTTTGTCCTGTCATTGTTCGTCGTATTCAACGCTCTAGGAAATCTCCCCCTCTTCATCGGCCTCCTTGCCCGCTATGACGCCAAGACGCAAAGACGGATCATCCTCCGCGAGCTGTGCATCGCCTTATTCATCTTGCTACTCTTCAACTTCTTTGGCGACGCCATTTTGAAGATTTTGGGCATTTCCGAGCCGATCATCGGCATTGCGGGCGGGGTCGTCTTGTTCTTGATTGCCCTCGGGATGATTTTTCCCAAATCGCATCCCCCGGAAGTTCCTGCCCAGGAACCGTTCATTGTTCCCCTCGCTACCCCGATCATCGCAGGACCTGGGGCCATTGCCTATGTCATGCTCTTTGCCGCGGAAACACAAAATTACTGGATCTCGACGCTCGCCATTATCTTGGCATGGGTACCTGCTCTATGCATTCTTCTTCTCGCTTCCAACATCAAGTACATCCTCGGAGAAAAAGGGCTTGTCGCTTGCGAACGGATGGGAGGCATGATCATCTCGCTGATCGCCGTGCAGATGTTCTCAACCGGCTGCATCAAACTCATCAAAGTCTGCTTCTTTCCTTAGCTAATATCTGGCAGATTGGCCAAGAAGCCCGCGCCCTTTCAAAGAGACATACGTATGCGCACCAACGATCAGGTGATCGGAAAGCAAAATCCCCATGACTTGGCTCGCTTGCACGAGAATTTCGGTGAGCTCCAAATCTCTCTTTGAAGGAGACGGGTCGCCGCTCGGGTGGTTGTGGGCAATGATGAGGCTGTGCGCTTTATGGCGGACGGCAAGATGAAATACCTCGCGCGGATGGATCAACACTTCAGACAGTGTTCCGATGGCGACTTTTTGACTGTGGATTAGCGCCCCTTTGACATCTCTTAAGATCACGACCAAGATTTCTTGAGTTTGCTCATGAAACTCTGACTTGATGAGATCATAGGCGTGCGCAGCGCTGAGAATGAAGTTTTTGGAGACAAAACAGGGTTTGAGGCTTTTGAGGGCGATGCCGAAGGCGGCTTTTAGCTGGATCGCTTTGGCCCTGCCGATGCCCTTGATCTCCATGAGTTCTTCGACGCTAGCTTGAAGCAGCTCTTTTAAACTGCCGAAATGGGAAACGATCTCTTGGGAGAGCTGGAGGACCGACTTACCCTTGGTGCCCGTGCAAAGAATGATGGCGATGAGTTCTGAGAGGGATAGGGCATCGACCCCTTCCTGAAGAAGACGTTCACGGGGACGTTCATCGAGAGGAATCTGCAACAAATTGCGCCACCTTGTGTTCTAAGTAGCTGGGGATCTCGATCTGGAGCAGGACGTCGTTCTCATCGTAGTCGGAAGTGATCACGCGCCCCTCGCGCATCAGCTCGCTGATGAGGGCGTAATGGCTTTGGGGAATGCGGAGATTAACAATGGTGCGCAGCTTGGAAATCTCTTGTTCCATCCGCTCGAGGAGCTCGTCGAACCCTGTACGCTGCAGCGCGGAAATCGCTACGGTCTTGGGATACTTGAGGCGCAGCTTGTGGATGAGGAGAGGATTTTTGCACTGATCGATCTTGTTTAGGACGGTGATGATGGGTCGGTCGGCGGCGTGCAGCTCGGTGAGGACTTTCATGGTCTCTTCGGCTTGGTTCTCGGCCATCGGATTGCTCACATCGACAAGGTGGAGCAAAATATCGGTGTAGACGGCTTCTTCCAAGGTGCTTTTGAAGGCGGCGACGAGGGTGTGGGGAATTTTACGGATGAAGCCGACGGTATCGATGAGCAGGATCTCTTGGCGGTTCGGGAGAGTATATTTACGTGTGGTCGTGTCTAAAGTGGCGAATAATTTGTCCTCTACGAGAACACCGGCTTGGGTGAGGGCATTTAGAAGGGTCGATTTGCCGACGTTGGTGTAGCCGACGATCGCAAAGGTGGGAATGCGAGAGCGGAGGCGGGCGCTTCTTTGGGTGTGGCGCTGGGCGCTGACCTCTTTGATCTCTTTTTGGAGCTTTTCGACCTGCTCGCGGAGCATGCGGCGATCGAGTTCGATCTGCTTTTCCCCTTCCCCTTTGGTGAAGCCGCCGCCGCCCGAAGTTTGACGCGACAAGTGGGTCCAGAGTCTTTTTAGGCGGGGAAATTGGTATTTGACTTTGGCGAGTTCGACTTGGAGCCGGGCTTCTTTGGTCTGCGCGCGCTGCGCAAACACCTCTAAGATGAGCTCGGTCCGATCGATCACCGACTTTTTAAAAAGTTTTTCGAGGTTGCGCTGTTGCTGCGGAGAGATCTCGTCGTCGAAAATGATGACGTCGGCACCGAGCTCGTTCGCGCGGGCGATCAGTTCGTCAATCTTCCCTGTGCCCAAGTAGGTGCCTGCGTCAATCTTTTTGACCGAGCAAGGAATTTTATCGACGGTCTCAAGCCCACTCGTATCGGCTAGGCGTTCGAGCTCGCTTAAGTGATCTTCGCAGAGCTGTTTATCTTTCCCTGAGGAATAGATCCCTATGAGAAGGGCTTTTTCATTTTTTATCGTCAAAATAGGCCCACTTAAAATCAATATCGCCGAATTCAGAAATACACAAGTTATGCAAATGAGGATTTTTTGCATAATCAATTGTCATAAAGCTAATCGGAATTATAGGCAGCTCCTCCATAAGAAGTGTTTCCGCTTCAACAAAAATTTGTTTTCTCTTTACAGGGTCCAATTCCTCATCAGAGGCGTCCAGGAGCTCTTGAAAGCGAGGATGTTCCCAACGCGTCTTGTTAATGCTGTCCGAGCGGTATTTGAAAGTTTTTAACATATAGATCGGATCTTTAATCGCAGGCCCCCATACCATACTGCCGATTTGGAAATCGCCGCAGGTGAGCTTTTCATGTAAGATCTTCCAATCAGTGGTGGCAATGCGGATGTCGATGCCGAAGGCTTGATTCCATTGGCGCTGGACCACTTGGGCCACGCTCTCGTGCATTGCGTCCTTAGGGCAGTAGAGCACGATGCCTGAAAAGTCTTCCTTGGATTTTCCCATTTCTTGCAGAGCCTCTTCAAAAAGCTGCCGCGCTTTTTTAAGATCTCCGTCTTTGAAATAGGGCTGAGAGCTGACGCTCAACGAACCGGGAAGAATGCTCGTTGCAGGAGTTTCTCCTTCGATAAAGAGATGCTCCGCCATTTCCTTCCGATTGATCGCGTAGGCAAACGCCTGCCGCACTTTCTTGTTATTGAAGGGGAATGTTTCGGTATTTAAAAAATACCAAAGGACCCCGGCACCGTTGATGTGATTCAGTTTCTTTTCTTTGCGCATGGTAGGAATGGCTTCGAAAGGGATGCCTGAGAGCGGTTTGCCGAGCCAATCCAAATTCCCTTTTTTGTAGAGGAGCAAATTGGTCATCGAATCGACGATCATCTGCACGTGGATCCCCGGTAGACGGACTTTTTCTTCATCCCAGTAGTTGGGGTTTTTTAAGAGGGTCAGCGATTGCCCTTCGCACCACTCCTGCACCATGAAGGGGCCGTTGGAAACCCTTGCAACTGTTTGGTGCATGGGAGCATAGGAGGCGCAAGCGGTAGATTCTAGAAAATAGGGGGCGGGATGCTCCAAATCTACCACCAGCGTATTCTCATCGACAGCGCGAATCCCCACCTCGTCTAATTTCTTTTTGTTTTTCACAATCGCTTCGACGTTCTTAATCGGGTAAAAATTGAGGGTACCGGTTGTTGGCAGGGCGGGGTCAATAATCCGTTTCCAGGCATGTTCAAAATCATAGGCGGTGACTTTATCCCCATTGGACCATTTTGAAGGGCGTAAATGGAACGTGTAGGTCTTGTGATCGGGGGACACTTCATAGTTCTCTGCGACTCCCTGGACTAGCTCGCCGTCAAAGCCTCTGCGCATCAATCCCTCATGGGTCATTTTAACGACAATGCTGCCGGGATAGTTGTGGGCAAAACAGGGATCTAGGCTCGCGAGCTCCCGAAAAAAACTGATCTCTAAAAATTTGGACTCTTCCACTTCCGAGGATCTCTGGTAACGATAGAACACAGCACCCGTCGCCAGCAATAGACAGAGACCACCAAAAACCACTTTTTTAATGTTTCGCATAGACCAATACCCTTTTCTCATGATTGCTTAGCAAAGCAGAATTTTGTCTGTTTTGCTTGAATTTGATCAAGTTTGTGCGTAGAGTTTTATCTATTTAGTCTTTTACTTCCAGAGAAATTGCTAAAATTCTATGGCAAGCCCATCGTAGGCTAAGGAAATCCCTTGGGGGAGCTCTCTTATGACCTCTTCATGACCGATCTCATGACCGATGTGGGTAATCCATGTTTTAGAGGCATTGATCCGTTCGGAAAAATCGATCGCTTCTTCGATGCTGAGGTGCCTTTTGGCGACGCCGCGCGCGATCAAGATCTCGCTCGGCTTAGCGGCGCTGACAACCAAAGTTTTGACCCCGACAAGTGCGTCATAAACCTCTTCGGTAAACTCGCGGATGTCGGAGATGTAGGCGAAATCGCCCAGACGAAACCCCGTGACCTTCATCTCGCCTTGATAGAAACTGACAAAATCCCAGACGAGCCCTTGAAACTCGATTTCGCCGAAGTCCTTATCGAGGATATGAAAATCGAGATCGGCGCAGACTGTCTCTCCTTCCTTTTGGTCGCGGATCAAATAATGATAGCGCAGCTTCAGCTCGTCGAAGGTTTCAATGGAAAGGAGGCAAGGAATCTTCTGCTTTTGTAGAAAATTGAACGCCCGCAAATCGTCTAGGCCGCCAATGTGATCAAAATGGGAATGAGTGATCAGGATCCCGTCAATATGGCTGATCTCATATTTCAGCGCCTGCTCCCGAAAGTCGGGGCCTACATCGATGAGAAAGTTCTTTCCTTTCACCTGGAGAAGCCCCGAAGGCCTGAGCCGTTTGTCATGGGGATCTTTGGAGCGGCACACAGCGCAGTTACAACCGATAAGCGGAACGCCCGTAGATCCGCCGGAGCCTAAAAAGAGAAATTGATTTTTCATACTTTTAGTGTCTCTATCGCTCTTTTTTCACTGAGAGCGTTTACCAGAAGCTTTGCATAATAGGCGTGATATAACAGGCCGCGCGAGCCCATGCCGGTAATTACCCAGGTGCGCTCATCGAGATTTTTGATCAGGGGCACATAGTGAGAGGCATTCATGACGCGGACGCCGGCCCTGCATTCAAGAACTTCGTTGATCCCGGGCAGAAGCTCCGCAATTTTTGGCTGCAGCTCTTTCATGGCTAGCGCACGATCAGGCGCATCCGACTCAAACGCCCGCTCATACGTAGATCCGAGATAACAAATTCCCGGTGTTTCGCTCACTGCCACATAGCCACTGCCGACGATGCTTCTCGAAAGCACGGGTGCCCTGCACGTCAAGATCTGTCCCTTGAGATAGCGGAGCTTTAAGTCGCGGCACTCTTCAAAATGTGAGACCCCGCTGCCCGCTGCAATGACCACCAGATCATAATCCTTGAGCTGTTCTAGGCGATCTATCTTCACTTGATACATCACCGCCCCTTTGGCCTTGCACGCGAGCCAGAGGCCTTGGAGATAGAGTTTTGTGTAAACGGTGATCCCCGATTGGATCAGATAGCCGGTCGAGGAATAGGGTACTACATCGGGGTAATCGGTCAGAAGCGGCTTTAACCGCAAGATCCCCGCATCGTTAAATACAGGCTGCTGCAAGGTGCACTGCGCCGCTTCCAAAAGCTGGCGCGTTGCGTCGATCCCCTCGTTCGCTTTCCAGCTATATCTCCCCTCTCTTCCCGGATAGGGATGCAAAAGGCCGCTGGCAACACCGGAGGTGCCTCCGCCAACGCCAAGAGGATCGAACAAGGTCACGGAGTAGCCTTGGTCTAGGAGATGATAACAGGCCGCAAGGCCGCAGAAACCCGATCCGATGATAGCAATTGTCATGTTTTAAGTTTGCGTTGGACGTATACGTAGCATTCAGCAGAAAAATTAAAGAAGAAGAGCGCGGCTGGCGTCAGCATCGCGCTGAAGGGGAGCATGATAAAAAACCACGTAAACCCGATCGACAGGGTGCGGGTCGCTTCCACATAGCTTGTTCCGGCGATCACGGCAGCCAACGAGAGAAGCCCCACAACGGCGGCGACGGGAAATAATCCCAGCAGGAAGAGCGCGGAGTGGGTGAAAGCGTTCTCATAAAACTTTTGTTTCCACTCAAAGATCGTATTGAATTTGGATTGGAAGGCAGCCACAGGCGTCACAAAAAAGAGCATAGCCAAACTCAGTAGGCTGAGCAAGAGTAGCCCGAGGACAAGAAGAAACGGTCCGAAGGAGAGAATGACCTTCAAAATCATGCCGACGCCGGGAATCATCTTCATCAAATAAAAGAAGCCGAGCGTGATCCAAAGGGCCAAATAGGTGAGGACGAGAGGAATGGCCAGCGAAGAAATTTCCAGCATGATGCCGCCCGAATCCCTCACGATCTTGCGAACGCTGATAGGAAGCCCTTTGACCTCATGATGGTAGATCCGAATGATGATGATCCCCGCCGCGATCAAAACAGCTGTAGAGACGAACATTGGCAAGAAGGTCAAGCTCATCGAAACCCATTCTCCGGAGCAAACGGCCAAAGTACGGCAAAACACGGCGATCAGCCCGCAAAACGCGAGGATGGGAAATAAGAACCAAAATTTTTTTCTGGAGAAAGAATACTGCAGGGCGCGATTGAAAATAAATTCTACGTCTTTCCAAGTCATGAAGGATATCTTACACGATCTCTCTGGATTTGTAAATATATCTAGGACGGACGATCGGAGTTCCTTTTCCCCCGCGCGCCTCGCACCGCTCATAGACGATCTGGATCGCGATGCCGACGGCACGCGAGAGGCCGAAAAGGACGGTAAAGTACTCGGGATAATTGAACCCGGCAGCGGTCAGGAGGGTCCCCGAGATCGCATCCACATTCGGATAGGGGTTCGAAATTTTTGGATTTTCTCCCAATACTTTGGGCCCCACCTTGCGGAGCAACAGGGCAATTCTGACGAGCGGATGATCTTTAAAATGTTTTTGCGCATAGTCATACTGGACGGTCGCACGAGGATCTTCCACCCGCAGCACGGCGTGGCCAAAACCAAAAACGAGCTGTCCCGATTCAAGGCGATGGCGGATCAGTTTTTCGACGTCTGCCTCGGTCGCCTTCTCCCCCACCTCTTTAAGTACTGCTTGGACAAATTCTAAACAATCTTGATTAGCCTTGCCGTGGCGGGGGCCGGCAAGCGCGCAGAGGGCGGAGCAGATCGACCCATACATATCCTCTAATCCGGAGGCGACAGCTTTCCCCACAAACGTAGAAAGGTTTCCTCCTCCATGGTCGTAATGGAGAATATTGAATAATTTAAAGACGCGGTTGAGCTGAGCCGTGTCTGCGTTGGGCACGCGTAGCATGTGGGTGAAATTTTCCATATAGCCCAAATCTTCCCTTGGAAGAGGCGTATCGCCCCAACCCGCGTGATGATTGATCACGGCCGCCGTCAAATGGGGCAGCTTGGCGATCAGTTCCAAACAATCTTCTTTGTAATCGCCCGACTTCAAATACATTCCCAAAATCAACATTGCAGCACAGTAGAGCTTCATCGGATGCCCTTGGCGCGGCAACCCTTTGATGTGTTCAATCACACCCCGCGGACACTGGGCCCGCTTTTGCAGCTGCGCAAAAAATTGGCTCACTTCCTGCTCAGTGCCCTCTTTGCCGTAGTATAACAGATAGATCACCTGTCTGGGCTCCCACGTGCTCACTTCATCAATGGTCTTACCCACATAGAAGAGCCCTTTTTGAGGATCCACATACGACGTGGTGCAGTATCCGACGGGATAACCTCGCATCCCCGTTTCCAGCTGCTCTTTGGTGATTTGAAATAAAACTTCCATGGTTGCCTACAATAAGTGAGAAATTAACGAGCGTTCTTCGAGAAGTTCTTTTTCGGTCTTCAGAATCAACTCTTTCAAAAAGGGGTCCCAGGAAACTCCCGAGACAATTTCCACCTTGCCGTTCCCTTTCGAACGGCAGGGGAAAGAAAAAATCAAATTCCTTTGGATCCCATAGGGATTGTGATCGGAAGAGAGCCCCACTGAAAACCATTCCCCTTCAGGGGTTGGTAACAATAAAGAACGGATGCTGTCGATCACCGCATTGGCTGCAGAAGCTGCCGAAGATTTCCCCCTAGCCGCGATCACTGCCGCGCCCCGTTTTTGAACCATGGGGATAAACTCTTCTTTGAGCCATTTGTGGTCTTGGATCACTTCAGGCACCGGCTTATGATGGATCGTTGCATGCATAAAGTCGGGAACTTGCGTCGCCGAATGGTTGCCCCAAATAACCGCCCGCTGAACGGCCGTCACAGGAACATGGGCCTTTTTCGCCAAAAATGCCGTCGCCCGATTTTGGTCCAGACGCGTCATGGCAAAAAATCGGTCCCGCGGAATCTTCGGCGCGTGGTGCATGGCGATCAAACAATTGGTGTTGCATGGATTGCCCACGACAAAAATGAGCACATCCTCGGCAGCCACCTCGCCGAGCGCCTTACCCTGGTCGATAAAAATCTTTCCATTGTCGTTGAGTAGCTCTTTCCGCTCCATCCCCGGGCCGCGCGGTTTTGAGCCAATCAAGATGGCAATATTCACGCCTGCAAAAACTTTTTTTGGGTCGCTCCCAATCACCACCTCTTTAAGAAGGGGGAATGCGCAGTCGTCGAGTTCCATGACAACGCCTTTCAAGGCCTCAAGGGCTTCGGGGACCTCAAGGATATGGAGAGCAATCGGCTCATCCTTGCCGAGCAATTCACCGCTCGCGATCCTAAATAAAATACTATAGGCAATTTGCCCACCGCCACCCGTCACCGCAATGCGTTTCATAGAACTCCTTTTTTCTGGATTCTAGGAAGCGTAATATTAAAAAGCAAAATATACTATTTTCACTTGAAAAACGGATGTTTTTTAAAAACCAGTAATAAACCTTGGAAACTTATGGGTCAGAAATGGTATCATGCACCCATGTCTATCAGTATCGTCGTATTCATGTATGCCGCCTGGTCCAGCGTATTTTCGCTGGGAAAGATAGCTCTCGACTTTAGTCCGCCGCTGTTCCTGACCGGGTTCCGGATGACCCTCGCCGGCGTGCTGATCCTCGGCTACCTAGCGTTCCGCAACCGCAACTCATTTAGATTTACGGGGAAGCAATGGGCTTCTTTGCTCTTTCTCTCGTTTTTCAGTATCTACCTCACCAATATTTTAGAGTTCTGGGGCCTCCAATACTTAAGTGCCGCCAAAACCTGCTTCCTCTACAGCCTTTCCCCCTTCTTCGCCGCCCTTTTCTCCTATCTCCACTTCAATGAAAAAATGAACAAAAGAAAGTGGATCGGCCTCGGCATCGGCTTTGTTGGGTTCCTCCCGGTACTATTCACCCAAACCGGGTCACAAGAATTATTTAGCATCTCCTCTTTCCTCTCATGGCCCGTCCTGGCCATCATGGGAGCCGCCCTCACCTCCGTCTACGGCTGGGTCCTCCTCCGCCTCATCGTGAAAGATGAATCATTCTCCCCATTAATGGCCAACGGCAGTAGTATGTTTATCGGCGGGATCTTCGCTCTGATCACCTCCTATTTTGTCGACAACTGGGCGCCCTTGCCTGTCGCCGCCGCCAATTACCTCCCCTTTCTCCAGCAGACCCTCCTCATGACCCTGATTTCAAATATCATTTGTTACAACCTTTACGGCATGCTGCTCCGTAAATATACGGCCACTTTTCTCTCTTTTGTGGGCCTCCTCAGCCCGATCTTCGCCTCATTAAACGGCTGGATCTTCCTGGGAGAAGTCCCCTCCATCACGATCTTTATCTCCACAAGCATTGTCTGCTTAGGCCTTTGGATCGTCTATCAAACCGAGCTCAAACAGGGCTACGTCAAAACCGCTGTTAAATCTCAGTAGTATTTTGAAATATTATTTATTTAATTAATTTGTTATTTAATTAGTTTGATTTACAAATCAACTCAAAAGTGATATAATTGCACTGCAAAAAGGTGTAATTATGAATAAAATAAATAATAATTCAGAAATACTTGTAAACAGAAAGCAAGGGCAACTCTTTGATGTCAAAGATGGTGAATTTGTCACTATGTCCACTTTTCAAAAAATGCGTTATATGGTTCAAAAAAGTTATAGACAGGCTGTCCAACAGCGTTTAAAACCTGTTGTGTCCGGTCTAGTTGGCCGCGTTACTGATGAAACCCAGCTCCAGTCGATTAAGAGGCTCCCTGTCTCCATTTTTGACCGTAGAGCCCTTAGCGCCAATTTCCTCAAAACCCTAACTACCCCACTGACGAAGCAGACCGACAGTCCTGCCATGAACGAGATGATTCAAAAGATCCAACTCGCTTTTAGATTGGGCATTAGACCCCAGGGTACCGATGAAGGATGCAGCGGATCTTACTTTTTAAAAGATATTGATGGAAAAAAACTCGCGATCTTCAAACCTTCCGACGAAGAAGTGCTCGCCTCGAACACCTCAAAATTCTCAAGTAAAATGAAAAGAATCTTCTATCGGATCTTCCCACACTTTTCACCGACCGCCGTACGCTGCATGAGTGGAGAGGGATATAAGGCAGAAGAGGCATCCAGCCGTATCAGCGAAGGGCTCGATCTCCCTACCGTCCCCTTTACAAGGATCACCCGATTTACCCATCCCGATTTTTACTACTCTACAGAAGACAGAACTAGCGGAACCCTTCCAGAAAAAGAAGGATCGCTGCAAACCTTCATCCAAGAGTCACAAACAGCGGAAGTTTCTTTGAGCATTTCGAATAATTCGCGCTTCCGACCTAGGTTATATCAGTGGCTCCTTTCTCTTCCACCCTGGACCAATTTCTTAAAAGCCCGTGTTTCTCAAGAAGAGTTTGAACGCTTTGTCGTCATCGACTTCATCATAGGAAACCTCGACCGCCACTTCGCCAACTGGATGATCAACAACAAGGACGAAATTAAGGCGATCGACAATGGCTACGCGATGCCCCACAAACATACAGAATCAAGAAGAACCAACCAACACCTTTGGAAAATTCTTCCACACGCAGAAATTCCCTTTGGCGAAACAGCCAAAAAAATCATTGCCCAACTCCGCAAACAGAACAGTGCGCAAGACCTTGCAGACCGCGGATTAATCACAGATAGCCAAAAAAAATGCCTAGAAGATCGGATTCGAGTCGTTAGCTATTATGTCGAAAGCGGGGAAACCCCTCGCGAATTAGGCGAAGTAAAGCAGGCAAGAGACTTTGAAAATGCCATAAAAAAGATCGCTAAGGAGCAACTAACCACTGCAGCTTCTGCCGCATAAAAAAAGCCCTAGATATCAATGATAACTAGGGCTAGGAAAAAAACTTGGCGGCGACCTACTCTCCCATACTCTTGAGTATAGTACCATCGGCGAAGAAAGGCTTGACT
>VFKB01000032.1 GCA_009885755.1 Parachlamydiales bacterium | reverse complement strand
TAATACGGATCAACTTGCGAAGCTACGCGGTCGTCGATTTCAGTGAGCTTTCACGCTAGAAATTATCTCAAGAATTTTTGTTAAGGACTACTAGTGCTCTGTTTCAAAAATCCTTGGAGTAATTTCGGCGTCAAAGCCCATATAATCGACGATCGTAAGTTGATTCGTATTGCATTAATACGGATCAACTTACGAAGCCTGCGGTCGTCGATTTCATCTAAGCTTTCATGCTAGAAATTATCTCAAGAATTTTTGTTAAGGACCACGAGGCAACCGGGTTACAAACTTACAGAGTCGAGTTCAATCAATAAGACAGGCATATGAGGATTAAAATAAGTAGTATAGAGACTTAAAAAAGATGGAGTCCGGATTAACAGATCGCAGCGGGATAAAAGAATGCAGTCGATGACCGCCTCCTCCCCTACCTGATATTGGTGGGAAGTGTTGAAATGGAGCGGGCTGCCATCCGTAGAACGGATCGCCTCCGCAGCCACCACCCTCCCGGGATAGCGGTCGGAAATCTCCGCCAAGAAGGCCGCCTCATCGGTAGCGACAAACAGGATGAAATCCTGGAATTCGAGCCCATCGATCGCTTCATAGATCATCGTGTAGGGGACACGGGGCGCCTCCGATTTTTTGTCTGTGCCGCGATAGTGCACCCCGACGACGGTCTTGCCCTCAAAATGCGCGGCGGCGAATACATCAATTTTGTTTTGGATGTGAGGCAGCGGCTTTACATAGTTGTGGAGCAGCTCGTAACTTCGGAGCCTTGTCGCCTTAAGTCCTGCGCGCAAAGACTGGTCAGCCTCGCGCAAGGTCATTTTTCGAGGAGTTTGTTTCTTTTTCGTCGAGAGATAGATCGGCTCAAAATAATAATTCCACCAGTTGCTTCCGACGGCCGGATCGTAATAGAGCCCCCCTTTGTCAAAATTGACGGTGAGTCCGCGGAATGTTCCCCTTTCATACAGGTCTAAGGCTCCGACGACATAGTTCATCGTCGCAAACAACCCCGCATACGAGTTGGCGCAATCTAAGACCAAAAAATCATCGTGTTTGGGTTTGCTCCAAGCGAAAAGTGGCAGAAAAATCAGTAGCCATTTCATGAAAGACTCCAGGTGATAATGGAAAATAATATCTTAAACAAGAAAATTGCGGTTAATGATATGTACCAAGAAATATGATTCCCTCAGGGCTGATCTCTCTTCTGATCCTTATCGCGATCCATCTGTATGCCAACCGGGTGAAGGTCCTGGGATGGCTGTGGCATGGCCGCTTTTTATATTTGGCCTCAGGCGTCTCGTTTGCTTATGTATTTGTCGATCTATTGCCCGCACTTAGCGACGGGGAGCCGGTGCTAAAGCGGACCTTTGACCACATTGTCCCTTATCTCGACAAACACGCCTATCTCATCGCCCTTTTGGGCGTTCTTTTCTATTACGGTATTCAAACGCGAAAATCTCTTGAGTGCCATCGCTGGCTGCCCGCTTCGGGTTATCTGCTCTTCAATTTTTTTATCGGCGCCAGCTTGTCGGACAGCTCGAACCCGGAGATCCAACCCTTGGCGCTGTTTACGATCGCGATCGGGATGCATTATTTCGTCCGCGACCACCTGGTCAAAATTTCTTCCAACAAACCCATTCTATGGGCGCTTTGCGCTGCTCTTGCGGCAGGCTATCTCATCGGAACCCTAACAAAAATCCCCGATGCGGTGACTGCCATCGGCATCTCCTTCATCGCCGGCGGGATTTTGCTCAATATTTTGCACTACGAACTGCCCAAACCGGAAAAAGGGGGCTACCCCTGGTTTGTCTTTGGCGCGTTAGCGTACACTGTTCTGCTGCTAGGGTTGGGCGAAGTGAAATCTTAACTTCTATCGTTCAACCAAAATCACGGGAAGCTGGGGATTAAAGACCCCAGCGTACTGACTGAAGTAAGAAGGGGTGCGGATCAACAGATGGCATCTCGAAAGCAACTGACAATCGATGAGCGCCTCTTCTCCTAAACGGTATTGGCCCATTTCGGCAAAATGGATCGGTTTCAAATCGGTGGACCGCGTCGCATTCGTGCAGAGAATTTTGTCGGGAAACACCCCGGAGATCTCTTTTAAGAAAGCCTCTTCGTCGGTGCAGACAAAGATCTTGTAATGGTCATTGGGAAGGGCGGCAATCGCCTTCTCGATTTCGATAAACACAGATTCATAAGGGACGCGCGAGGTCTCTTTGCTTTTATCGGTTCCCCGGTAATGGACGCCCAGGACATGAAAATCTTGAAAATAGGCCGTCTGAAAACCATCCACCTGCTTGAGAATATGGGGTTTGATTTTGACATACCGTCGGTTTAGGTCCTGCATGCGCTGCATCGAAAGCTTTTTGCTACGCATTCCGCACAAACAGGTCGTTGCCCGATCGCACCCTGCCGTTTTTTTTGCAGGTTTAAAACTGACAGAAATTGGCTCAAAATAGTACTCCCACCAATTTTCTCCTACGAGCGGATCATAATAGACTCCCTCAGTTCCAAAATCGACCCGCCCTCCTGCGATCTTACCCTGTTCGCAAAGATCTAGAAAGCCGAGGACGCACACGCAGGAGGCAAACATGCCGGGATAGGTGCGGAGGGAATAGACGAGATAGGTTTGAGCAAGATCTTTAGGGGCCTTAAGAAGTTTTTGTTTGGCAAAAGAAACTTGGGAGATGCAGAGAAGGAACGCAAAAAAAATCGCTCTCATGCGAATTACCCCATGCGCAGTTGCTGGATCGCTAACTTCATATCGGGAGCTTTAAATAGATGGGTTCCTGAGACCAAGACATTAGCGCCGGCTTTGATGCACTGCGGCCCGGAGACATCGTCGATGCCGCCGTCCACTTGGATATCCAAGGGATGCTTGATCTTAGTGGAAATCTCCCGCACGAATTCCACCTTTTCTAAAACTTCAGGAATAAATTTCTGCCCGCCAAAACCCGGTTGTACGGTCATCAACAGGATCAGATCGCACAAAGGTAAATATTTTGGAATGAGTTCAAAAGAGGTCTCTGGAGAGAATGCGAGGCCGACCTTGATGCCGCACTTGCGGATGTACTCGATCACTTCGGTCACATTTTCGGTGGCCTCGAAGTGGAAGGTGATCCGATCGGCGCCCGCTTCTGCAAATCTTTCGATGAAGTCAAAAGGATTGTAGATCATCAAATGGACATCCAAAAAAAGAGAGGTGGAGCGGTTGATCGCGGCCACTGCTTTGGGCCCCAACGTAAGGTTGGGGACAAAATGGCCATCCATGATATCGATGTGGAGCTGATCTGCCCCTGCTTTTTCCACGCGTTGCGCTTCTGCGCCCAGGGCAGCGAAATCTCCGGATAGGATGGAAGGAGCGATAATAATCTTATTTTTCATAGAAGAAATGTTACACAGTTACAGCCGAAAAGTCAAGGGCTTGTTGGAACCGCTCCTGCCCCTCAACATCCTGGGATACATAGAGGTAGCCGAGGTACATGGTCTCAGAGAGCTGCAGGTGGACCCAGAGCAGCTCCGAGGTGGCGAGGTGCAGATGGTCGACGGCATCGCATATTTTTTGTTTTAACGCGACGTCTTGCACCCCCATCATTACAAACAGGTGGCTATCCTCTTGGCGCGTCACCTTTTTATTGGGCAGATTTTGCTCTTGGAGATTCAAAAAGAGCATAAATAATGTTTTTAAAAGCTGGGGGTCCATCACACTGCGCAGTTCGACAGGAAAGATCGAGTGGAAGAAGTTTTCAAGGAGAAAGGCATTTTTCTGCCCAATCTCGCCAAGGAGATTCTTTAAGGAGTGGAACACCTCGATCTGCTTGGAGATCATCCCTCCGTTAAAATCCCGAATTTCTCCCAACGCCCGCTGCAGCTCGAGCGACACTTCCTGGCGCGCCTTGTAGAGATCGACCGAATGGTCTTCGCGCAAAAATTTTGCATTGGGAAGCTTTAGCCTAAAGACCGTGGCCTCTTTGGGATATTTATTGCGGATCATGCCGACCTGTTTGATCCGATCGGGAACATAGTCAAGCTCTGAATTTATTTCTTCGAATAGGGTGTGGATCGGCCGAGAGTCCTCATTCAGGACCCGGAGCGCGATGATCGTGAAAGAGAGCGCAGTATCCGTCTGCTCATCGAACGAAATAATCACCTGCGGAATATCGCGTATATAGCGCAGCTGCTGACTGAGGGTGACGATGTTGCGCATCACCTCTTCTTCATTGCGCGGCATAAAAATGGGCTTGAGCAGATGCTCGACGTGCCCTTTCAAATCTTCTTTGAGGTGTTTGCGCAATTTTTGCACTTCGGCATAACTGAAATCGCTGCCGCCCTCTTTTTCCAGCTCGAGGTACAAAGTATGGATATCGTCTTCCTTGCTCTCGTTCACAAAAAAAGAATCTTCAACCACGCGCGCTTCGGGTGCATAGTTCTGAAAAGCCTTCAGGATATGCCTCTCTTCAAAGATCTCATTCTCCTTGAGAAAGTTGAGGCCGACAAAAACGCCGAGCACCTTTTTCATGCCAAGCGGCGTATGGATCCAGCTCTTTTTCAATTTTAAACTAAGGTGGCGCTTATGGGGCTGCAGCTCCGCCTGCTGGCGCAGCGCTTTGCGAAATAGATAAAAGACGTAAATGATGCGGCTCATTTGGCTTGATTCACGCACCGCCTTAAACTCGTCGCTGCACATCACGAGAAAGTGCTGCATTTGTGAAAAAATATCGTAGTCAAACTCTTCCGGGCGTCTTTGAACCAGCGTCGCGATCCGTTCTTGGATCAGCGCTGTCTTCTCATCGGCAAAGAGGCCTTTGATCTCCAAGATGCGGCTCGCGTGATAGACGGACACGGTCCCGAGCAAAATTTCGCTCTCGATCAAGGGTAAATTGCGGCGCACGGTTTCCAGATCCTGTAAGGAGGTCAACTTCAGAACGATTTCTGCAATCGTGAACAGCTCCTCATCGCTCCCCTTCACTTTGAAGTCGGTCGAGAAAAAAAAGGGGATCGCCAGACGCTTGCCGGGGACCAGCCAGCGACTGATCATCTCATAAAAAAACTTCCCCACGTTTTGTCTTTGGGGGCACAAAAGAAAGATGGAAACGTTGAGCCCGTTCCACTCATGCCATTTGACAATCGGGAGCAATTCTTGGAACGACTCCGCTTCCGCATCCCCGGGCAAAATTCTGCGGAGCATGTTGCGGATCGAATGGTTATAGAGGGGACTGATCGGATTTTCCGACGAGGTGTCAAAAATGGTGAAAATCTCGGGAAAATCAAACGCTGGCAACGCCGGCTCCTTCTTCTTCGTAAATTCCCGGGCCCTCCGCACCTAATGCGCCGCCGATGCGGGTCCCGCCTGTCAACGTTTTAAACGACAGGACATGCAAGGGCAAGTTATTTTTTGCGGCCAGCCGGATGCAGCGCGGGTGCAAAATCTTCGCGCCCCGATCGACAATCGTCAACGCTTCCTCATAAGAAAGCTGCTCAAAAACGGCCGTCTCCGGATTTTTTTTCGGGTCCTCAGCGCAGACCCCTTCGACATCTTTATAAAATTCCACCTTGTCGGCCTTCAAAGCAACACCCAGAGCAACCGCCGTGGTGTCGGAACCGCCCCTTCCCAATGTGGTGATCTCCCCTTCCTTACTAACGCCCTGGAAACCGGCGACAATGACAATCTTTCCTTGGTTAAGTTCGGCAAGAATGCGGCGCGGGCGCACCTCAATAATTTTTGCATCGGAATGGACAGACGTCGTGATGATCCCTGACTGGCTCCCGGTAAAACTGATCGCTTCTTTGTGGATGAGAGAAAGGGCCATGGCGAGCAGAGAAATACTAATTCTCTCTCCAACGGAGACGAGCATATCTTGCTCGCGGCGCGGCGGGTTGAGGTGAACTTTTCGAGCGAGCTCAAGGAGCTGGTCGGTAGTGTTCCCCATCGCGCTAACGACGACTGCGATACGGGAATATTCTTGAGAACGCTTGAAAATGATCTGGGCAATTTGCGCAAACTGTTCAGGAGTGGCGACAGAGGCTCCCCCGAATTTCATCACCAATGTCGACATGCATCCTCTGTTTTTACTTTGGCTGCACTATAGGTGATTGTTCCTTTTTTTGCTTAAGATTGCGAGATCAGCACACGACGATTAAACTTTTCAGGTCAATTTCGGTGGGAAAGCCGCTCAAAATAGACGATTGCAAGTTGATCCGATGCAAAAAAAAGGCTCAATAATGGTCCAATGACCTACAACTTCCGCCGACCCCCAGCGCCGTGGCGCTCATAGCCCAGGCCGTAGTGGCAGAGAAAGAGGCGCCCCGGGGCGGAGCCCCCAACAACCAAGGGATAGCCGGCAACCTTCGTTGAAATACGTCCATAAATTTGCAGTTTTTCTCCATAAAGGCATATTTTCAATTCCTTCTGAGTGGCGATCAGGAGGGCAAGGTACTGTATAAGGGTCGGCTTGCCATCAAATCCAACCTCATCTTTCACACGCGTTTCCTGCATTGCGTCACTCTTGTTGCGTGTCTCTGTAATAGGGGCGTTAGAGATCATTTCTGGTCCTGCGTTCTCTTCAGGAACAGCGTCTAACTCTTCTGAGATTTGATCCCACGCAATATTAACAGTTACCCCACATTTGTTGTCCTTCATGTCCTTCAGGGTAAGGCCGCCTTGGTTAAAGATTACCGTGAGGCCTTCTCGACCTTCTACGAAGGCCTCTAGCCTGTAGTACGTCTGTAAGGCTTTGTATTTATCAACGGTTTCCAAATCAGCTTGGAATTTGAAAGTTCTTGCATCTAGAATTCTTAAATTAGGGCAAAGCTTCGTTAAAGCAACTTCGTTCAGCAGGGTTCGCATTGTGACGTAGCTGTGGGTGTTCGTGCGGCCTAAGGCCATGAAACCTTTGATGTCGCCACTAGACAGGCACTCCATAAAAATGCACTTAATGATGTCTTTGGGAAGTCCCCGCATGGGAAATTGACACCTGTCTTCCAATGAGGCTATGTCTAGGGTTTGATTCTCGAGTGCGGTATTGGCCAGATTTGACACAACAGGAGTGCCTCTGGATACGGCTGCTGCCACCGTCGTTGCACCCGGTGCTGCAGAGTTGATTGTAGTCGGCGTCATCTCTTTACTTCTCTATTTTATTATTTTATTTGATTTTTTACAGCATTACAACATTGCAAGCGTTTTTTAGCCCCCCTTCAAATTAAACATACCACAATCGCCCAAAATAATCCCGAAAAGCGACGAAGCAATCTTTAAGGTACACTCGCTAGTCATGCCCCCGGATGGGCAGGGTAAGGAGGAGGATCGATTGGGCAAAGTCGTAGCCAGCTCAAAATTCCAAGTTTGTGGCTGATTGCGGTTCAATGGATGACAGGCCCTACCAAAATATTGAAGATATCGGATGGATCCTCACTCATTTAGGGGAAAAATCACGAACATTATATACACGAACTTTCGCATGGCTAGGCTTAATCGCTTTGCCCAAAATAATGGCTCCGCTTTGATCTGTGCTGACAGGACCAAATTCTGTTACAAGCATAAAATCGCCGTCGGGTGAAAAAGCAATTCCATGAGGGAAATGGAGATTAGCTTGGGGGTTTTGAAGAATATAACTGGGCGTACTCTGAGTAATGCGATTCGAGATCGCATCATAGGGATAAAAAGTCACGGTGTGCTTGTCGCTATTACATATAGCGCAATAACTCCCATCGGAAGAAATTTTTACATCTTCGGGACGAGAAATTTGCGTCTCATGACCTTGAAGAATTTGTCTCGGAGTCGGAAGTATTGTGGAATTCTCTTTGGCAAGATCGTAAATGACGAGACTATCGATATCAGAAAACGTCACAAGGAGGCAGGTCCCATCAGGGGAAAATGTGATCCCCTTCGGGATCCCGGGAATAGCCTCCAATAGATCCACTAATTCGCACTCCGCGCCCTCAGCAATACGAAATAAAGCGATTCCTCTCCCGCAGCTGCTTGTGCAGCCATAGGCGATGGCTAAATAATTTCCATCAGGAGAACAGACGATGCCATGGGGTCGATGATGCCTTAGGCGGCTGTGAGTAGGGACAACAATATCGGGCGCTCCGCAAAAAAGCCCCCCATTTTCCCGCCTGTAAATATTTAGCGTTTGATTCGTCCAATTCGCCACGATCATTTTCCCTCCGTCGGGTGAAAAAACAGCATGTTGCGGATGACTTAGATTGGCTTGCGGATTTTCAAGACTCTGGACCACCTTTGGGTTGCCAGCGGCATCAATTCTATAGAGGACCACTCTATTGCAGTGCATGTAGGTGACAAAACAGATTTTCTTTCGGGTGAAATTCGACACTATTGACAAGACTGTAATTACGGCACGGGTTGGCCACCGCTGCCACCGGATTCGGATGGACAGGATCTGCGCTCGCATAGACTCCGATCATCAGTACTAAAAAGAATAAGCAAATAAAAAAACCTTTCCTTTGAAAAACAACCATCTTATAACCCTCAGAAAATTTGAAATTCCATCAGTCTAATAAATATCTTACAGGCAGAGTAAGCAACGCCGCCAGGTATGCACCCTAAATGTAGGAAAAGTGTAAACGATTGATAAGTTTAAATAAATGTTTTACAATCTCTGCTATAAATGGGAAGTATGAACAATCTGACTAAAGCGCTGTGGCTCTTGTTTTTCTTAGGACTTTGTTTTGGGATTGCAGCTCTGGGGAGCTGGGCGACCTATCCGTCGTTGGACCCTTGGTATTTTGAGCTCAAAAAGGCGAGCTGGAATCCTCCTGGATGGCTCTTTGGCCCTGTGTGGACAGTTCTTTACCTCATGATTGCGACCGCAGGATGGCTGATTTTTCTAGAAAAAAAGTCCAAACAACAACGCAGGGCCCTTACATTTTACTTGGTTCAGCTCGCCCTCAACTGCCTATGGTCCTTTCTCTTCTTCTATTTTCACAATCCGTATCTATCTTTGGTCGACCTTCTTCTGCTGATTGTGATGATCGGCTTGACACTACGCGCAGCATTGCGTGTCTCAAGGCCGGCAGCGCTCCTATTGACCCCTTATTTTGTCTGGACCCTTTACGCAGCCACTCTGAACGCCGCTATTGTCTATTATCTTCTGAATAGAAATTCTTGATCTCTTTAGCCAAACCGACAAGGATCGGAATGGTGGGGGATCTTAATTTTATATCAATCGGAAGCTAAAGAAATAAAAAAAACCTAGGGAACGTTCTTATTCGTGAATGTATTCGATGCGCTCTGTCCCAACGGCTTGCTGAAACGCATTGAGAGCGGCAACGTTCACCTGATAGGTGGCATAGCGCCGTTTTTCTGCGTCCTGGAGCCTAGGCATCTCATAGACAACTCTAGTTTGATCTACAATGGGCGTTTGTTCACCCTCTTTTAATAGAACGTCTACAGAAATTGCTGATTGGCTCCCAACTTCGAGAAGCTCTAATTTCAAGGTCTGGGTCAAATAACCACAGATCTGGGTGAAAGGGCGGTAGCGTGGAACAGAGACCAGTTTATGGCCGTCTGGAGTGCTGTAAACCACTTCGATTTTGTGATTTTTGTCGTGCACAGCATCCTTCTCTTTCTCCCAGCGCTCGATAAGAGCGGGCAATTCATGATCTGGGTCTTTGACTAAAATTTTTACCGTATCTGGTTCCAGGTTCTGCTCTGAGTTGTAAATCGCGCGTATGGGGGCAGAAGCGGCTGCCTTCAACAAATAGCCCAGCGTAGAAGAGATTGCGCTTAAAACGCTGGCGATCTTCACGGTCCATGCTTCTTGTGAACTTGCCACCACCTTCCAGAGCTGCTTAATTTTACCGATGTAGTCAAACATATAGAAGGGCGTGTGGTCGATAAAGTTAGAATATTCGTTCTCCACCTGTGCTTCAAATTTTTCAAGGTCAGTGAGGTTAGAGACCTCGCGCCAGTTCTCTCCATGTTTCCACCGAGCGATGAGCATGCTGGGAAGGCTTGAAAGGTAGCCAATGCTGCATTGGATGGCGGTAGCTAAGAGGATGAAAAGGTTCATCGCAAAATAGTCTGAAAAAATGAGATTGCTCAGCGTGATTCCATCCTTTCGCGATTCTTTCAGGTATTGGGTAAAGTATTGCCAATGCTGGCGTAAGTGGCCCATGTAATCAAAGGCGTAGGAGTGGTGGTCTTGGACAAAGGCGGCATACTGTTTAGAAAAACGGACATTGCCCCACTCGATCCAGGTGCCCCGGGCTCCATCTTGAGGACGTGTGCAATCGCTTCGATAGTGAATGGCTTGGCGGAGCTCGTCGAGATTTTGGGGAGCTTTTACAAAAGCAAACATGCCGTTTTCCGTGGGATCATCTTTCAGAACGAGAAGTTCCGAGGAGATCGGAACAAATTGATGCTTAGCCATCAGCGCTTTCCACTCATCGACGCTTTTGAACTCACGGATTTCCTTATTCTCAATGGAACAAGGGACTCCCGCTTCCGCATTGACAAATGTATGGACAACGGCTGCAATCGCCTCGAGGTCTTTTTGGGGAAGCGCAGCGATTCCTGTGCGATCCCCAACATTATGGTCTCTGAGCAGGATCACGCCGCCGGGCCGGAGTTTTTTGCTGAGCGAAGCGACGAAAGCCTCAACCCTTTCTTTAGGAATATGGTGCAATCCGCCGAGACACGCGATAAAATCCACACTATTATCTGGTACATCGTCGCTGATCGGTTTATGTGTCTGTTCGGGATGCTCAAGCGGCTCTGTGCATCCAGGATCATTTAAAGGAATGTGTGTCTGATACGGATATGAGGATAAAACAGCCCCAGCCTGTAAGCGGTCGGCAAAGGTCACGTTGCCCCGATCTGAAACAGCGTAGGTCTTTCCATCTAGGGGAAGGCCCGCAATTTTACGGATCACATCGAGATAGCGACGGTCATAAATTTCCATGTAGTCGTGGAAGGCGTCTTTCCTAAAATTCTTTAGGAATGCGGCGGCTTGGTGCCCCATCCCCTCTTTTAATACTCCTAAAGACCAGAGTTGCCAAAGAGGAGCAAACTGTTTTTTCATTCCTCCAATGTTCTGTAATAATTCCTGATAAATTTGTTCGTCGGTTTTATTTGAATCCGCTAGCAATTTTTCCATCGCAGCCAGGACCTTTTTATCATCGAGCTGGTAAAAGATTGTTTGGAGGAACTTTACAAACTCTGATTTCATTTGATCTGTGGTCTGGAACACCCGTCGGATATTTGAAGAGGGAGCCGGCGTTGGGGCGTGCAGCTGGGTAGCTGAGGTAAAGGGCCTCACGAGGTAGTCTTGAGCTGAATTTAGTGCGGAACTGATAGCGCGGGTCATGATATCTCCTGGGGCTGGTCAAAATATTTAGCTGTATGGACATTGCCAAAAAGATGATCGGGATCATGTTTTTGTTTGAGGGCTCTTAGGCGGGCCACGGTATCCTCTCCATAACACTTCTCAAATTAGGCCTGAGTGGCATAAGGCATGTAGGCTTGATAGAACACATCTCCTTTGTCGATCAAATACTGGTTCACTTCTTCAATCCATTGCTTCGTATCAGCAATCTCTAGATCCGCCTTAACTTGGGAAAAGCAGAGCACGACGGCGTATCGGTCTTCGTTTGCATAGGGAAGGACAGAAATAGAATCGCGAGGGGTTGGTCGGATCGTTGCATTGATGAGGCGCACATTATGCGCTTTGAGTTTGGACCCTAAAAAGCGGAGAAAATCGGCAAGGTTTTCTCCCTTGATAAAATATTCTTGCAGCCACTGTGTATGTAGATTGGAATGATGCAGGATTTTAAAGGCATTAATAGGAGGATGCAGGGCTTCGTTGCGCGTCACCTTTCTACCCGTTAACATCTGCGTCCTTTCCCTCTCCCAAAACCAGCTCAGCAATCTTTTGACCGAAAAGTTTGAAAGATGAGAAAAAAGCTTCAGGCCGATCCTCTCTACACGGCGTCCGTAACTGGATTCAGGGGTAAATTTGCTTGAGGGCATACCCGTCTGACCTGCCTCCGGCTCTCTCTCGTAGCGGACCATACACACTTTTCTCAAGGGATCCCCGTAAAGACTATCGAGGACCAGCCGTCCGCCAAAAAGGGGGATATCCTTTCCTTTGATCTTAGTGTTATAATTCTCCACAAACTGATCAATATCAATCTCTTCTGTTCTCTCGATCAACGGTTCATTATCGACAACCTTTAGGGTGGCTTTGACAATGACGCCAAAATATCCGAGCGTCCCGAACATACAGCCAAATAGTTCATCTTGCGAAGTGAGCGTTCTAAATTCCCCTTCAGCATCGATAATATCTAAAGATTCCACCGTAGAAGCGATGGCGCCGTACTCATGGGCCCAACCGTGACAGTTAATGCCGATCGAACCGCCGATCGAAAAGACGTCGGAGGCTTGTTTAACGATCGAAGATTTGCCCTTTGCATTTAAAGCAAGCTGGAGCTGTTCCCAGGTGGCTCCCGCCTGAACCAAGACGGTTTTCCCATCTTCTGCAAGTTCGATCTGATTGAGGAATTTTGTACTTATGACAACTTGTTTACCGTCTTTTGGAACCGTTTGCGTCCCTTGGCTAAACCCTGCGCCAACAATGGAAATTTGCTTGTTCTCTCTCTTTGCACTGCGGACAGCCTCAAGCAATTCGGCAACATTCTTGGGATAGACGATTTGGTCTACTTTCTTTCCATACAGAAGCTCCACCCCGAAAGGGAGAACTTTATTTGGATTAGGAGCATGCTTTAGAAAAAATCCTGGCATGCCTTCCGGAGAGTGAATGGCAAGCGGAGACAAGAGGATGCCTAGGACATACTTGACGACCTTATCAAGTTTTTTTTCGAATCGATTTGGATCGCCAACTGATAAAATTAATTTGGGAACGCGCGAGAAGACTAGCTCCAGAAAAAGAAAGATAGGAAATACAGTGAGGCTGATCACTCTGCTTAATACAGCACATCCACCTTGTATAATCAAATTTTTACTATTCTCGCCGGCGATCACAATGTTTTCGATGGCTCTAGAAAGGGTGGCTACAGGATGTGTAATAGCAAAAGTATTCATAATTATTATTAAAATGATTAACCTTGATAGAATTGTAACATAAAATGAAATTATCTTCAATTAACATGATTCGTTACTATTGCGAGCAATGCAGGATTGAAACATTATTTTGAATGCTTCTTGCGCAGAAAAGGAGGTCTCAATTTAGACCCAGAAGAGAAAATTTATCGGAGCAGGGCTGTTCCTCATAAATGTTCCCCATTGATTTTATTATTTATCTTTTGTTAGTCTATCCTCTTTAACAGAGGAGTCCCTTTAACATGTCCAAAAACCTTAAACACGAATGGACCGACAGCAAAGTTATAGATGATGTCGACTACCATGAAGAAGACGCAAAACAGTTTAGAAAATTATTGAATAAAAAAGAAGAAACCGCCGGAGAAGGCGCTGTTTCCTCCATGCACATGGGACACCTCCTCAAAGGTCGCATTGTAGAGCTGACTAAAGATTTTGTTGTCATTGACGTCGGCCTTAAGTCTGAAGGACTTGTGCCGCTCGCTGAATTCATCGACAACGATGAGATCGTTCTCGGCAATGAAGTCGAAGTTTTCCTCGATCAGGCTGAAGGTGAAGACGGACAAATTGTCCTTTCCAGAGAAAAAGCCCGCCGCTTGAAGCAGTGGGAATACATCGTCAACTTCTGCAAAGAAGGTTCGATCGTTAAAGGGAAAGTCATCCGCAAAGTCAAAGGCGGCCTCATGGTCGATATCGGGATGGAAGCCTTCCTCCCCGGCTCGCAGATCGACAACAAACGCATTAAAAATCTTGATGAATACCTCGATCACACTTACGACTTCAAGATCCTCAAGATCAACACCGACCGCAAAAACATCGTCGTCTCCCGCAGAGAACTTCTTGAAGAAGAAAGAGTCTCTCGTAAAGCAGAGATGCTCGAGAATATCCACGAAGGCGAAGTGCGCCGCGGGATCGTTAAAAATATTACTGACTTCGGCGTCTTCCTTGACCTCGACGGGATCGATGGCCTCCTCCATATCACCGATATGACATGGAAGAGAATCAAGCATCCTTCGGAAATGGTCCACCTCGGCGATGAGCTGGAAGTGGTGATTCTCCATGTCGACAAAGACAAAGGCAGAGTCGCTTTGGGAATGAAGCAGAAGGAATCTAATCCTTGGGAAGAGATCGAGAGAAAATATCCTACAGGAACACGAGTGCGCGGCAAGATCGTCAACCTCGTTCCTTATGGAGCCTTCATCGAACTCGAACCGGGCATCGAAGGCCTGATCCACGTTTCTGAAATGTCATGGGTGAAAAACGTCACAGATCCTAACGAAGTCGTCAAAAAAGGCGATGAAGTGGAAGCTGTCGTCCTCGGCGTTCAGAAAGAAGAGGGTAAAATTTCTTTGGGCATCAAGCAAACAGAGAAAAACCCATGGGATGATGTCGAGAAAAAATATCCTGTCGGCAGCAACGTTGCTGCAGAGATCCGCAATTTGACCAACTATGGCGCTTTTGTTGAGCTAGAGCCTGGAATTGATGGACTGATCCACATTTCCGACCTCAGCTGGATCAAAAAAGTTTCCCACCCTTCAGAAGTGTTGAAAAAAGGGGATAAAGTGGAAGCGGTTGTTCTCTCTGTAGACAAAGAGAGCAAAAAGATCACGCTCGGCGTTAAGCAGCTCAGCAACAACCCTTGGGAAACCATTGAAAAAACAATTCCAGTTGGCGCAATTGTTAAAGGGGTCGTCACAAAAATCACTGCCTTCGGCGCTTTCGTAGAGCTGGAAAATGGCATTGAAGCCCTCGTCCACGTCACTGAGCTTTCCGATCAACCGTTCGGAAAAGTAGAAGACGTTGTACACAAAGGCGACACTGTCACTGCAAAAGTGATCAAGTTAGACCCAGAACATAAAAAAATTGCCCTTTCCATCAAGGAATATCTCGTCGATAAAAATAAATACAATCGCGACGATATCGTTGTAGGCACTCCTTCTAAACGCGCAGCAGCTCCTAAAAAGAAAGCAGCGCCAAAGAAAGGTAAAGCCAAAGACGAAGATTCTGAGGAAACAACAGAAGAAACTGAAGAGTAAGAGGAAACTAAATTTTCATGAATAAAGATCTAATTGCCATCTTCGAATATTTAGAGCGAGAAAAAGGGATCAAGCGCGAGGTCATTATTAGTGCGATTGAAGAATCGCTCAAAGCGGCCGCACGCAAAAGTATTAAAGGTCTGATCAATGTGTCCATACACATTAATTCCAAGACTGGAAATATTGATGTCATCGCTCAAAAGGAAGTCGTCGATAAGGTGACCATTCCCGAAGAGGAGATTTTGCTTGAAAACGCAAAAGTGCTAAATCCTTTTTGTGAGATTGGGCAATGGGTCGATATCACCGTCACTCCTCAAGAATTCGGGCGCATTGCGGCGCAAACCGCACGTCAGGTGATTTCGCAGAAGCTCAGAGGAGCGGAACGGGATGTGATTTATGAAGAATACCGCCACCGTTTGAAAGAACTGATCTCAGGGACCGTCAAACGGACGATCCGCGGAGCTACTCTTGTCGTCGATTTAGGCAAAGTCGAAGCGATCCTTCCCGATCGCTTCTACCCTAAGACAGAAAAATATAACATCGGAGACCGCGTTCAGGCCCTCCTTTTGGAAGTGAGAGATACAGAAAGCGGCGGGGCAGAAGTAATTTTGTCGCGCAGCCACCCTGAATTTGTCGCTCAATTGTTCCAACAGGAAGTTCCTGAGCTCAACGATGGCACGATCGTCATTGAAAAAATCGTCCGCGATGCAGGCTACCGCACGAAAATTGCTGTCCGCTCCATGGATCCCAAAGTGGATCCGGTCGGCGCATGCGTCGGCATTCGAGGCACACGGGTGAAAAACATCATCCGAGAGCTCAACAATGAAAAGATCGATATTATCCCTTATTCCGATGATCGGATGCAGCTTTTGCAAAATGCTCTGATCCCTGTACAGATTAAAAAATTCAATGAGAGCGGCAGTACCATCTCTGTTGTCGTGGAAGATGAAGATTATCCAACGACTTTAGGCAAAAGAGGAATGAATGCGCGCCTTAACGGGCAGCTCCTCGGCGTCGATCTAGAAGTTCAGAAAATGAGCGAATATCGCCGCTTGATGGAAGTTCAAAGAAAAGAGATCGCCTCTTCGGATGATAAAACTCTCGATGATGAGCTCCAAATTCCAGGAATGAGTTCCTTGATCATTGGCAGCTTGATCAGCGCCGGCTACGATACGCCGCGTAAACTTTTAAATGCGACCCGTGAGCAGCTTGAAGCAATTCCAGAGATTAAAGGCCTGGCGGACAAGATTCTAGACGAAATCAGAAAGAAGAGGATGTAACGGTTGGCCAAGAATTTAAAGCTCAACATCAAAAACAACCAGCTTGCGGCTGCGCTACAACTTGGAAAAGTTAAGAAACCAGCCCCTCCAGCTCCAAAGGCCAAAGAGCCTTTAACGGAGTTTGCTGAGCAAAAGCTAGGTGAGATTGAGCCTAAAACAGCAGCCCCGTTTGCGGCAGCGCCCGTAGAAGCGGCTCCCCCGGCCCCAGCTCCCGTTGCCCCGTTAAAGCCCGCACCATCTGCTTCGAAAGGAAGTAACGCGCCGGGTACTCTGGTACGCGCAGCCCCTACTCCAAAAGCTCCTGAAGAAAAACCTACTCCCGGCGCCCCTGCAAAAAAATCTTACATTCTTGAAGACATCAAGCCGGCTGAAGAGAAAAAGCTCGTTTTAACAAACGCTCCCCCGGTGAATGAAGAGAACAAAGCCCCTCGCAAGAACTTTAAAGACTTCCGCGATGTGAAACCCGCTCGTAAAGGCCCTGAAGTAGGCCGATCCTTTGACTCGCGCGACCGTCAAGGCTTAAGGGACAATGAGGAGGGCTGGCGCCGCAGACGCCCCAATAAATTCCGCGCCCGCGTCCAAGATGAAGTGGTCATCCGCCCTAAACACCTAAAAGTGCGCGTCCCGATCACCATTAAAGATCTCGCATCTGAGATGAAACTGAAAGCGTCACAACTAGTCGCTAACCTATTCAGCAAGGGCGTTATCCTCACGTTGAACGATTATTTAGACGATGAGACGACCATTCAACTCCTAGGCCAAGAATTTGAATGCGAAATCGTCCTCGATACAAGCGAAGAAGAAAGGCTTAGAATCACCGACAAAACGATCAAGCAAGAAATTCAAGAAACTCCTGCTGACGACCTGGTGCTCCGTCCTCCTGTGATCGCCTTCATGGGCCACGTAGACCACGGCAAAACAAGTCTGATCGATGCGATCCGCAAATCCAACATTGCCGCTGGCGAAGCGGGAGCGATCACTCAGCATATTGGCGCCTTCAAGTGCCAAACTCCTGTCGGCCCCATCACTATTTTGGATACTCCGGGCCACGAAGCGTTTTCTGAAATGCGCGCCCGCGGCGCTGATGTGACCGATATCGTGGTGATCGTTGTCGCTGGAGACGAAGGGATCCGCGCCCAAACATTAGAGGCCATTGAGCAGGCGCGTGAAGCGCAGGTCACGATTGTGGTTGCCATCAATAAATCGGATAAACCGAATTTTAATGCTGAAACCATCTACCGCCAACTGGCTGACAATAACCTTCTTCCCGAAACTTGGGGTGGAACGACCATTACGGTTAATTGTTCCGCTGTCACTAAAGAAGGAATTCAGAAACTCCTCGAGATGTTGGCCCTTCAAGCAGAAATTTTAGAGCTCCGCGCCAATCCGAATACCCGTGCGCGCGGCGCCGTGATCGAGTCGGAAATGCACAAAGGACTCGGCGCTGTAGCGACTGTCCTCGTTCAAAACGGAACCTTGCGCAAAGGGGACGCCCTCGTTCTTGCGAATAGCTGGGGACGCGTTAAAACAATGCATGACGAGCATGGCAAAGAGATCCTCGAAGCAGGCCCTTCTACGCCAGCAAAAATTACGGGTCTTTCAGAAGTTCCCGAAGCGGGCAGCGATTTCATCGGCGTCAAGAACGAAAAAGAGGCCCGTGAACTCTCTCACGGTAGAACGGAAGGCCATAAATATACCACCTTCCAACAGTCAAAACGCGCTGGCGTCGATAGCCTCTTGCAGGCAAGCGCAGAGAAAAAAGACAGGAAGACTCTCAACCTGATCTTGCGCGCTGACGTGCAAGGCTCTTTGGAAGCTTTAAAAACATCGCTCATGAAAATTCAATCTGCCAAGGTAGACATCAATATTCTCTCCGCAGATGTGGGTGAAATTTCTGAATCGGATATCCAATTGGCCGCCGCTTCCAAAGCGACGATCATCGGGTTCCACACCAAAATTGAAAGCCGCGCCGAAGATCTGATCCGCGCGACAAAAGTGACAGTGAAACTGCACGACATCATCTACCACGTCGTCGACGATGTGAAAGCCGTCATGCTCTTGCTATTAGATAAGATCCCTCAAGAAAATGACACGGGAACGGCTCTTGTGAAAGCGGTCTTTAAATCTTCTCAGCTCGGCGCGATCGCCGGATGCCAAGTCACCGATGGAAATATCAAACGGAGCCATCTCGTTCGCCTCCTTCGAGACAACAAGGTCATCTGGAAAGGCTCCATCCACTCGCTCAAGCGCGTCAAAGAAGACGTCCGAGAAGTCTCCAAGGGCTATGAGTGCGGGATTCTATTGGATAACTTCAGCGATTTCAAGGAGGGAGATATCATCCAAGCCTATGAAATTACCTACTTGCAGCAGGAGTTATGAAGCAACGTATCCAACGACTTAATTCCTTATTAAAAGAAGTTATTTCTGAAGTCATTACGCGAGAAGTGCGCAACCCCCATATCCACCGCTTTTTGACGGTGACCGCTGTCGATATCGCCAGCGATCTTCACAGCGCGAAAGTGCACATCAGCGTGATCGGCAGCGATGCAGAAAAGAATGAAACCTTGGCTGCCCTCCAATCAGCTGCGGGATTTATCGCGGTTCATGCCTCGAAAAAAGTGACAATGCGTTATTTTCCCAATCTCATCTTTAAGATCGATTCTTCAGTCGATGAGTTGATAAAAATCGACTCTCTGTTGAACAAGATCCATGAAGAAGAGAAGACGAGGAAAATATCGCCTCACGAATAGTCAGCTTTCATTGATAAACACAAGATTCAGGCTATGATTCAGGGCTTACTCCTCGTTAATAAACCTAAAGGGAAAACGTCGTTCAGCTTGGTCTCCGCCTTGCGCAGATTAACAGGCGTCCAAAAGATTGGGCATGCCGGCACGCTCGATCCCTTTGCCCAAGGGGTCATGATCCTTTTAGTAGGGAAAAACTTCACCCGCTGCTCCGACCAATTTCTCAACCAGGACAAGGAATACCTCGCTGAATTGACCTTAGGCGTTGCGACCGACAGCTACGACAGCGAAGGGACGATTGTTTCTGAATCCCCCTACGCTCCGACCCTGGAACAAGTTGAAACTGCCCTTCTCTCTTTTCAAGGAACGCTTTTACAAACACCTCCGATGTTTTCTGCAAAGAAAGTGGACGGCACACGTCTCTACGAGCTCGCCCGCAAGGGAATTTCCATCGAAAGAGAAGCTGTTTCGGTCACCATGCATACGGAGATGATCTCCTATGATTATCCGCGCCTCACGCTCCGCGTCTCTTGCAGCAAAGGGACCTATATCCGCTCAATCGCCCACGATTTGGGGGCTCAGCTCACCTGCGGCGCCTATCTCAGCGACCTCACGAGAACGCGCAGCGGCCCTTACCTGCTCAGCGAATGCATCGATGGGAACCTGCTTTTCTCTCCCCCATACGCCATCGCACCCCATTTGAGAGGCGTATTATGAAGATTGTTCGCTCTGTAGAAAAACTTCCCTATGCGCTCACAATCGGCAATTTCGATGGGCTCCACCGCGGGCACCAGCAGCTGATTAGCGCCCTAAAAAAAACAGGCTTGCGCACGGCTGTCCTCACCTTCAGCAACCACCCTTCGGAAGTTCTCAAAAGCGCAAATCCAGCCCCGCTTCTCTCAACTCCGGAGCACAAGCTCCGTCTTCTGGAACAAGCAGGCGTCGATCTCGTCATCGCCCTTCCGTTCACGAAAGAATTGGCGGCAGAGACCTATGACCATTTCTTGAAAAATCTCAAAGAGCATCTCTGCTTTACCCATTTGATTTTAGGCAAGGGTTCCGCTTTAGGGAATCGGCAGCTGGGCACAGCAGACAAAGTAGAAGCCCTTGGCAAAACACTTGGCTTTAAGGCCGAATACATCGATAAATTTTTAGAGGTTTCATCTGGGTCCATACGAAAAGCTCTACAGCTAGGAGATATGGAAACGGTGCACCTCATGCTCGGGCGTCCCTTCTCTATTTACACTCAGGCCGCAGCAGAAATTCCCCTCCAAGGCCTATGCCTTCCTCCCAACGGAACCTATGCGGTTCAAGTCGCGGGCTCCGCAAGCACTGCGAGAATTGAAGGTTCTACGCTCTATCTTAAAACACCTGAAGTTCTTTCCCATCAACCTATCGAAATCATATTCAAGGATTAAAGTATTATGGCTGGCTTATCGTGCGGTATTGTAGGTCTTCCCAACGTGGGCAAATCGACGCTCTTCAACGCGCTGACCCGGAAAGCGGCAGCGGCGGCAAATTATCCCTTTTGCACCATCGACCCGAACGTAGGAATTGTGGACGTTGACGATCCTCGCCTGCAAGCATTGTCCGATATGTCCCACAGCAAAAAGATCATTCCTGCCACGATGACCTTTGTCGATATCGCCGGTCTTGTGAAAGGTGCCTCTCAAGGGGAAGGTTTGGGCAATCAATTTTTGACCAATATCCGAGAAACTGACGCGATCGTCCACGTGGTGCGCTGCTTTAAAGACGACGATGTGATCCACGTCGCCGGCAAAGTCGATCCGATCGAAGATATTGAAGTGATCAATTTGGAACTCATCCTCTCCGATCTGCAAATGGTCGACAACATCGTCAAAAAACTCGAAAAACAGATCAAAGCAAAAAAGGAACTGGTCCCGATCTACGAAACACTGCAAAAAGCGGCGGCCCACCTCAACGAAAGCAAACCGCTGCGCACACTCAGCCTCACTCCGGAAGAAAAAGAGCACCTCACGGCCTATCCATTCCTCACTGACAAGAAAGTATTATACGCGGCCAATGTCTCTGAAAACGATCTTCCCTCGATGGAAAACGAATATGTCGCAAAGGTCCGCGCCTATGCAGAAAAAGAGGGCAACCGGGTCATCCCGATCTGCGCCAAGCTCGAAGAAGAGGTGGCTCAGCTCAGCCCCGCGGACGCCCGCGAATTCCTCCAGACGCTCGGTCTCGAAGAAACGGGCTTAGACCGCCTCATCAAGGCTGCTTTTAACACGCTGGACCTCATCACCTACATCACGACAGGTGAGATTGAGACGCGCGCCTGGACGATTAAAAAAGGGACCAACGCCCAAGAAGCCGCTGGGAAAATTCACACCGACATCCAAAAAGGATTTATCCGCGCTGAAGTCGTCCCCTATGAGGCGATGATGCACTACAAAGGCAGGGTCGGGGCCAAAGAAGCCGGAAAAGCGCGATCGGAAGGAAAAGAATACATCGTCAAAGATGGCGACGTGGTCCTTTTCTTCCACAACTAGGTAATAATAATGATTTTTGTCACATGCCCCACGGGAATTGAACAACTGCTCGTCGATGAGCTCAAAGAGCTAGGGGTTCTGAACGCCCGTAAGGGATTCCGCGGGGTCTATGTCCCTCAAGAGATGGACTACGTCTACAAGATCAACTACTGCTCGCGGCTGGCCACCCGCGTCCTCTATCCAATCAAGCAGTTCCCCTGCAAAAATAAAGAGGACCTCTACGAAAATTCCAAAAGAATCCCGTGGCAGCAGTACCTGAACCTCAAAAAAACGTTTGCCATCGATTCGAACGTATCCTCCCCGATGCTGCGTAACAGCCTCTACGCCTCTCTGGTGATGAAAGATGGTATCTGTGATCTGTTTCGAGAAAAATGCGGCGAGCGCCCTTCGGTCGAGACGCACAACCCCGACGTGCAGCTCAATTTATTCATTCATGAAGAAAAGGCAACGATCAGTTTAGACACTTCGGGAGCCCCCCTCTTCAAACGGGGCTGGCGCACCGAGTCGACAGAAGCGCCGATCCAAGAGTCCTTAGCGGCGGCCATCCTGCGCATCGCCAATTATTCGCCCGATGAGATCCTCTGCGATCCGTTTTGCGGCTCGGGGACCTTTTTGATGGAAGCGGCCATGATGGCCACCCACACGCCTCCCGGATTTTTTAGAAAGCAGTGGGGTTTTACCAATCTCCCCGAATTTTCCGACGCGGCCTGGAAAAAGGTCAAAGCGGAGGCCGACAGCCGCCGCATCTCGTTAAAACCGGGGATCATCATGGGAGCGGACAAAGATCCTCAGGCCGTCGCGATGACCCTCGCCCACCTGACAAAAGCAGGTTTTGAGGGGATCGAAGTGGTCCGCAAGGATATTCGCTCCTACTATCCCACAACTTCTCCAACGCTTGTCGTGACTAATCCTCCCTATGGAATCCGCCTGAGCGTCTCAGCAGAACTCTTCACCGCACTTGCGCGCTTCCTAAAAAATCGGACAGCCTATATTCTAGGCGTGGATGAGGGGATCATCCGTACGATGGGGATGACTCCTAGGCGCACTTACGATCTCAAAAGCGGCGGCTTGGACATCACTTTATACCGTTTTGGTTAAAGTTTCGCCTTGCGTGAGCCCTCAGAAATCTTTACAAACCAACCGACTTCGGGTTAGAGTGCGATTATTAGGTCTTTTGCCTTACTTAGGTTAGGCACAGGGTCTATTCACAGACTAAAACAGGGCCCATGGCAGAAAAGACAGAAAAGGCGACCCCGAAGAAGCTCAGGGATGCGCGTAAGAAGGGACAGGTTGCAAAGTCGCAAGACTTTCCCGCCGCTTTTACGTTCGTCGTCTCCATCACGACCACAATTTTCTTGGCCGGCTATATCTTTGAACAGATCTCTGCGTTCATGATCTCCACATTCCGGGCGATCCCCACCAATATCGACCTGCAAAACAACGCGGGGAACTATTTGCTCCAGGCTTTTTCGACGATTCTCCGGGCAAGTCTACCCGTTGCCCTCACCACCTGCCTGGTCGGCGTTTTTGTCAGTTTTCTTATCATCGGACCTCTTTTCGCCCCCGAAGCGGTAAAACTGGATCTAAAAAAACTCAATCCAGTCACGAATATTAAGAACATGTTCAAAATGAAAACATTGTTTGAACTGATAAAATCTATTTTTAAAATTGCAGGCGCAATGTTTTTAATTTATACTGCGATTTGGGATAGCTTGCCTGAAATTGTTGCGACGGCGGGGATGCCCATAATGGGAAGCGTGCAGATATTTAGCAGCTTTTTAATTAAAGTCGCCCTGCGCGTAGGAATTTTCTTCTTGGCGGTTGCCCTTTTGGACCTCGTGTACCAAAAGAGAAACTTTGCTAAAGAGATGAAAATGGAAAAATATGAGATCAAGCAGGAGTATAAAGATACTGAGGGAGATCCTCACATTCGCGGTAAAAGGAAACAGCTCGCGCAGGAGATCGCCTATCAGGAAGGCCCGTCTTCGGTAAAAAGGGCGCGCGCGGTGATCACCAATCCGATCCATATCGCGGTGGCCATCGACTATCAGGAAGAAAAGGAGCCGGCCCCCCGTATTTTGACAATGGGCCAAGGACCTGTAGCGGATATGATTATTAAACAAGCCCAGGCGCACCACATTCCGATCATGCGCAACGTGCCCCTGGCCCATACTCTGTTTGAAAAAGGAAAGATTAGCGACTACATCCCGACCGAAACCTATCAGGCTGTAGCCGAAATATTAAAATGGTTAGCTCAATTTGAAAATAGTGAAGAAGTGAACGTGGAGTTGTTTAAATGAAAGGCTTTATGAATACTATGTTCCGCAATCTGGGAAGCGAACGCGCGCTCAGAGTGGTCGGGCAATCGAGCGATCTGCTCTTAGCGCTCTTCATCATCGTGATCATCATGATGATCATCATTCCGCTCTCGCACACCGTGCTAGACTGCATGATCGCCTTGAACTTTTGCGTTTCCATTGTTCTTCTGATGGTCGCCCTCTACATCCCAAAAGCCGTCAACCTTTCGATCTTCCCGTCGCTGCTTTTGATCACGACCTTGTTCCGTCTTGGGATTGAAATTTCAGCTACCCGCTTGATTCTTCTCGATGCAAGCGCGGGGGCCATCATTCAAACGTTCGGCCGGCTCGTCGTCGGGGGCAACTTCGTCGTTGGGGGGATCATCTTCTTGATCATCACCATCGTTCAGTTCATCGTCGTTACAAAGGGTGCCGAGAGGGTCGCTGAGGTGGCCGCCCGCTTTACGTTGGACGCGATGCCCGGTAAACAGATGAGTATCGACGCCGACATGCGCAGCGGAGTCATCGACGCCAACCAAGCGCGCGAACTCCGGCTGATGCTCACCAAAGAGAGCCAACTCTACGGAGCGATGGACGGAGCCATGAAGTTCGTCAAAGGGGACGTCATCGCCAGTATCGTGATCGCGATCATCAACATCGTCGGGGGGTTGATCGTCGGATCGGCCATGCACGGGATGAGCCTCTACCAAGCGGCCCAGGTCTATACCCTCCTCTCCATCGGCGCCGGCCTTGTAACCCAGATCCCTTCGCTCCTCATCTCGATGACCGCCGGTATCGTGACCACACGCGTTTCGAGTGAGAAAAAAGATTCCCACCTCGGAAAAGAGATCACCTCGCAACTTTTGGGCCAGCCTAAGGGGATCATGATCGCCGGCTTCGTCATCTTCATGATGGGCTGGGTTCCTGGATTTCCACGCATCATCTTCTTCCCGATCTCTATCCTTCTTGGAGGCGTCGGCGCGTTCACTTGGTATAAAGACCGACGGGGCGGCGGCACGACAACCACTGGCGGCATGGTCTCCTCCGCAAAAATGCAAACTGACGTCGAGGGCCACAGCGTCGTCCGCGGCGGAGTCGATGATTATGCCCTGACCCTCCCGGTGATCCTTGAGGTGGGAAAAAATCTTTCCGCCGCCATCAAAAAAGACCGCCAAGGGGCCACGTTTGTCGATGATATGATCCCCAAAATGCGCCATGCCCTCTACCAAGATTTAGGCGTCCGCTTCCCCGGCGTCCACGTGAGGACCGATTCCCCCACCCTAGAGCCCGACGAATACTCGATCTTCCTCAACGAGGTCCCTGTCCTCCGCGGAAAAATTTTGGAGAGCTTCCTTTTAACCAACGAAAACCCCGACAACCTCAAACGCTACAACATCCCCTTCACCACGACCAAAAATACGAGCGGCCAGCCCTCGATCTGGGTCGACACCAAATACCAAGAGATTATGCAGAAGGCGGGGATCAAGTTTTGGAAACCCCTCGACGTCATGATCCTTCACCTATCTTACTTCTTTAAGCAGCACGCAAGCGACTTCATCGGGATCCAAGAGGTGCGCGGCATTTTGGAGTTCATCGAAAAGTCTTACCCCGACCTCGTGAAAGAGGTCACCCGTCTCGTTCCGCTCCAAAAGCTCACCGAGATCTTCAAACGGCTCGTACAGGAACAAATTTCGATTAAAGATTTACGCACCATCTTGGAAGCGCTCAGCGAATGGGCCCAGACCGAGAAAGATACCGTTCTCCTCACAGAATATGTCCGCTCCTCCTTGAAACGCTACATCAGCTACAAATACTCGCTCGGCCAATCGGTTCTCTCCGTGTATCTGCTCGATCCAGAGATCGAAGATATGGTCCGCGGCGCGATCAAGCAGACCTCCGCCGGTTCCTACCTGGCCCTCGATCCCGATTCGGTCCAGCTGATCCTCCATTCGATGCGCAACACCATTGTGCCGACCCCCGTCGGAGGCCAAACTCCGGTCCTCCTCACCGCTATCGACGTCCGCCGTTTTGTGCGCAAGCTCATCGAGGGAGAGTTCCCAGAGATGGCCGTTGTCTCTTACCAAGAGATTGTTCCAGAAATCCGCATCCAACCCCTGGGAAGAGTCCACCTATAATCTATGGCAGAAAATTTAGGCCCAGCGCATGTCCCCCCTTCGTCGAGCCAAATCTACAAGGCCCAAGCTGCGGCCGCGGCCTTAAAATTTGCCATGGCCCAAGAGGCCAGCTCCGAAGAATTTGTCGAGTGGAGCGAAATGGACGTCTTCAACCCGCTCGCCATGTCCCGCCGCTTTGAGACCCTCGAGACCAAAGTCCGTAGGAAAAGGGACGATGAGTCGGAGAAGTCAGAAAAGACCGAGAAAAAAGAAGAAAGACACGTCACCGCGATAAAATTTGATAATGTCGCCCAAGAGTTCCAGCGCCGCAACCACGAGCTTCAATCGCGTACCTTGCTGCTGCTCCGCGCGATGATCAAGGAGACGGATACCAAAGAGGATGTGCTGCGCAAAGTCCTCGAGATCTATTCCGACTACACCCTTGCCGACGAGGCCCTCGATTACCTCCTCGAAACGACAGAAGGCCCCCTTGCTGAGAGCGTTCGCGAGGCCAAGGAAGAGCTCAACAGGCTCTACGGAAGAGAAGTGCGCGCCGGAAAAAACATTGCTGCGCTGACCACAGAATTTGCGACCAAAGGACTGGGAAGCCCCACAGCTCTCCGGGACCTCTACCGCGACATTACGGGCAATCCGCGCGACGCCAACACGTTATTCCAGCAACTCGCCTCCACCTTTTCATTCGAGCGGATGCAAGTGGTCATCGGCTTTCTTCTCCACTCGCTCGGCGCAGACCTCAAGGCCAAAGGACCCTCGATCCCGCGCGCCGAACTGCACCGCCTGATCAGCGAAGGGCGAAGCCTCCAGGCCATCCTGAGCCTGTACCGCTTTTTCTTCTCGCGGATGCCGCTGATCAAAAATGCGTTTTCTCGCCAAGAGCTCATGCTTCCTGGGCGGCTGACCTTCGATCTCCTCGCCCGCCTCTTCGTCCGCTTTCTGCAAGAGCGCTACCCTTCCGGGGATGCCCTCCTGAAATTCGCGAACGAACTCGGTGTTGCCGATGAGACGGCCGCTGCGATTATTCTGTATATGCAAATGCGCGATGCCGTCCGGCAAACCGCTCCCAAGCTGTTCCGCGCCGAACAGCACCGCCACGACGTCCTCTCCGCCTACATCGATGCTCTAGAAACGCTCGAAGAAAAGCTGGAAGAGGAAGAAGAAGGCGAAGAAGAGAAAAAGCAATTCTAAAAACAAATCCCATAAGAGAGCACGACAACAGGGAAAAATCCCGGTTTCAGGTTTCTATTCAGATCTAGAAAGACAGGCTCTATCTGGGCTTGGAAGAACCGGACATCGCCGACCTTATTTGTGTATTGTTTCCCAATGAGAAATTGGGGAGAAAGGTAGGATTCGCATTTTCTATTACTGAAAATTTCGGTGGCGCTTGCGCCAAAACCTGCATAAAATTGGGATTCGAGATTAGGTTTAAAGTAGTAGAGATAGTCTACGTTTTCCTTTAATATCGAAAAGCCTCTGCCAAAGCTAACTCCTTGGAGAGAGATATCTGCTCCATGATGGCCTTCTTGAAAGCGTCCGCCGATTCCAAAGAGAGGCATGGGGACCGGAAAAGGGCCGAGACCCAAACTCACATAGGCAGAGCTGCTTTTCACAGGCTCTTCCTCTGCACACGCAAATGATGTTGCGAGAAGTCCAGCGATGATCAGTTTTTTCATAAAACCTCCAATTTAATTGGATCGATTTTATTACTGTTCGAGATAAAAACAAATTAAAATAGAAACTGGTTTATTGTTTCAAATTTAACTGATCTAAATCAGAAAGAAAGGCATCCATTTTCTTACTGAGCTGGGGATCCAAACATTGGTTCACAAGAACTGCAAACGCAATGTTTCCCGCATACCCAGTATAACCTCTCACCTGCGACATCGAGCCGCTCTTCGCACGCACATGCGCCCCATGCTGCGGCAGCGACTGCAAAAATGCCGGGAACACGTTAGATTTTTTCATCTTGATGAGCACGGCCACGAGCTGGCTCGCCGTCACCATATTCTTTCTGGAAAGCCCCGAGCCGTCGGCCATATTGAACCCCTCGAGATCGATCCCCTGGTCTCGCCAAAACTCTGTCACAACCTGCGTCCCTTTCCGCGTCGATCCTTCCCCCATTTTTTTGAGCAGGTGCTCCGTGTGAAGATTGAGGCTCTTTTGATTGGTCCAATAGACGATATCCTTCAGAGGCGGTGAGAGCGTCGCGTAGAATAGCTCCCGCTTCCCCTGCACTGGCAAGGCCCCCTGTTCCACAGCAACCCCCTTTGCCCGCAGCGCCTCTTTCAAAGATGCCTCGCAAAATGCCGCCGGATCGGGGATCGATCCGCGAATGGAAAAGGCCTCGACGCCTGCGGGAACGGTCCCTCGCAAAAAGTGGAGAGGAACATATTCCACGCCATAAATACAGGCTTGATCCCCCGACCCCGCCGGCCCCGTTTTCACCTCATTATGGAAAGCGAGCTCCGGAATCTTCGGCTCCGTCCGCAGCACGACCGTCTTGTCCCCCTCTTTCTCACCCGGCTTAAAAAATAAGGTGTAGGCATTTTCATGAAAGGAGAGGGCGCATGCGCCCGCCCCGTAGTAATTTCCCAAATCCTCCCAGGTCCAGCCCGGGGCGGCGAGCGCCCGCTCCCACAAGCTCGCATCGCCGATCACCTGGCCCAAAATCTTTTTCACGCCGAGCTTTTGCACCTCGGTCGCCCAGGCCTCCACCTGTTTTTCCCAGGAGAGCGCAGGAGCGATCCGATCGGATCCCAAGCAAGGATCCCCCCCTCCCCGAATGTAGAGATTGCCAGAGAGCGTTCCATCTTCGCCTAACACGCCATCAAATTCTAGATCGGTCTGAAAGCTCATCTCGGGGCCCAAAAGCTGCAGGGCTGCAGCAGTGGTCACCACTTTCATGCAGGAAGCGGGTGCGAGGCTCTTATCGCTATTTTTATCGAGCAACACTTCACCGGTTTCCATATTGACCGCATAGGCGCTGATCGCCGCATGCTTCTCGAGAGAACCATCCGCGTCAAAAAATAGAATCGCAGAAATAAAAAGGGGAAGAATAAACATATCCTATGATGGTACAAAAAAAGATTGATTTTAGTCATCCTTTACAGCTATTCATACAACTATGGACCGCTATACAGAATTGCTAATGGAGTTGGGATCGGAGATCGGGCAGCCTTTACATCCCGATAAACGGGGCGTTTGCAAATTGAATGTGAACGATCTCTTCCACGTCCAAATCGAAAATGACCTCCAAAAAGAGGCTCTGCTCATTGCCACCTTCATCGGGGAGATCATCCCGGGAAAATTTCGAGAAAATATTTTACGGGAAGCTCTCAAAGCGAATCAAGATGTGCATCTGGGCATACTCGGCTATTCGGGAAAAAATAATCAACTCGCCCTTTTCTCCTACCTCCCGGTGCGCGCCATCCACGGGAAGGAGCTCCTCGGGTTTCTGAACGAGTTCATCGAGAAGGCAAGCAGCTGGCGCACTGCCTTGGAAAGTGGGGTCATCCCCACTCCGAAAAAACCATGACGTCCCATCTGGAAGACGGGCTGCTGCAGGGGGCCTGCGGGCCGCTATGGAAAAAAATCGGGGTCCGGTCCCACAACGGAATCGACCTGCCACTTTCTGCCCTGCACACCGCAGAGAGCTGCGGGATCGGCGAATTCCTCGACCTCCTTCCGCTCATCAATTTTTGCCATCAGCTTCGGCTCGACGTCATCCAACTCCTCCCCTTGAACGACTCAGGATCCGATCCAAGCCCCTACAACGCCCTTTCCTCCTGCGCGCTCAATCCCATTTACATTTCTTTACATGCGCTCCCTGACTTAGACTCCTCGCTGAAGGAACTTTTGGAGCCGCTCAAAGAGCTCAGCGCCTCCACGCACATTGCTTTTACTGAAGTGCAGAGCCGCAAGCTCCACTTTTTGCGCACTTACTTAGAAAAAGTGGGAGCGGAGCTCACCAAATCGCTCCCCTTCAATCAGTTCATCGATGAAAATCCGTGGGTAAAACCCTATGCTCTTTTTAAGGTGCTCAAAGACCGGTTCGAACAAAATCCGTGGACCAGCTGGCCCAATGAACTGAAAACTTATTCGGAATCGCTATTCCTCTCCCATTGGAAAGAAGCGACCTTCTACATCGCTCTCCAATACTTCAGTTTTTCGCAGCTCAAACAAGTGAGAAACTATGCCCACAAGCAGCGCCTTCTCATCAAGGGAGATATTCCCATTCTGCTGAGCCCCGACAGCGCTGATGTGTGGCAAAATCCCGCGCTTTTCGATCTTACGCTCTCTGCCGGTGCCCCTCCTGATGCGTTAGGACCCGACGGCCAATATTGGGGATTTCCAATCTGGAATTGGAACGCGCTTAAAAATGATCACTACCGCTTTTGGAAACAGCGCCTTCGAGTCGCTTCCACCTGCTACGACCTCTACCGGCTCGACCACGTCGTCGGCTTTTTCAGGATTTGGGCAATTCCTCTTGGGCAACCAAGCAAGGAAGGAAAGTTTATGCCCGAAGATGAAAAGCTCTGGATTCCTGCAGGAAGCGAACATCTTAAAATGCTCATCTCCGCCTCTTCGATGCTTCCCATCGCCGAAGATCTTGGGACGGTGCCTGACGCAGTGCGCTCAACGCTCAATCAACTCGGCGTCTGCGGGACCAAGGTGATCCCCTGGGAACGACTCTGGAATGAAAACGGAGCGTTCATCCCCTACAAGTTTTATCCGCCCGTCAGCATGACCTGCGTTTCGACCCATGACTCAGCGACTTTCGCGCTCTGGTGGAGAGATTATCCCGAAGAGGCAAAAGCCTTTGCCGCGTTCAAAAAGTGGACCTATGCTCCTGAGTTCACATTCGCTCAGCGCAAAGAACTGCTCACCGACGCCCATCACACAGCAAGTCTTTTCCACATCAACCTCTTCCAAGAATATTTGGCCCTCTATCCTGAGCTCGTCCATCCCACTCTCGAGGAGGAGAGGATCAACACCCCCGGTAAAATCCTCCCCACCAACTGGACCTACCGCTTCCGCCCCTCCATTGAACAAATCCTCGCTCACCCCGGGCTATTCAAATCAATGCAAGAGATTATTGGGATTCCAACGAAATGAACCTCTAGAGTTTTTTCTCTTTTTATCCTACAATCCGTAAGTGATGCGCTTTAAAACTTTCTGCCTCTTTTTTTGCTTAGTTACCTCCCATGTTTTTAGTGATCTAAAATCATTATATAACAGCTTGGACCCGCAATCGATCGCGCAGCACTTCGCCTTCTATGAACTCTATCCGGAGAGTCCCGAAGGCAAACTTGCGCTGAGAAAGGCGTGGAAGCTCCTGAGCCAAGGAAAAGTGATTTCCCATATTCCCTCGCTCTCCTTGCCCAGCGTCGATATCCAGGCGATCATCTCCCTGATCACGCGGCAATCCTTCGACGCCCCGGTAGTTTTAAAAGATGATCAGCTCGAGCTTCTCGAAAAGATCGGATCGAATTTAGGCAACCGGAAATTGAAGGGGCACGATGTGTGGACACAGGCGGAACTCCTCGCACTTCCAGGAGAAGAGATCGATTTGGGCCGAGGCCTTCTCATCAACCAATTTAATGAGCGCAAAGAAGAAATTAGACAATATGAGGCGAGCCTCGATCTCATGGCCCTGCAAGTGCTTGCACGACTTCCCGACAACCCTACACCGGAGGATAAGATTGCAGAGATTAACCGCTTTATTTTCCAAGAGATGCAATTTCGATTTCCTCCTCACTCGCTATATGCCAAAGATATCGACCTCTACACCTTCCTTCCCTCCGTCCTCGATGGCAGAGAGGGCGTCTGCCTCGGGGTCTCCATTCTCTATTTATGTATCGCCCAACGGCTCGAGCTTCCCTTAGAGATTATCACCCCGCCCGGCCACATCTACATCAGCTATCCGGGCAAAGAATTGATCAACATCGAGACCACCGCCCGCGGCATCAACCTCCCTCCCGAAACGTATCTCGGCATTAATACGCGCCGCCTAGAAAAACGGACGATGAAAGAGGTGATTGGGATGGCCTTTTTCAACCAAGCTTCGATCTTTTGGGGAAAAGAGGACTATGAGACCACAGTCTCTTTGTATGAAAAGGCACTCCCCTATCTCCCCAATGATCCCCTCATGAAAATGTTCATGGGGATCAACTACCTCTTTGTCGGAAGAAAATCAGAAGGGACCAAACTCCTGCAGGAGATCCGCCATCTCACCTTCAATTGGGCCGTGTCTCCGGAAACGATCCCCGAGGATTATTTGAGCGGCAAAGTCGATGTTGAGGGATTGAAAGTGATCTTTGGCCATGTCGATGAAACGCGGGGTTCCGTCTTAGAAAAACAGAAGCAGCTCCTCGCGATCACCAAAAAATACCCGCAATTCCGCGCCGGCCTCCTCCATCTCGCGATCACCTGGCTGCAGCTCGGTAGAGGCAGCGAAGGGCTCGAGGTCTTGAAACAGTATCACAAGGTTGATCCCAACAATTCCACTGTAGAATATTACCTCACAATGCTATGCATCGAGCGTTTTGATTACATCCAAGCGTGGAAATTTTTGAAGCATACCGAAGAAATCGTCCACGCCCGGGACCATAATCCCAAAGCGCTGAGATCTCTCCATCAAAGCCTCAAACGGCTCTGTCCCAGCTAGTACAGTTTAACAAAAGTTTTTAAAATAATTTTTGATTTGCTAAACTCTTCCATATTTCGCAAAATTGGAGGAATTATGGGAAGAACAACAGAATATCACGTAAAT
>VFKB01000039.1 GCA_009885755.1 Parachlamydiales bacterium | reverse complement strand
GATTTCTGCTTTCGAGGACAATGTGAAAATCACATGGCCGAGAAAGCAGAAATCGAAGGCGCCAAAAAGATCAAAAACAGGAAAATTGCAATAGTGGGATAGGTTCATAGTTGTAGTTACTGAAACTTTAACGACATTAAGCCAAACATCGCGAGGATGAGCCCCACAATCCAAAACCGCAAAACGACCTTCGTCTCCGGCCAACCTTTATACTCAAAGTGGTGATGCAGCGGCGCACACAAAAAGATCCGTTTCTTATTTCGGTACTTAAAGCTCAACACCTGCAAAATCACGGAAGCCGCCTCCGCGACAAAAATCCCGCCGACGAGGCCAAACAGCACTTCCCGTCTCAAAAGGACCGCCACAACGGCCACCACGCCGCCAAGCGCCAGCGATCCGGTATCTCCCATAAACACTTGCGCCGGATAGCCGTTATACCAAAGAAATCCCAAACAGGCTCCCATCAGCGCGCACAAATAGACGCCTATCTCCCCGCTCCCCTCGATATAGAGCAGGTTCAAATAGCGCGACAATTCCACATTGTTCGACAAAAACGCAAACGCCGCGAGCACGCCCGCCACAAGCACCAACGCTCCCGAAGCGAGCCCATCCAACCCATCAGTCAAATTGACAGCATTCGACCCGGCCGTCAATACAAAGGTCGTAAAGATCACGGCCAAAATCAGTCCCGCTCCGCTGAGCACAAACAGCGGCCCTTTCATAAAAGGGACAAAGTAGGTACCGGCATTCGGAAAATTAAAGATGAGATAGACCCCGATCAAGGCCGCCAAAGACACCTGGATGAACAGTTTTTTTCTTCCGGCGAGTCCTTTAGAATTTTTATGTTTCAGCTTCAAATAATCGTCGTAGCCGCCGACTGCTCCTAGCACCACCGTCGTCGCAAATAAGATCCACGTGTAGGAACTGCGCAAATCCATCCATACAAAGAGTGCAATGAGCATCGAAATCAGGATCAAAATCCCGCCCATAGTGGGCGTATCTTTTTTCTTCCGGTGCAATTCAGCAAGCATCGGACAATCTTCCACACGGATCGATTGGCCCGTCTTCATCTCATAGAGGATTTTAATGCATCTCGGACCCAGCAAGATTGTCAGAAGAAGCGTTGTCATGGCAGCCAAGATCATCCGCGTCGATGAATAGTGGAAGACCGTGGGAACTTTCCAGCCCCAGCCCTTGGAGATCAGCGCCAGTAAATATAAAATCATAGTGTTTACACTCTATACTGATCACCGATGATTTGTAAAGATTTCTGCTTGTTCAAAAAAAATCTTCTCTTATTTTAACTCAGAAGCCGCCACAGCCCGTTCGAATTCGACCCTTTAAGAAGCACCACATCCCCCTCTTTAATCACGGTCACCAAATGGTTGCGCAACTCTTCGATCTCTAAGAAATGGTCGACCGGTTTGCCGGCGTGTTGGAATAATTCCACCATCGGTTCGCACTCTTTGCCCAAACAGACCAAGTGGTCGGCAACGAGCAAAGCGAGCTTTCCAATCTCTTGATGGCTCGGTTTAGAAAAGGGGCCCAACTCCTTCATTTCCCCGAGAACGGCGATCGTTCGCCCCCCTTCCCTCGGCTTGGGCAAATTCATGAGCGCCGCGCGCATCGACAATGGGTTCGCATTATAGGCGTCATTGATATAGGTGATGCCCCCTCTTTCCTGTCTTTCAAACCGCATCGGAAAGACCTTGAGCAGCTGTGTCCGCTCACTAATTTCTTCCCAGCTCATCCCCATATTTCGGGCGACTGCCGCAGCCCCCAAAAAGTTCTCTCGCAAATGGGACGCGGTGAACGGCAAATGGACGCCGTAGACCTCTTTCCCATCCTCAAATATCCGGTCGCCGCAGAGGCTATAATCGGCAGAAATATCGCCCAGAGCAAACGACTTTTTGTCTACTATTCCCGACTCTTTTGGAGCGATCCCGACGCGGGTGAGCGGATTCGAAAAAATCTCCGCTTTTGCATTGCGGATCCCTTCCAAGCCCGTCGGAAAAAACTCCGAATGGGCCAGCCCGATCTTCGTGATCAAGGCCACTTCGGGCGGAGCGATTTGGACCAATTTAGCGATCTCACCACTGCCGCTCATTCCCATCTCTAAAACCAAGATCTCTTCACTCCCGCTAGCGTTCAAAATGCTGAGCGGAACACCCACTTGAGAGTTGCTATTTCCAGGAGATTTTGCCACACGATAACGGCCTCCGAGGATGGTGGCGATGAATTCTTTTGTCGTGGTTTTTCCCACGGACCCAGTGACCCCGACGACCCGTGTTCCCCTCTTGGCCAGCACCTCTTTGGCTAGCCCCTGTAGGCTCCCCAAAACGTCCGGCACACGAAGCAATTTTAGGCCAAAATCGCCCCCTTGGTACCCCTCGGAGACAACCGCCGCAGCTGCCCCCTTGGAGGCCACTTCCTCTAAAAAGTCATGGGCATCGGCCCTTTCCCCCTTTAAAGCGAAGAAAAGTTGCCCGGGGGCCACCTTTCTGCTATCAATACCCACGCCCCCTCGTAAAAACCCTTCCACCTTTACCCCCTAATAATCAAGGGCATATCATCGTCCAATGTCAAATTTTTGTCGATAATTACCTAAGAGCCTAAGCTATAGAGCGTTAAATCTCTTGACATTTTAATTGCAATAGTGTATAATAAATATATAAAGAATAATATTATTAACATAAAAAACGGAATTAATAATTATGTCAACTTCTGCAGTAAAAAGCCTTACAGCCACAGCCTCGATGACCCCAGAACTTACAGCCCACCTTGACGTTAAAGCCAAGGGCTCGGGTTCCAATGAAACCATTACCTGGGGTGGAAAGACCTACAAAATTACCGTCATGAAAAAGGGGCAAGTCTCTAATCCGACAACTCGTGCAGAATGGGACAAACTCAAAGAAGAGCATAAAGCGTTTCTAAGCACGATTGACAAAGTAGAAACATTTCAGGGCGCTAAGAGAATCCGTTATAGCAGCTCGGCAAAGTCGCTCACCGTCTTCGAAGCGGGCAAAGATAAAAGGGTCATCGACCTAGACGCCGTGTTCAAAAATGAAAAGGTATCGCCGGAAGCTAAGGCAGCCTACGAAAGGCTCAGCACAAGCGTTCAAACGATCATCTTTAAGTCTTTCACAAGCACGGTCCCTCTTAAAACTAAAAAACCAGGTACCGATAGCGCAGTGAATGACGCTCAAACGAATGCAGAGCGCGCCGCACGCCTTGAATCGGCAAATGAATGCTTACAAGATGGCGATGTCGTGAGTTACCTTGAACAATTGCAAAAAGCAAATAACAGATTAGCCTTCGCCTACGTGAGCCCGCTAAATGAAGCGAAACAACCTGTTCCTCTTAACTTCGTATCCCATTTCCAAGCTGAATACATTAAAAATACAGCCCTTCAAACAAACAGCGACACTATGATTTTCGCAATGCCTTACCTTGTAGATGCGACCCCAGCACAAGCAGGACACTACAAACTGGTATTGATCAATTTTGCAGATAGTACTATTTCTCACTACGATTCTTTAGGATATGCCCCAAATGCTGCCGTGAAAGTTCAATTGGCTTTATTGGCTGCAGAATTAAGCACTAAATATGCAAGACCATTTCTAGTTGCAGATCAGGGCAATACAGTGCATCAAACCGATGGAACTAGCTGTGGACATCTCGTACTAAATTGTGTGGCTTATGTTTTGGCCGGACGATCTCCCGTCACTTACATGTCCGTGGCAGCTCCTATCCCATCAGAATTAGCAGAATTAAAACAAGGTCTAGCTAATTTCTACCGAAAAGCCACCTCACCTGCACCCGTTATTCCAACATCAGTAGATCCGGCAAATTCACGCAGTTCAAATCCAGCTTCTACCACAACACCAGCAGCACTTTCAACGCCCGCCCCTGTGACGACAGAGAATCCCCCCACACTAATCTCTTTCGAGTCCATAGAAGAAGATGAGAAACCAGCGCCAAAGGGTGTACTAGGAACGATCGCAAGCTATTGGATCCCACAGAGATTTAAAAATTGGTGGAGTGGGAGTGGATCGAATGAAAATTCAGTCGAAAACTCCACCCCTTACCTTGGTAATGATTTGACAGACTTTTAATAGTTACCTTCCAATAGAAGGTTGACAACATCTCCTGCTTTCCCCGATAATGGCGACCGTTTCGGTGGCATAGCCAAGTGGTAAGGCAGGAGCCTGCAAAGCTCCCATACCTCAGTTCAACTCTGAGTGCCACCTAATCTTTATTTTTATGTTATATCTCGTAGCAACCCCGATCGGTCACTTAGGCGATATCACCTTTCGAGCGGTCGAGCTCCTCCGCTCTGTCGACTATATCCTCTGCGAAGACACCCGCCACAGCCACCATCTGCTGGCCCATTACGAGATCAAAAAGCCCCTCAAAAGCTACCATAAGTTCAATGAGACCTCCCGCGAGGAAGACCTCATCGCCGACCTAAAAAATGGATTGAATATCGCTTTAATTAGCGACGCTGGGACCCCCGGGATTTGTGATCCGGGCCTCCAGCTGGTACAGCGCTGCCAAGAGGAAGGGATCGCCGTGACCGCCCTCCCCGGGGCCTGTGCGGCCATCTTAGCCCTTGCCCCCTCGGGCCTAAGCAGCGAGCGGTTCCAATTCGTTGGGTTTTTGCCTAAAAAAGCCTCGGAGCTTAGAGCTTCACTACAGGAAATTCTTCAATATCCCGGCACCACGATCTGCTATGAAAGCCCCCACCGGATCGAGGAAACACTCGAGGCCTTGGATTCTCTTGCCGGAAGCCGCCCGCTGGCGATCGCTCGAGAGCTGACCAAGACTTTTGAAGAGTACCTCCGCGGGACTGCTTCCGAACTTCTGGCCCATTTCAAAGCACATCCTCCCCGCGGAGAGATCGTCCTCCTCATCGCGGGCGAAACAGAAACCCAAGATTTTAGCTCCCTGACCCCCCAAGAACATGTCCAATCCCTGCAAGAGCAGTATGGACTGTCTAAACAAGAGGCGATCAAACTCGCTGCCACCCTGCGCAATGTTCCAAAAAAAACCATCTATAAAGCTGTCCACTTAGCAGTTGATTCTGAAGATTGCTAAGCCGCTTGCCAAATAAGCCCTCCTCCGCTATCCTTAGTACTTATTTAAAATGTAGAGGTAATTGCAAAACTTGCTTTGTAGGCAAAAATTGATGATTTTGATCCCGGTTCGGTTTCTCGTGCATCGACATATCCTGTCGGTCATAGGCGATGTGCGAGAAATCCGAATCCGGGGCCAAAAGGGCAATTTTTGTCCAAATGGAGTTTTGCAATTGCCTCTCGCTACAAAGGAGAAATCGGTATGGCAGGCTCGGCAAAAGAACTCATCTTTGAAGAAGAAGCACGCAACAAACTGCGCGAAGGGATCGACACGTTAGCGGACGTCGTCGGCGTCACGTTAGGCCCTAAAGGACGCAACGTCGGCCTGCAAGCGAGTTGGGGAGCCCCTGCGATCACCAACGACGGCAATAGCATTGTCAAAGACATCGAGCTCCAAGACCAATACGCCAATATGGGCGTTTCCATGGGCAAAGAGGTCGCCGCAAAGATGAAAGAAAAATGTGGGGACGGAACGACAACGAGCATTCTGCTGCTCCGAGCGCTGGTCCAAAACGGCGTGAAAAATATCGCCTCAGGATCAAGCCCTATTGGTATCAAGCGCGGCATGGACAAAGCCGTGGAAGCGGTCGTCGCTGAACTCGAAAAAGTGGCCATTCCTGTCAAAGCCGACAAAGAGATCCACAACATCGCCGTCGTCTCCGCTTCAGGTAATCAAGAGATCGGCGATCATATCTTTGAAGCGATCAAAAAAGTGGGCAAACAAGGCGTGATCACCATCGAAGAAGGAAAAGGGACTGAGACCACGATCGAGATGGTCGAAGGGATGCAGTTTGACCGGGGCTACACGAGCGCTTATTTCGCGACAAATGCCGATACGCTCTCGGTTGAAATGCACAATCCGCTGATCCTGATCACCGATAAGAGGATCTCATCGGTTCAAGAAATTTTGCCGATCTTACAAACGGTCGCAACTACCGCTAAAGAACTCTTGATCATCGCAGACGACATCGAGGCCGATGCCCTATCGACCCTCGTGATCAACAAACTGCGCGGCACGTTAAAAGTGTGCGCCGTGAAAGCTCCGGGATTTGGCGATCGTCGCAAAGCGCTCCTCCAGGATCTCGCGATCTTAACGGGCGCCACCCTCGTCTCCGAAGAGATGGGCGTCTACCTTAAAGACGCAACGGGAGAAGAGTTAGGCACTGCAGAAAAAGTGATTGTGACTAAGGAAAAAACGACGATCATCAATGGCAGCGGGACCAAAGAGGCCATCCAAAAAAGGATCGTGCAGATCGACGCAGAAATTAACATAGCAGAAAACAGCTACGACATCGACAAGCTCCAGGAGCGCAAAGCGAAACTCGCCGGCGGCGTTGCCGTCATTCGGGTGGGAGCCCCTTCTGAGCCGGTCATGAAACAAAAAAAACAGATGTACGAAGACAGCCTCAACTCGGTGCGCGCTGCACTAGAGGAAGGACTCGTACTCGGCGGCGGGACCGCACTGCTCCGCGCGAGCAAGGCGATCGAAGCCTTAAAACTTTCTCCTGAAGAGACGATCGGCGCGGAAAGCGTGCGCAAAGCCTGCGAAGCGCCGATTAAGCAGATCATCTCCAATACAGGATATGACAGTTCTGTCGTCATGGAAGAACTTCTCGGCAAAGGCGTTACTTTTGGCTTCAACGCCTCCACCGAAAAGGTCGAAGATCTGTTTGCAGCCGGCGTCGTTGATCCTGCCAAAGTGGTGAAAACCTGCCTGCTCATGGCAAGTTCCACCGCAGGGATCGTTCTCTTGTCTGAAGCGCTGATCGGAAACGCCCCGGAAGAAACACTCTCTTAGTTCTCTTTTTACAACCCGCAGTATCATTAACGCTGCGGGTTGTTTCTTTTTATATTAAATTAAAAACTGGTTGATTAAAAATAACCTGTTTCGAAATAAGGAGGTTATGATGGCACATTGTCTTTGAAAGCAAAGCTCCTATGTGCTCAAAATCTTAATTTCGGAATCGGTTCATGCACGCAAAATCAGCACAGCCTAAAGGTTTATACTATCTGTTCTTCACAGAGCTGTGGGAACGTTTTGGCTTTTACACCGTCCAAACTCTTTTGGTCCTCTATTTAAGCAAAGCCCTGCACTATTCGGATGATAAGGCCTATCTGATTTACGGCACATTCTCCTCTATGCTCTATCTGACCCCTGTGATCGGCGGCTACCTCGCCGATAAAGTCTTAGGCTTCCAAAAAGCGGTCATCCTCGGCGGCTTCCTCTACATTTTGGGATATGTCTTCACCTCGATCCCCTCAACGGAACTTCTCTTTTTCATCGGCCTCGGCATCTTGATCGTTTCTAATGGATTTTTTAAAGCGAACGTCTCAAGCCTCCTGGGCGAACTCTATGGTCCTAACGATCCTAGACGCGAGGGCGGGTTCACGATTTTTTATATGGGGATTAACATCGGCGCTCTCATCCCTCCTTTGATCACCGGCTACATCGCAACGGTTTACGGATGGCATGCCGGCTTTAGCGTAGCGATCGTGGGCATCGTGATCGGAGTCATTACCTTCATGGTCGGTAGATCCAAACTCAAAAAAGCGGGGCTTATGCCAGCGAGCAGCCCCTTGTTAAAGGCGAAAAAGAAAACCCCTGTCACCTGGATGTTCATCTTTGGTACCATAGTGGCAATCGGACTATTCTATCTGCTCTTTCAAGCGCCCAGAGATTCCAACTTCATCCTCGTCGGCGCGACAGCGATTTTCATCGTGGTCATCCTTTATCTTCTATTCAAAGAGAAAAAAGAAGCCCGCAATAAAATGCTCGCCTGCCTCATTCTGATCTTGATCTCCGTTGGGTTCTGGTCGCTCTACGTACAGACCTTCACCTCAATGATGCTCTTTGCAGACAGGAACATGTCGAAGGAGTTTTTAGGATTCACGATCGATGCGCAGTTCACCCAGTTCTTCAACCCTTTCTTCATCATCCTGCTGAGCCCCATCTTTAGCCGCCTCTGGCTGAAGCTCGATGAAAACCGGCTCAACCCTTCCATCCCCTCCAAGTTCACCCTGGGTATTTTCTTTATGGCCCTCGGGTTCTTGGCGCTGGGTTATGGAACTAAGTACTTCAGCGACGATGGAGTGACATCGCCTTGGTGGCTCGTCTTTGCTTACTTTTTAGAAACTTGCGGGGAGCTGCTTTTATCCCCTATTGGTCTTGCGATGGTCACACGCTTAAGCCCGCGCCACTTGCGCGGCATGATGATGGGCATGTGGTTCTTGATCCTTTCGGTCTCCTTTGCCTTGGGCGGCGGGCTTGCCACCTTCTCTTCGATTTCCAAAGGGACAAGCACGATAGATGCCAGCGACATCTACGCAAATGCCTTCCAGATCTTTGGGTACATTGGACTTGCGATGACAGTGGTCGCCCTGCTCTGCATTCCTTATTTGAAGCGGCTCATCAGCCACAAAAAAGATACGAGCGCAGAAGTAGAAATCCGCTAAAAATTTATTGAGCTCGCCTTTTCTTGGGCGAGCTCTTTAAGGATATCCTGTTTTACCCGTTCCACAATTTTTGCCTCCACATGGGGAGGCAATTCCACGGCAGCGCTCGACTGGATAGAAAAAGCGACGACAGGCAAATAAAGACCCACAAGCGAAAATACAATGAAGAGCTTTTTATTCAGGTGCTCGGCCGGAAGGCCTCCATCCCATGTTTGCAGGTCCCAGCCCGGCACTTCAAATAGAGCGGCGGATCCAGGGACCAGGCTGAATGCCTGCAGGATCCGAATGACTGTATCATCCAAAGAAAAGAACTGATTGATCAGATAGGCAGAGAATAATCCTAAAATCACGATTGCAATGCTTCCAAAAAATCCGACAAGGTAAGATTTTTTCACGAGCAAAATGGGATTAATCTGCTTAGTTTTCTCTGAAATCATGCTCATTTTATTGGTCCGACTGCTCTTTTCGCTAATGCAAGCGCCGGCTTGAAGGCTGTGAAGAGATGCTCCTTTCCGATCAAGGCTTCGAGCCCGTATTTGCGCAAGCTTTTGTCTACAGGAGCTGTCACGCCGGATAGAAGAAGAGTATCGTCTGCCTTGCGTTTAAGATAAAAATCTTTCAGCGCATGCATCGGGAGCGGCAGCGCGACAATGCCCACCGTGATCCCGGCGATCAGGTCCTTTTTGAATTTGCTAAGCGGGTATCCCTCCTTGAAGCAAATGATAGATTTGGGGAGGAATTCTTTGATCATGAATTATATCCTACTCCTCTTCTAAAAATTGTCTAGATAAAATAATTTTATAGCGATAGGATGAATCTAAGAGAGTGTCTTCAAATTTCGAATGCCTATATTCGGGATTATTTTTCCGTGAGTTGAGACGTTGGCCCTTGGGCAATATTAACGAAATATTACCCAAGGGCCAACGTCTCAACTGACGAAAAAAGAACACGAATCTAGGTGATTCCAAATTTAAAGACACTCTCTAACACCAGGAGCTATCATGAACCGTGGAAAACAGCCGATGTCCAATCGGGCCCAAAAGAAAGTGAACAAAGAAGTGCGCAGCGCCCAAACCGCCTCCTTTGCAACTGTGGAGACGGCTCCGTTGCCCTCAGAGCCAATAGCCCAAGAACTATTAAACAAGTTCCCTAAGAAATCGGCGAAAAAAATCAAAGCCCAGGTGGACGCTACCGTTAGAGGCATGGCGAACAAAAAGAAAAAGCAACACGCCAAACACAGCAAGCGCTCTACCCCAGGCGATGTCGCCCACGACGCCGACTTTTCTCCGCCAAAAGTTGTGCAGATCGAAGGGAAACGCTGGATCAAGACAATTGAAAAACAGATCCGTACAAAAACCAGCATGTCCCGTCGTCAAGAAGGGAAAAAGAAGGCGAAAAAAAGCAGCTGGAAACGGTTCTTTTTCGGCCTTTAATTTAAAGGGAAAATAGACTACTCTTGAGGGGTATGGCAAAACCTTCCCCTCTCCGTATCGCCCACATTTCCGATTTGCATTTTGCAAAACTCTCTCTCAATCCGTTTCAAATTTTTTCTAAGCGGTTCATCGGGAACGTCAACAGCCTCTTTTCGCGTAAAAAGGTGTTTCTCCGCTCCAGGCTTGACGCGCTGATCCCTCTCTTTCAGGAACATAAGATCAGCCACGTAGTCATCACCGGGGACGTGTCGACCACTTCGTATAAAAAAGAGTTTGCGCTCGCAAAAGACTTCGTGCAAGAACTCGAAAAGCAGGGCATCTCCGTGTTCACCATCCCCGGCAATCATGACCGTTACACCCAATCGGCCTGCAAGAATAAACTCTTCTACCAGTTCTTCAAACCCCAATTTTCCGCGAAAAGTAAATATAATTTGAAAGATCATGCAATTTCCCTCGCACCGCTGAAAAAAAACTGGTGGCTGATCACCCTCGATACGTCGCGGGCGACCTCTTGGATCTCTTCCCAGGGATATTTTTCAGAAGGGCTCGAACAGCGTTTAGAAGAGGTTCTCGCCTCGCTTCCCAAAGATGACCGGGTGATTGTCGCCAACCACTTCCCCTTTTTTCGGCATGACGCCTTCCGAAAAACGTTGCGCCGCGCGCGCTCCTTACGCGCCCTCATCCAACGCCATCCTCAAATCGCCCTTTATCTCCACGGACATACACACCGCCACTGCATCGCCGACCTGCGCATCAACCAATTTCCGATCATTCTCGATAGCGGGAGCGCGACGCACCGCGACCAGGGCAGCTGGAACTTGATCGATATCCAACCGTCCGGCTGCTCTATCAATGCCTTCCGCTGGAATGGAGCGTGGCAGAGCACAAAACAACAACAATTTATCTGGTAAGACGATGACCTGGTACAAAGATGGGCTCCGCTTTAGTTGCACCCAGTGCGGCAAATGCTGCACCGGAGGGCCGGGTTATGTTTGGGTCACCGATGCCGAAATAGTCGAGATGGCCGCCTTCATCAAAATGCCCGTGGAAGAATTCGTTCCAAAATATATCCGCACCGTCGGTGAAAAAAAAGCGATCAAAGAGCGCGGTCCCGATTACGACTGCGTCTTCTTAAAAAACAAACTGTGCCAAGTCTACGGCTCGCGTCCCAGACAGTGCCGCAAATTTCCCTGGTGGGAAGATACCCTCAAATCCAAAGAGGCCTGGGAAGAAGAGGGCAAACGGTGCGAAGGGATGAGCAATCCGGAAGCCCCTCTCATCACCTTTGAGGAAATCCAAAAGCACCTTATTGAGAAATAATGGTTTTTTACCGCATAGCCAGCATGCGCCGCGAATGCGCTTCTTCATTTCCGAGCTCTCTGTGGTAAAATTCTTTTTCTTTTCTAATGCCTTGAAAGATGTCTATTTACGAATACCTTTGAATTCCCTTAAAATGGGCTCATCATGATGGATGCTTTCGTACAACAGCGCATTGATGAGTGGCTTTCGGGTCCTTACGACGAGGAATCGAAGAAGACTATCCGAACGCTGCAGAAGACAAATCCCGAAGGGCTCGTCGACGCATTCTACACGGACCTTTCGTTTGGGACTGCGGGGCTCCGCGGCATCATGGGGGTGGGCAGCAACAGGATGAACGTCTATACCGTTCAGAAGACCACGCAAGGGCTTGCTAATTATCTTTTGAAGCAGCAAAAAAATCCGAGCGTTGTCATTGGCTATGACTGCCGCAACAACTCGCTCCTCTTTGCCGAAAAGACCGCAGAAGTGCTCGCGGGCAACGGCATCAAAGTTTTTCTCTACAAGGACATGCGTCCCGTCCCTTACGTCTCCTTTGGCGTCCGCAACTTGCACGCGACGGCAGGAGTGATGATCACCGCCTCGCACAACCCGGCGGAATACAATGGCTACAAAGTATTTTGGAGCGATGGTGCGCAAGTCGTCCCTCCCCATGACCAGGGGATCATCGAAGACGTGCGCGCGATCACAAGTTTGAGCCAGATCCGTCATGCTCCCGGATCGCCGCTCATCGAACGGCTAGAAATCGATGCCGCCTACCTCAAGGCCTTGCGCGCCCTTCAATATCAAGCAGCAGACAACCAGGCCTACGGCAAACTCTTAAAAATCACCTACACTCCCCTGCACGGGACCGGAATGACCCTCGTTCCCAAGGCGTTGCTCGAGTGGGGATTTTCCCAGGTTAACTGCGTCGCCAAACAGATGGTCCCCGATGGCAATTTTCCTACGGTGAAATTCCCTAATCCCGAATACAAAGAAGCCTTGCAGCTCGGCATAGACCAGATGCACGAGACTAAATCAGACATTCTTCTTGCTACCGATCCCGATGCAGACCGGATGGGCGTCGTCGTGATGCACCAAGGCGAGCCTGAAATTTTGACAGGAAACGAGATTGCTGCCATTTTTGCGAACTATCTCTGCCAGCGGCATCCAACGCCAGCTGCGATCGTGACGACAATCGTTTCGACCGATCTGTTAAAGGTGATCGCGGGCCATTATAAAAAAAGCTGTGTTGAAGTACTCACCGGCTTCAAATACATCGGCGAGAAGATCCATGAGTGGGAAAAGTCCCCGACCGGGTATGCATTTTTGTTTGGCGCCGAAGAATCGTATGGCTTTCTCATCGGCACCTATGCGCGCGATAAGGATGCGGTGTCAGCCTCCTGCCTGATGGCCGAGATCGCCCTGGATGCTAAGCGTAAACAAAAAACTTTGGTCGACATCCTGCACGACATTTATCGAGCTCTAGGCCTCTACCGGGAGCGGCAGCACTCGATTGTCTTTAAGCCGGGCAAGGAAGGAACCGAAGAGATGAAAAACCTGATGAAAAAGCTGCGCGCCCACTTGCCAGTAGCCGAGAGCATCGAAGATTATGCGCAGGGCTTTAATGGACTTCCTCCCGCAGACGTCCTCCTCTTCCGCCTCAAAGGCGGGAGTAAAATTGTGATCCGTCCCTCAGGGACGGAACCCAAAATTAAAGTGTATCTCTCCACACACGAAATACATTTTTCCTCTATCAAAGCAGGGATCGCCTCCTGTGAAAAAAAACTCGACGATCTCCTAAAACAGGTTCAATCATGGTTGCATTAGTCACCGGGGCTACCTCTGGTCTTGGCAAATCCCTCTGCCAACTCCTCGCTTCAAAAAATATCCCCCTTATCATTACCGGCCGCAACGAAGAGGAGCTAACAAATCTTAAGCAAACCCTCCCCGTTCATGTGGTCTCCTGCAAAGCAGATCTCTCCAAATCGGAAGATCGAAAAAGGCTGATCGCCCTCATCCATGAATATACTCCCGACCTCGTCGTCAATAATGCAGGATTTGGACTTTACGGCGATGCGCTCTCGCACACAACAGAAGAACAAATGGACATTCTGCGGGTGGATGGAAATGCAGTTTTAGAAATTACCTTGGAAGCCGCGCGGAGTTTGAAAATGGCGGGCAAGCCAGGAACGATCTTGAATATTTCCTCAGCGGCTGCGTTTTTTGTATTTCCGAAGTTCAGCGTTTATTCGGCAGTGAAAGGGTTTGTGAAGCAGGTCTCCATAGCTCTTGATGAAGAAATGAAACCGTTGGGAATTCGGGTGCTTACCGCTTGCCCGGGGCAAATCAAAACGGCCTTTCGGATCCACGCCTCAAAAGGAGTCTACCACAAGCCGAGCCGCTATGCGATGTGCCTGAAGTCGGCCTCAGAGCATCTCTGGCACCAAATCCAGACAGGAAAGCAGGTCTATATCTTCGACGCCCGCTACCGAGTGATGATCCTTATGTCCCGTCTTCTTCCGAGATCTCTCGTGCAGAAGTTTTTGGGCAATTTCGTCAAAGAAAGCAATGATGGTTAATAACCTGAGCTTTGGGTTTGTTTCCCTTGCAGCCATAGGAGATTTTAAGTGAATTTCTTTCTTTTTTGCCGAAATGCATAGCCGAAGGCGCTATTCATGAGGCAACAAAGAGAGAAATTCGCCAAAACTCTCCATGGGGGCAGCGGATCGAACCCAAAACTCAGGTTAATAGTACCAGTTGAAGGCGACAACGCCCGAGGTGAAGTCGAACTGATTGCGCCCGACGACAGAGAACCACACGCCGGCTATGAGGGCGACCTTTTCACTAATGTTGTATTCCAAGGCGGGGGCAAGGCTGAACTGTTCGCTCGATTTAAAACCGACTTTTGCAGCCACTCCCTGCGCCAGAATGCCCGGATTGCCTCTAAAGGTGGTCTTATTGATATGCACATAATTGAGATCGATTGCCGCGACCCAGTTGAGGGTGATGGCATATTCCATCCCAATCAGCCCCTGCAAAACACGTCCGGGATGAACATGCCCTTTTGTTCCAATACCGCCCCCATAAGTATTCACCTCATGCACCTCGACGGGGGGAGCAATCGTATAGCCAACAGAACCGCGAGTGCTCAAATAGCCATGGTCCCCGTTCACATGGAAAAGTTTGCCAAACAACAGCGTAAAATTGGTGGCATAGGCTCCAAGCCCGCCCACATCCATCCTTCTTTTCAGCGGATCTAGTTTCTCATATTTGCCCGTCGGAAATATCTCCGTAATTTGGAATCCGATCGTCGGATACCAGTCTTCTTTTTTAGCTCTGACAATTTGGATCCCCAGGGTAACAGGCAAATCTGTAAATTGGGTCGAAGAGGCGGAGGGGAGGCCTAAGATGTGATTGGCATCGATCTTATTGTAAAACACTTGAGGGGCCAGCGACAGCTGCAACCTGGAACTAAGCCCTATTTGGACAGAGTATTGGAACTGATAGGTCCAAAATTTGATGTTGGAGTGCTTCTTCCAATCGGCATCATAAGTCCCTGTGTAATGGATCGCGTAAATATAGGGTTCGATATTGAAGTTGTCGTAGGGAAGCATGTTAGCGGACGAGGTGAGCAACGGTCCTGTAAACCAGGGACCTTTTACCGGCGTGACACTCTTATCAGCTTGCAAAACGGAGGTATAGAAAACGAGCGGGATGACCCCTGCGGATAGCCATTTTTTCATCAGTGCAATCGAACTCTTAAATAATTTTTCATCAAGATACCAAATTAGTTTCTAGCGTGCAATAAAGTTCTTGGATTACGCTGGTTTCCTGGGATACTTGATCCGAATATGGCTGGTGACGGCAAGCGTTTTAATGATCGCTTTCTTAACGAGCATGAGCTCTTCAAAAGAGAGCGGACATTGGTCGAACTGGTGGTCATTAATACGATCAGAGACGAGCCTCTCCACCATTTGCGTGAGTGTCTCTTCCGTCACTTCATCCAAGGCTCGGGAGGCCGCCTCGATGGTGTCCGCGATCATAATGATCGCCGATTCTTTGGTCTGCGGTTTTGGGCCGGCATAGCGGAATAATTTAGCATCGACGCATTTTCCCTCTTTCTCCACTTGCTTGCAGTAAAAGTAGTAGACGAGGGTGGTGCCGTGGTGCTGCAAAATAATATCGATGATGTTTTGCGGGAGCCGATACTTGCGCGCCAAGGTCTCTCCTTCCGTGACGTGGGCAATGATCACTTGGGCCGATTCTAACGGGGTCAGAAGCGGATGGATATTAAACCCTCCGAGCTGGTTCTCGGTAAAGTAATGGGGGTTCGTGAGCTTGCCGATATCGTGGTATAAACTGGCGACGCGGCAAAATAATCCATTGGCCCCGATCACCTGGGCCGCGCTTTCCGCGAGGTTCCCGATGACAAGCGAGTGTTGATAAGTTCCGGGCGCTTCCAAACTGAGCCGGCGCAGCAAGGGGTGGTTGGGATCCCAATAATCCATCAGGGTCATGTCGGTCATCACACAGAAAAGAGACTCCAGAATGGGCAAGATCGCCACGGTGATCACCGAGGTTCCCAGGAGGAACGCAAGCACGATCATTAGTTCCTGTTTCAACTCGATATTGAATAGGTTCCCATTAAAAAGATGGAATGCGATCACGACGAGGGCGCACGCGCAAAACACTTTGGCAAAAATGAAAAAGACTTCTTTATGCTTGTGGAGATGGCGGGTAGAAACAATCGTCGCCAAGGCCCCGATCACGTTGATAGCGATGAACCGGTCCACAGGAACTGAGAGGCAAATGACCAAGATCAACGTTAAAATGCCGGTGACAAATAGCGCGATCTCTCCATCGATCAAAACGCAGGTCAAAAAGACGGCGAAGGGAACAAAAACGAGAAATTCCCGGTCCAATAAAAAATAGTCGACCCCTTTTGCTAAAATCAATGTCAAGATAACAATCGTTACAAGAAGGGCGATTTTATGAGGCGAATAAAAGACGGAGCGGTGGTTGTAGCGCAAATAGACGAAAGAGAGAAGGGTGAGCAAGAAGGCAAATATGAACGAGCCCGCAAGGTTACAGAGACTCACTGCCTGATCGGGAAAGTCACGGAGAAAAAAGAAGGATGTTAAAAACAGGAGCATGCCGAAGCCGATAAAAGTCCGCTGGGTGCGTTCCTTTTGAGCCCTTGGCTGCACATCTTCCCGAACCACAATTACACCTATAAATAAAGGAGTCACCCCTTGGAGGCACCCTTTGCCCCAATTATCCGAGATGGGTTAAATATAAACAAGCCCATTCAAAAAGCGTGGCTTTGGCTAAAAACAAGGCTTTGAACCTATTCCACTAAAAAGTTTCAGTCGATTTTCGGGTTCTTTTGAGCCGATTTTTAATTTTTTTTGCGGGGTCAATATTGACAGAAGATATTAACCCCGCAAAAAAAAAATCGAAAAGCAGCCAAAACAATCCCAAAAAGCGACGAAAAATTTTAGTGGAGTAGGTTCTTTACTACTCAAATATTTGGAGATCTCATATATTTGCATAAATGAGAAGCTATCAAATCATTCCTAAAAAGTACCGACCTGCCTCCTTTTCCACGATCGTGGGACAGGATGTGATCGTCACGACTTTGAAAAATGCGCTCCGCTTCAACCGCCTTGCCAACGCCTACCTCTTTTGCGGAGTTCGAGGAACGGGGAAAACGACGATCGCCCGCCTTTTTGCCAAGGCCATCAACTGCCATCACCTGACAGAAGAGGGCGAGCCATGCAACCAGTGCCCCTCTTGTCTTGCGATCAACTCAGGAAATTCTTTAGACATCCTCGAGATCGACGGCGCTTCGAACCGGGGCATCGACGATGTGCGCCAGATCAATGAGACGGTCGGCTACGCCCCCGCCTTGGGAGAATATAAAATCTATTTGATCGACGAGGTGCACATGCTCACGAAGGAGGCCTTCAACGCCCTCCTCAAAACCCTCGAAGAGCCTCCATCGCACGTCAAATTTTTCTTTGCGACTACGGAACCGCATAAAGTGCTGCCGACGATCATCAGCCGCTGTCAGCGGTTTGATCTCCACCGCATTGCTCCCGATGTGATGAGGGCCAAACTGGCTTGGATCGCTAAAGACTTGGGTGCAGCGATCGAAGAGGGCGCCTTAAATCTTCTCATCAAAGCTTCTGAAGGCTCTCTGCGCGATGCCGAATCCCTCCTAGATCAGCTCCTCTGTTCGGTTTCCGGTCCGGCGACTGAAGAGATGGCGGGAGAGCTTCTCGGCCTGATGCCCCACGCCTCCTTTTTTGCGCTCGATGCGGCGATCTTCCAAGAAAACCTCCCTTATGCCTTTTCCCTTGCGGAGCAACTCTTTTCTTCAGGGAAAGACCCCGTCCATTTCCTCGAAGGGCTTGTCGACCACTACCGCTGCCACCTCCTGACCGATATCGCCCCCGCAGCCCTAGAGCCTCACCAGAAAAAAGACTACGCCGCTTCCCCTTATACCCGCGACCATTGCCTCTACATCCTCGACTTTCTTTTGAAGACCATCGAGGCATTGAGTAAAAGTCCTTTCAAGCAGACGGCACTAGAGATGGTCCTTCTCCACCTTCTGCGCAGCAAATCGCGCCTGACCATCGATACGCTGGTCGACCGGCTGGAGTCTATAGAAAAGTCGGGCCCCTCAGTTCTATACCGAAACAACTTGGAAAATCGGGAATTCGACAAGGAGGCGACACCAATTTTGGAGTCTGGAACAAGCGACATTATTCGAGAACAAGGCGGGAGTGAAGATCCAAAATTTGTAGCCAAGCCGACGCCGTTAAAAGCAGCGCCCGAAGAGAAAAAGGTCGAACCTCCGTCCCTCCCGGCCCCGGAGCCCGTGGTCGCTGCGGCGATCGAACCTCCACAAGAGGAGTTTATTCCCAGCGATCCCCTCCCCTTCCAAAAAGCACTGCGAGAGCCCCAGGAGGCCCCCGCTTCCCCCTTACAAAATAAACCGCAAGAGCGTAAAATGGCTCAGCACAAACTGGACACGCTCGTCCGCTTTGCAGCCATAGAGCTCGAAGGAACAATTAAAGGATAGAATATGGGTAGTGGATTTTCTAAAATGAAGAAGCAAGCGCGCATCATGGAGCAGCAGTATGAGAAAATGCGCGAAGACGCAAAAAATACGCAGGTCCTCGGCTCCAGCGGGAACGGCCTTGTCACCGTTACATTGAATGGAGATAAGGAAGTCCAGTCGATCAATATCAAGCCCGAGTGCGTCGATCCGAGTGACTTGGAAGGGCTCCAAGATCTCATTAAAGCAGCCTGCAAAGACGCCTACAGAAAAGTCGATGCGCAATCCTCTCAGCAGAGCGGGATGCCGTTCGGTTTCTAGCGCTTTGTTTTCAAAAACATCAAAAGGGAGTCTTTCGACTCCCTTTTCTTTTGATTATCTGTCTTTTTTCTTTCTGAGCGCTTGGTCGAGGCCATCCATGCGTCGGTTTTGATTGTCGATCTGACCTTTGAGTTCGTTGGCCTTCTGAAGGAAAGCTGCTGCCTGCGTCTTCAGCTGATCCAGTTCGGTCTGTCCAACAGCTCCCGTCACCCCTTTTGCAATCTGGGCTTCGATTTGCGCTTTTAAACCGTCGACCATCTGATTTTGTGCTGCAATAAGTGCTTTGAGCGCATCGACATCGACACGAGCTAAAGCGCCTTCCTGTTCTCTTCTGGCTTGGGCATCGACCTGTCCGACGAGCTTAGTGACGAGCTGACCTTGCGCTTCAAACTGCGCGCGGAGTTTGTCCATTTCGGACTGTGGAACTCCTGCGGGTTTTTGTCCCTGCGCATCGACGACGGCCTTCAGTTTGTCCGTTTCCCGTTTCTCCGCGGCGATCTCCAATTTGAGGGCATCGATCATCTGTGTCAACGGAGCGGAAATCAAAGGCCCTTGCGCGTCGACGACGGCCCTCAGTTTTTCCACGAGCCGGCTTTGAACATCGATCTGTCCACTCAGCGTTTCGATTCTCTGAACAAGTGTGCCGATCTGCACTTGCAGCCCGCCGATTTGCACCTGTTGGCCTTGCATGTCCATGCGAGCTTTTTCGAGACTTGAGCCTTGGCCGTCAACTTGCGCTCTGAGTTTCTCCACCTCTTGTTTCTGTAGCGCCAAATATCCTTTGACTGTCTCTAGCGCCTGGCTGATTGGGCCTGTAATCTGAGCGCCTTGACTTTCGGCCAAAGCCTTGAGTTTTTCCGCCTGTTTGGTTTGGGCTTCGACTTGGGCGCTCAATGTTTCTACTCTTTGGATGAGAGTGCCCACCTGCACGTGCTGGCCTTGGACTTCCTTCCGAACGGAATCAAACTGTGGGCCTTGGGCTTCGACTTGCGCTTTGAGATGATCGACGAGCCGGGCAAATTGGAGAGCTTGGTTATCGACATGACCGGTGAGTTTGTCGACCTGCTGTGTATGCGCTGCGATTTGCGCCTGCATTTTCTCCACAAGCTGCGTGAGGGGGCCTGCAACTTGCTGGCCTTGGGTGTCGACCTGCGTTTTCATTTTGCTCATTTGTTGGCTATGGGCTTCCAACTGGGTGCCCAGCTTGGCAACGAGCTGATTTTGCGCTTCTAACTGAGCTTTGAGCCTATCAATTTCAGGATGTTCTTTGGTAGATTGCGTTTCTAATTGGGCCATAAGCTTGTTCAACTGGCGCCCTTGCGATTCCAATTGGCCTCTGACGAGGTCCAATTCGACTTGGCTCAAACTTCCCTCGCCCATTGGTCCTGTCGGATCTCCCGGGTTAGCAATGCGTCCTGCTTGCAGCGCGCGGATGGCCTCGGAGAATGTGCGCTCTAATTCTTGCAAACGGGTCAAAGCGTATTCGACCCTTTCGCTATCTTGCACTTTGATGATGGTCTGCCCCATTGGGAGCGCGGCAAATTTTTGTTCTAAAGCTTTCTCTCTCTCGATGATCGCTTCAATAGCGCAGCCTGCAAAGTAAGACGTTGCCGCAACGAAGAAAAGAGGCGCAGCCACTAACGGTGCTGTGTAAAAAAGACCGGCAAAAAGAGTGCCCGCAAAAGCAGCGACCGTCACAACCGAAGTGACATCTTTAACATTTTCAAGGGAAAGTCTTCCCTGAAGGGAATAGGTAGGGTTTTGCAATAAACCGGTGGCAGCAGCTTCTGGAATTAAGTGCTCTTGGATCTCTGGATTGAAGGACACGCCTTGAGTCGACATTGTGATCTCCTGTTATCTAATAACGCGTAACAAATTAATGTGCATTTTGTTAAAATAATTTATTGACAACACGTCAACTTAATCATTTTTTTGATGCGCTGTAGTCTAAATAATTAACAACTATTTTTGCCAACAAAAAATATAAATCGTTTAGAGGGTGCCCTGGTGCTCAGGAAGAAGAGCGCGGTAATGGTCGATGAGAATTTTAGATACTTCTTGCGACGTTTGCTTCTGCAGCACACGTTCGGCGAGCGCGGAGGCGTCGAGAAAAGAATTGCGGCGGATGATCCGCTTGAGCATCGGAATAAAACGAGGAGAGCAGGAAAATTCTTCGAGGCCGAGTCCGAGGAGCAAAGGGATGAAAAGCGGGTTGGAGGCGATTTCGCCGCAGACGGCAATCGGTTTGCCCGACCGTTTGGCCTCGAGGATCATCAACCGGATCAGCCGGATTACACTCGGATGAGCGGGAAAATGGGCGGCGGTCATCGAAGCGTTGGATCGGTCAACGCCCAACGTGTACTGAACGAGATCATTTGTTCCAATCGAAAGAAAATCGACCTCTTGCACAATGGCATCTGCCATCAAAATAGCGGAAGGGACCTCCATCATGCATCCGAGAGGAATTCTTGCTAGACCGGGAAATTCTTGATAAACCTCATCGATGACTTGTTTGGCCTGACGCAACTCTTCGACATCAGAAATCAATGGAAGGAGAAGTTTGACTTGTCCCTCCTTGGATGCTTTAAAGATCGCGCGCAGTTGGGCGCGGAAGACCTCTTTATAGCGGAGGAGGAAGCGGATACCGCGGCACCCCATGAGCGGATTCATCTCCTGCTCTTGCTCGAGGCCCAAAGGGGGAGCTTTATCCCCTCCGAGATCAAAGACCCGAATGACCACAGGAAGCCCTTTTGCTTTCTGTAAGAGCTCGGAATAGACCTGCGTCTGCAGCTCCTCGGAGTAGACAAACTCAGGATTTTGGAGGAACAGGTTTTCCGAGCGGAACAATCCAATCCCCTGTGTATAATAGCGGTGGACCTGTTCGATATCATTCACTTCGCCCGCATTGACATAGACGCGGATGAGATGCCCATCGATCGTCTCGGCGGGGAGATGCACCTCTTCTTGAAGCTGGTGATACTCTGCGCTAAGCCGCCTTTTTAAGGCCTTATATTTACCCAGTGTCGTCGTGGTGGGATTAACAATAATTTCTCCGGTGACGCCATCGACGATCACGCAAGCGCCGGGAGTGTTCTGCAGCTTTTGGACGTCGACGCTCGCTACGAAGGGAATACCTTTAGCGCGGGCGATCAGAGCCGCATGGGAGTGGCCGCCGCCGATCTGGGTGACGAAGGCGCTGATCCGGTTCGCCTGAACAGCCGCTGTTTCCGAAGGGACGAGTTCTTTTGCAAACACTACGGAATTGGGAGGGATCTGATCCATCGCCGGCTTTTCTTTGGACCCGAGATGTCCAAGAATGCGTTGAGAAAGGTCGGTGACGTCAACGATGCGCTGCTGAAAAAAGGTATCTTTGGTTTCCGAGAGGCGCTTCTCATATTCATTGATCACCGTGCGGAAGACCGACTCGGTATTTTGGTGCATATTCCGAATGCGCTCTTCCATGTGGCTTGTCATGAGCGGATCGGCCAGCATTTGAATATGCGTATCGATGATCGACACCGCATCTACAGAGCCTTCGTTGGCAAGGTCCAGCTGCAGGCGCTCTAAGTCTTCGCGCGAAGAAAAAAGAGCCCTTCGGTAGCGCTGAATTTCATCTTCAACCTCGGCTGTCGTGATAGGAAATTCGGGCACCATTTGAGGAAGCAGCGACGAGAGAAAATAAGGAGTTCCAATAGCAATTCCATCGCTGACCGGCGCTCCCTGAAAACGAATTTCGCCTTTCTCATCCTGCGTGGGCACGTTCCTCTCCAAATTGGCGTTCGAAAACCTCGATGAGCCGCAGCATCGTCTCGTGGGCATCCTCTCCGTCTACTTCCACGGTGATCATCGCATTGCGAGAAGCGCCTAAGGTTAAAAGGCCCATGATGCTCCGCGCATCAACCGTGTTATCCCTGTAGGTAAACGAGACAGTCGAGGCGCTTTTTTCAAGCAGCTTAATGATCAGTCCTGCAGGCCTGGCATGGAGCCCTAAGCGGTTCTTAACCTTGATTTGATTGCACACTTTCACAAATCACCTACGACTATAGCTTTTCTTACTTTTTTTCGGTCTTTTTTTGCAATCGCCTCTAAAAGTTTTGCTCTAAATTCTTTGGCAGAATCATATCCCATATACTTTAGGCGGAAATTGAGGGCAATAGTCTCCAAGAGGAGGACAACATCCCTGCCGGGCTTAACAGGCAGTACGTGATAGGGAACTTTGATATCCAAAAATTCACAATACTTCTCTTCCATCCCCACACGATCGTAACTATTTTCCTCGATCCAATTTTCGAGGTTCACCACGAGGTCGATGGTCTTGCTATCGCTCACACAATCGATGCCATAGAGATGCGCGACGTTGATAATTCCAATCCCGCGGATCTCCATATGATGCTGCGTTAGCTCCGGTCCAGAACCTTTGAGGTAATACCCCTCTTTGACCCTGATTTTGACAAGATCATCGGAAATAAGGCGATGCCCACGATCGATCAGTCCAAGGGCCGCTTCGCTTTTCCCCACGGAAGAGTCGCCTTGAATGAGAACGCCGACGCCAAAAACTTCGACAAGGGTGCCGTGGCAAGTCATGGTTTTTGAAAATTCCCCGAGGAAGAGGACGTTGATCAGGGCTAAGAAGCGGATGGTGGGAAGGGAGGTTTTTAATAGAGGTATTTTCAACTCTTCGCAAACTTGGACAATCTCGACGGGCGGAGAGAGGTTGCGTGCAAAAATCACAGCCGGCGTTTCCCTGTCGAGTAGTGCGCGCAGCCGCTCTTTACATAGAGCTGACCCCAGTTCCTTCATATAGGAAATTTCAGTATTGCCAAATACAAGAACGCGTTTTGCGTTAGATTTGGAGAAGTGGCCGGCGAGCCCCAGTCCGGGACGCAGGACCTCAGCGTGTTTAATTGGCACGCGCATCCCATCAACAAGGGAGATCGGTCTTAAACCGAGTTTCCTCCCATGCTTATCAAATAGGTCTTGAAGCAGATACATTTCCTACCTAAGCGACAAAGTATCGTTATTATTGGCCAAGCTTACTTAAAAGAGGCCATTTTTCAAAGAAAATTTGTTGAATGATTTTAAAAAGCCACCTATGGTGAGGGAATATAAAGAATATGTACGCATAGGGTAGAGCATGGCTTATACAAAAGTAGTGATCGTCGGCGGAGGTTTTGGCGGGCTCAACACCGCAAAATCTTTGAAAGGGGCAAAGCTCGACATCCTCCTTGTCGACAAGACCAACCACCACCTCTTCCAGCCCCTACTCTATCAAGTGGCCACCGCCGCCCTCTCTCCTGCCGACATTGCGATGCCGATCAGGGAGGTCTTTCGAGGACAATCTAATTTTCATGTGATCATGGGCGATGTGGTCGCCATCGACAAAAATAAAAAAGAGGTCGTCTTGGGCAATGGAGACCGGATGAGCTACGACTATCTCGTCCTCTCGGTCGGCGCCTCCCACTCCTACTTCGGGAACGATCCTTGGGAAAAGTTTGCGCCCGGCCTAAAAACAATCAGCGACGCTTTAAAGATCCGCGAACAGGTGCTCATTTCCTTCGAACGGGCCGAGCGGATGGACAGCCTCAAGGAAGCCGCCAAGTATCTTAATTTCGTCGTCATCGGCGGCGGCCCCACCGGAGTGGAGATGGCGGGAGCGATCGCCGAGATCGCGCGGAAAACAATGTTCAAGAACTTCCGTAACATCCGCCCAGAAGAGTCCAAAGTCTACCTCGTAGAGGCGGCGCCGTACATCCTCCCCGTTTACCCGCAAAAGCTTTCGCTTAAGGCCAAAGAAGATTTAGAGAACCTCGGCGTCTGCGTTATGGTGGGAAAAAAAGTGACCAATGTTTCCGAGGCGGGCGTCCAAATCGAAGATACGCTCATCCCCTGTCGGAACGTCATTTGGGCTGCCGGCAACCAAGCCTCCCCTCTCCTAAAAACCCTCGATGTCCCCCTAGACCGCCAAGGGCGCGTGATCGTGGATAGCGAGCTCAACATCCCGGGCCACCCAGAAATTTTTGTCATCGGCGACGCCGCCCAGGCGATGGGCGTAGATGGAAAGCCGCTCCCCGGAATCGCGCCTACAGCAATTCAGCAGGGAAGATATGTCGCGAAAATCTTAAAAAATTTAGTTCCCAAAGACAAACGTCCGCCTTTCAAGTACTTAGACAAAGGCTACATGGCCACCATTGGAAAATCCAAAGCGGTCGTCGTTGCAGGCAAGCTCCAATTTTCCGGCTTTATGGCCTGGCTCGCCTGGTGTTTCATCCACGTCGTCTATCTCGTCGGATTTAGAAACCGGCTCGTTGTCATGATGCAGTGGTTCTTTGTGTTCCTAACAGGACAGCGGGGCGCTCGCCTCATCTACCGCTCTTTAGACAAAGAGATGACCTCCCAAAAATAATTTCCTGTATAGTACTCCCAAAAAACTTTGGGAGCTTTCGTGCCACTTGCCTATCCTGCCCTTCTGGCCGGCATCGATCTTCTCTGCGGCGCTGCGGCGGCCCTCACCGGCGATCTCTATTATTTTCTCATTCCTCTCTGCGTCCACATTTTATTCCGCATGCATTTCTATCGTGGCATCTTTTTTGTTCTCTTCGCCTACGCCTACACGCTGTGGATCTACCCCCCTCAGTTCCCGACGGAGCCAAAGACCCCGGGCAAGGCCGCTTTTTCTATCCGCAGCCTGAAGGTCGCCTCTTCCGCGTTCGGTAAAAATTACATGTATGAAGGAACGCTCTCAACCTTCACCGCCGAGGATGGGACCAACTACCGCAACCTTCCCTGTCGCATCATGATTCCGCTCAAAAAAAATCGGCCGCCCGCCTCCTGCAACTATAGCCTGGAGGGAACGCTTTGCGCCAAAGAAGGGAGAAATTTTTTCTTCAAGCCCGTCTCATGGACACCTTTGCCCGGGTGGAACATCGCCGAAATGCGCTTCTTAGCAAAAACTGCAGTGAGCAACTATCTGAAGCGGCACCTCAAAGATCCCAAGGTCGCCTCCTTTTTTTCCTCGCTCGCTACCGGCGACATCGACGAGCGCGCCCTCTCCTTAGAATTTGGAAAAATCGGCGTCAACCATCTCCTGGCGATCTCAGGATTTCACTTTGCGCTGCTCACGGCCTTCTGCAGTTTTATTTTAAGCCTCTTTCTTCCCCGCAAAACAACGACCATCGTTCTGCTCATTGTGCTCAGTGCCTATTTTTTCTTTGTGGGCAACGCCCCTTCGGTCCAAAGGGCCTGGATCGGCATCTTCATCTTTTTGATCGGCTCCCTCTTCGATCTACGCAGCAACGCCCTCAATTCCCTGGGCTGCGCGCTCTGCATTGAAATCCTCGTCGACCCCTACTGCGTCACGCATCTCGGTTTTCAACTCAGTTTTTTAGCGACGCTGGCCATCCTGCTTCTCTATGCCCCTTGCGAAAAGCTGCTCTCTTTGCTGTTGCCTAAACGGCCCCTCTCGCTCCTCGCCTTAATGACGCCGCTCCATCAAACAGGACACCTTTTCTCCTCAATGATCCGCAAAGCGCTCGCCCTCAACATCGCCGTCCACTTGGTCACTTTGCCCGTTCTCCTCTTTGTCTTCTTGAAATTTCCTTGGCTCAGCCTTCTCTACAATCTTTTTTTTCCTTTTTGGGTGGGCCTCTCAATCTTTCTCTTTCTATTTTCCCTCATTTTTCCGCCGCTTCACGCCGTCAACAACGCGTTCACCTCTGCGCTCCTCCAACTTCCCGCCCACTCTCCGGCTCTGTGGCAATTTTATCTGCGCACAAAAACGCTCCCCTACGCCATGGTCATTGGGCTACTCTTGCTTTTCTTTTGTATGGGAATTCTTTACAAAGAGCCCCCATTGCGGGCGTTATGGTTTAGCGGGCTAACGACCCGCTGGCATCAGACCACCGGATATCGTTTTTTCAAAAGACAATCTTAGAACTTGCTCCAGCGCCTCTGGATCGCTCTCCACTGATAGATCTGATAGATAGCGCAGAGCCCGATGAGAATATAAATACCCCGAGCTGTCCACGGAGACTTTGAAAAAATAAACGCTATCAAGTTGAACTCAAAAATCCCTACCAGCCCCCAATTGAGGCCTGCCAGTACGAGGATCACCGCGGCGATCACATCTAGAAATTTCATCTTCCCTCCTGTTTTCAAGCCGCACCATTCTAAAGAAATTTTTCGTGTGAAACAATAAAAAACGGATTACACTCGATCTTATGAAAAAAGCCCTCTTCTTGTTCCGCAGAGACTTACGGCTCCAGGACAACACAGGACTGCTGTTTGCGCTTAAAAACGCCCAAGAGGTCATTCTCGGTTTTGTCTTTACGCCGGAGCAAATTCAGAAGAACCCTTTCCGAAGCGACCGCTGCCTCCAGTTCATGATCGAATCGCTGGAGGATTTAGAAGACGAAATTCTCAAGAAAAAAGGGAAGCTTTACCTCTTCTTTGGGAAACCTGAACAAGTTGTCGCGCAATGCATCCAAAAGGTCGGCGTAGACGCCGTTGTGGTCAACAAAGACTACACCCCCTACAGCATTCTACGAGACCAAAAAATCGCCTCTACGTGCAAAAAATTAGGCGCCTCTTTCCACGCGTTTGACGATGCTCTACTGCATCCTTTGGAGGAGACGCTGAAGTCCGATGGGAAGCCTTATACCGTGTTCACCCCCTTCTATCGCAATGCGCGGAAATTGAAGGTCCCGCTCCCCGTGAAAAACCTCCACACGAATTATTACTCCCGCCCCATCGCCTTTGCGAAAGACCGCTCGCTCTACAAAAAAATCCTTCCCAAGAGGTTTGATCAGCAGAAAGGGGGAAGAGAAGAGGGATTAAAAATCTTGAAGAACCTTAAGAAGTTTGCCGACTATTCCACACTCCGCGATGTTCCGGCAAAGGAGGGAACAACCCACCTCTCTGCGCATTTTAAATTTACCACCTGTTCACCGCGCGAGGTCTACCATGCGGCGGCGAAGAAATTTGGGGCTGGCTCCGATCTCGTTCGGTCCCTCTACTGGAGAGATTTTTTCACAAGCGTTGCTTTTTATTTCCCTAAGATCTTTAAAGGGGCCTTCCGGGAGAAGTTCAACAAGATCCGCTGGAGTAAGGATGTCAAAAATTTCCAGCGCTGGTGCGAGGGAAATACAGGATTTCCGATTGTGGATGCGGGAATGCGGGAGATGAACCGCACAGGTTTCATGCACAACCGCGTGCGGATGATCGTGGCGAGCTTCCTCGTGAAAGATCTCCATATCGATTGGCGCTGGGGAGAAAAATATTTTGCGCAAACGCTCATCGACTACGATCCTGCGGTCAACAATGGAAATTGGCAGTGGGTAGCCAGTACGGGATGCGACGCTCAGCCCTATTTCCGGATTTTTAATCCTTGGACGCAGGGAGTAAAATTCGACCCCGACTGCCTCTACATCAAACACTGGGTCCCCGAGCTCGCTTCCCTTTCACCGAAGATCATCCACACCTGGTACAAGGAGCAGAACCACGCTCTATGTTCCTCCTACCCTCCGCCAATCGTCGACCATACAGTAGAAGCGCCCCTGGCTCTTAAGTGGTACAAAAAATACGCTTAATTGTTCACTTCTTCTGAGCGATCGCCTTGGCCATATTATTGAAAATGACCAAGTGGAAGACAAAAGACAAATACCAATACAATCTGCCCCAAACTCCTTTAGGTCTAAACGTAGCCGTCTGTTTCAGGGCGCCTTTAGCCTCATCGATTTGGAACTCAAGCCATGCCTCTCCCGGCAGCTTCATCTCCGCATAGAGAATGAGGTGCTGCTTCTTTTCATCGGCGAGGATCACCCTCCAAAAATCGACCGCATCCCCCACCTCTAATTTGTGAGGATCTCTGCGGCCCCGATTCAATCCTTTACCGCCAACGAGTTGATCGATGAGCCCCCGCACCTTCCAGGTCCAGTTCATCGAGTACCACCCTTGCACGCCCCCGATCGACCAGATCCTCCGCTGAGCCTCTGAGATTGGAACAGTGATCTTGACGATTTTCACATCTTTGAAACACCCCTCTTTAGGCACTCTAATATAATCTTCAATATCGGCATTAACCGTTTTTAGATCCCAAGCATCCACCCACGTCGATACCACCTCGTTCTGCGCAATCTTTTGGAACGCGAGGCGGATCGCCTCTTCATAAGATATACACTGATGGGGCAGCACCGCCTCAATGGAATGGTTCAAGGTGCGCGTGTTTTGCCGCAAGCTTTCGACAAGGTGTTTGCAAATGGAAAAAGGGACCGAAGTGATGAGGACCAGCCAATAACTGGAAAGTCTTGGGGTGAGAAGCGGCACGTCGATAACCACCCGTTTCAATTTTCTTAAGCGGGCATACTTGAGAAGCGCCTCTTTGAACGACATCTCTACGGGGCCGCCGATGTCAAAGGTCTTTCGATAACAGGCGGAGTTGAGCAGAACTCCCGTTAAATAAAATAAAACATCGCGGACTGCAATAGGGTTGCAGCGGCTATGGATCCATCGGGGCGGCGTCATGATCGGGAGCTTTTCAACAAGGTCCCGGATGATCTCAAAAGAGGCGCTCCCCGATCCGATGATGATGCTGGCGCGAAGAATGGTATAGGCCACCTTGCTCTCTTTTAAAACGGCTTCGACGGCCAGGCGGGACCTCAGGTGCGGGGAAAGTTGGGCTTCATCTTCAATGATCCCTCCCAGATAAATGATTTGCTTGCAGCCGGTCCTTTCGATCAACGAAACAAAATTAAGGGCGGTCTTCTTTTCTTCTTCAACGAGGTTCTCAACGATGCTTGCCATCGAATGGACCAGATAATAAGCGGCCTCGATCTCCTTGGGGATGGGCTCCATCGCCGTCGGATCTCGGAGATCTCCATAAAGGACATGCAGGCGCGGATTCCCTAAAATTTTTGGCTCGATGCCTCGGATTCTCGATAACGCGTAGACCTCATGCCCCTGCTCCAAGAGTTGGTACACAAGCCTTTTCCCAATAAACCCGGTAGAGCCAGTGACCAGTATTTTTGCCATACTTTCAAGTCCAAGTAAAATATTTACTCTGTATGCTACTCAAGGCTATCCAATCCGTCAACCGTCAAAGATCCTTATTGACCGAAATGGCCTGCATAGGAGAAGATTGAGAGCTTCATGGCGGTCGTAGCTCAGTTGGTTAGAGCACTGGATTGTGGATCCAGATGTCGCGGGTTCGAGCCCCGTCGGTCGCCCCAGTTTTTGACAACCCGTTGATACACATGTCCTGGATTCACGCTCTCATCATCGGGATCCTCCAGGGGCTCACCGAGTTTTTCCCCGTCAGCTCCTCGGCGCACCTCAAACTCGCACGCATGATCTTCGGCATCGAGAGCGGCGTTGTATTTGACCTCGCCTGCCACCTAGGAACTCTCGGCGCTGCGCTCTATTTTTTACGCAAAGACATCTTAGGCCTCGACCGAAAGAAAATGGGATCCCTGATCCTGGCCACGCTCCCCTTAGTCCCGGCCTACTTTTTGCTCAAATCATTCCGCGTTTGGGCTGCGCAGCCCCAATTTTTAGGCCTCTGCTTTTTGGTCACTGCAGGCCTTCTATTTTTAGGGCACAAGGTCCGCTTTGCGCGGATAAAAAAATCGACAGACGCCTTGTGGATCGGCGTCATGCAGACAGCAGCGCTGATCCCCGGCATCTCGCGCAGCGGCTCGACAATTTCGGCAGCGCAAATGCTGGGATGGGATCCCAAAGAGGCGGTCCGTTTTTCGTTCCTCCTCTCCATTCCGACGATCTTGGGCGGGAACTGCATCGAACTGCTGAAGCTCTTTTTTTCTGAAACCGAAGCGCTCCCTGTATCTTTTGCTTCCTGTTTAATCGGATTTTTGTCTTCATTAGGGGTAGGACTCATCATGATTAAAGTGGCGATCGCGCAGCTTGAAAAAGGGAACCTCAAGCCCTTTGCCTTTTACTGCCTCATCATGGGCCTATTAATTTGTAGTTACTTCCTATGGCTAAACTAGAAAAAAAAACCTCATTCCACCCTGAAGCAAAAGGTCTGGTCCTCCTCTCGACCTCCCTCCTGTTGCTCCTCAGCCTCCTCAGTTTTAAATCGGGAAACGCCTCGAGCAACTGGCTGGGACTCATCGGCTACTATTCGGGATGGGCGTTCACCTATGCCTTTGGCTTATCGAGCTATCTGCTCCTGATTTATTTCGGATGGACCGGGTACAAACTCCTCTTAAACCAAGAGATTCCCAACCAACGGTGGAAGCACCTTTTTTTTGGCCTGTTTGTCGTCTCCGTTTCCCTTCTTCTCAACCTACTTGCCGAGCACAGCTCGGGCTCTTTGTTCGCCAGCAAAGTGTATGAAGAATCGGTTGTGATCAACCTCCCTTACCCGCATCTCGCCAAACGTTACAACTTGGGCGGAGTCCCCTTCTATTATCTCTACCGGGACATGCCGAACTTCAATCTCCAAAGACTGCTCAATGACGCCGGCATCGGGATGACCTTTTCCCTCACAGCGCTTGTCTCTTTCCTCTTCTTTACCGAGATGCAGCTCCTCCCCCTCTTAAAAAACATCAAAGTCCCCGACCTCAAGGCGCTCCTCAAACCTAAAGAAAAAGAAAACGTTACCGCAGCGGCGCCCCCAGTAGTAGACAAACCGCTGATCAAAAAACCGGCGCCCGAGCCCCTCTACATGCCGAACGCTCCTCTCAAAGAAAAAGAACCCAAGGCCCGCGCGCTTGCTGCTGCCGAACCGATTCTGAAGGAGAGCGCGTTCAAATCGACCTCCAAAGATTTTACCAGCTATCAGCTGCCGCCTCCTTCGCTGCTCACGAGCGCCAAGAAGGTCGACCAGCCCACTCTCAAAAAAGATCTCAAACGGCAAGCGGAGATCCTCGAAGAGACCCTGCTCAGCTTTGGTATCGAAGCCAAAGTGGGAGAGATCTATTGCGGTCCCACCATCACCTCGTTTGAAGTCCATCCCGCGGTCGGCGTTAAGGTGCAGAAGATCAAGGCTTTAGAAAACGACATTGCCCTCAATCTGCAGGCCAAGTCAATCCGGATCATCGCCCCCATTCCCGGAAAAGCGGCTGTCGGCGTAGAAATCCCCTCGCTCTACCCGCAAGAGGTCAGCTTCAAGGAGATGCTCCTCTCCTACCAGCAAAATCCGCGCAAGTTTCACATCCCTGTGCTGCTCGGCAAAACCGTCACCGGCGACAATGTGATGAGCGATCTGACTAAAATGCCCCACTGCATCATCGCCGGAGCGACCGGATCTGGAAAATCGGTCTGCATCAACACCGTCATCCTCTCCATTTTGATGAACGCGCGGCCCGATGAAATTAAGCTGATCATGATCGATCCGAAAAAGGTGGAGCTGACCGCTTATACCAAATTGCCCCACATGATCGCACCGGTGATCACCGAGGCCCACGGCGCCTACGCCGCGCTCAACTGGCTCGTCAAAGAGATGCAGACCCGCTACGACATCCTCAAACAGCTCGGCGTGCGCAATATCACCGCCTTTAATAGCCGCCCCATCAACAAAGAGCTCGAGGCCTCGCTCAGCATCCCCGTCCCCGAAAAAATGTATGCGATTGTCGCAATCATCGATGAGTTTGCCGATCTGATGATGGTCTCCAGCTCAGATTTAGAAACTCCGATCGCCCGTATTGCCCAGATGGCGCGCGCTGTCGGTATCCATCTGATCCTCGCGACCCAGCGCCCTTCGCGCGAAGTGATCACCGGCCTTATCAAAGCCAACTTCCCGACACGCATCTCGTTTAAAGTGGCCTCGCGCATCAACTCTCAGATCATTCTCGATGAGACCGGCGCAGAAAGCCTTCTCGGCAACGGAGATATGCTCTTCTTGCCGCCTGGAAGCTCCCACCTCGTCCGCGCACAGGGCGCTTATCTCAGCGACGAGGACATTAACAAAATTATCTCCTTCATCTCCGATCAAGCTCCAACCAACTACCTGATCCCCTCCTTTGACCAGATGCGCAAAGAAGATTCTGGCGAGGATGGAGAGGACAGCTCGCGGGACAGCCTCTATGAGCAGGCCCGCTCGATCGTCTTGGAAACCCAGACAGCTTCCACAACCTTTTTGCAAAGAAAGCTCAAAATCGGTTATGCTAGAGCCGCCTCGCTAATGGACGAACTTGAATCCCGAGGCATTATCGGGCCCCAAGAAGGAAGCAAACCGCGCCAGATCTTCCAACCCAAGTCAAACTTCGAAAACTAGATAGCACATTTCTTCACCACTCCGTTACTAAAGGTATAATATGAATAATTTTTTTAATTTTTTTCTTGCTGCCGTTGCGCGAATAAGGCAAAGTAAAAATTTAACAGAGGCTGAAGATATGGACCTGAAGGCTCACGCGAAAAACATCGAAAAAATCCTTCTTCCCCGCCTGCGCAAAATGGGATTCGTTCTGATTGTCTTCGCAGCGGTTTCTCTCACCTATGGCCTATTCTTTTTTGAAGAGGAAGCCGAAGCCAATGATCCGCAAGAAGAAGCGCTCGAAGCCACGCCAACTCCTAACTACTACATGATCACAGCCATCTTCATCGTTGTCGGCGCCGGCCTCATCGCCTACGTCGCCAAACGCCGTAAAAACGTCGACTAGTGCTCTAGAAGTAGATCGGTTCACTTGGTTTTTCTTGATACGCAATCGAAATCTTCACCTCTACTCCTTGCAGTTTGCTTTGCACAATTTGCAGGGCGAGCTCGGGCGAGTTGCATTCGCTAGAGAGATGGGCCAAATGGATATGTTTCAGTTTGGGGTGTAAAATGTGCAAGATCAGCTCGGCGCAATCCTCATTAGAAAGGTGCCCCTGCCGGCTGAGAACGCGCTGTTTATAGACCATCGGGCGCGCTGAAGCGTGGACCATCGAAGGCTGGTGATTGGCCTCAACGTACAAATAGTCACATTCCTGCAGCTGATTCTTCACAAGCGTTGTCGCAAAGCCGATGTCGGCGCAAAATCCTACCTTGATGCCGCCCGTTTTAATCGTAAAGGCCACCGGGTCGAGCGTGTCGTGCTGGATGCTGAACGGATGGATTTCCAGATCGCCGAACTCGAACGTCTCGCCGGTAGAAAAGATCTTAAATTTCGGCGCTTCATTCAGCGCGGCATAAATGCCCTTCGCTGTTTCGCTGTTGGCGAACACAGGAATACCCATTTTCAATCCGAGCGTTTGCAATCCCCGAATATGGTCCGTATGCTCATGCGTGATCAAGATCGCATCGATATCCTTGAGATCGACACCAATACTTGCGAGCCGTTCTTTGATCACTTTCGCGCTGATCCCCGCATCGATTAAGATCTTTGTGTTTTGGGTGCCAAAGTAGATGCAATTCCCCTTCGAACCTGAAGCAAGCGGACAAAATCCAATCATGTCAAAACCTTTGATGCGTGCGAAAACGCCACTCTTTTACCAACATGGGGATTGCGGTGCAATGGAATTTTATATGGAATCGTCACTCGGCAACTGCTAGTATCTGTGGAATAAATTTATATGACCCTAACCATTCGGCAAGCAAAAATAGAAGATGCCCCTTTCATCGCCCGAGCTGCGCAAGAAATTGCCCAAGTGCCAGGCTATTTTTGTTCTCTGCCCTCAGAAATCAGTGAAGAAAAAGTTAGACAAACGATCGAGTCCTTACAGGACGGTTATCTGGTCGCTGAAAAAGACGGGCATATTGTTGGCCATGCCTTTTTGGAAATCTTTCCTCTGCAATCCCTCCGCCATGTAGCTCAACTCAACATAGGCGTGCACAAAGGCTATCAGGAACAAGGCATCGGCACGCAGCTCATGGAAAAGCTGATCGAATGGGCAAAGCAGTCTGGCAAAGTAGAGAAAATTGAATTGAATGTTCGCGCTTCAAACACCCGGGCCATCGCTCTCTACAAAAAACTGGGCTTTAACGTAGAGGGTCGCTTAAAAAACCGGGTCAAGGTAGGAATCCAATATATCGACGATATCTTGATGGCTCTCCATGTTATCAACAACTCCACCGATCACAAAACACCCTCCGTACGTTCTCTGCAGCAACAAGATATCGGGCTTTTAGCTGAGCTTGTTTTTCCCTGGTCGACCAAGCAGAAGACGGTGGATCTGTGGACCCGTTATTGGGAAGAACAAAAAAAGGGAATACGGTTTGCTTGTATTCTCGAGCATGAGGGGAAAATTGCAGGGTATGGACATCTTCTCCTTCATTCCGAACATCCGCCCTTTCAACGCAGCAATGTTCCTGAGATCTGCGACCTTTGGATTTTCGACAACTATAGAAAAAAAGGGATGGGAACTTTATTAATGACCCACCTGGAGCAGTTAGCTAGACAGAAAGGATACCGTACAGTTGGAATAGGTGTTGGTCTGTATCAAGATTATGGCCCGGCGCAAAAACTCTATTTTCAATTGGGGTATCAACCCAATGGAGAGGGAATTACCTATAAACATAGCCACGTCATCCCCGGTAAAAACTATCCCGTCGATGACGATCTACTTCTCTGGCTGACTAAAGACTTGAACTAACAACTTAATATGAATAATGTTTCGTTGTTTTTTAAGTAACAACTCCAAGTCGTTTTCTTGTTTTTTTATAAATTTTAATTAATTAAAACAAAAAGTTTGACATTATTTTTTCGTATTTATATATCTGGAAATAGTTATTGAACGTTGTTGCGTTTGCTCAAATCGAGTGAAAACGAAACTTAGAACAACGATCATTAACTCTGATAATTAAATGAAACGATGGTGAAGAGCATGAAAAAGTCACGAGATAACCATTTCACCGACATAGATTCTACTCTTGATTACCTGATAGAAAATGCAAACATTTTGCGATCGATTGCGCTGAACGTCATGGCCGATCGCGAAAGACAGCACCTAAAGGATATTCAAGACAATCTATTGACGCGTTTAATGGATAGAACGAGTGTGGAGCCAGAGGCAGATACGACACGTATCCGCACGACAAAAAAGCCGCGCATCGGAAGAAACAGAAGAAGCCACCTAAAAACTAGCTAACTCTTCTTTTGATTGATGGAGCCTATTTCTAAAGGCTGAACCGCACGCCAATACCCGAATATACCCATATTTTTCATTGGTAATATCCGTATTCGTACCCGAATATACCCAAATCCGCCGCTCAATTCTCTTTATCTAAACCTCCCGTGTCTGGAATAATCTCATTATCAGGAGGTTGCATGGATATTGCATTCTTGTTCTATGACAGAATGACTGCTCTCGATGCGATTGGGCCCCATGAAGTCCTATCTCGATTGCCCGGGGTCACCATTCACCGCGTGGCGAAATAGCCTGGGCCCATTCGAACCGATTCGGGGCTTACTTTAATCGCCGATAGCCCCCTCTCGGAGATCTCCCGTGCCGATGTGCTCCTCGTGCCGGGCGCCGGAAATGCCACCACCTTGCGCGATCATCCCGAAATCTTAGAATGGGTGTGCAAAATCGACAAAACAACGACTTGGACCACCTCGGTGTGCACCGGCAGCTTGATCTTAGGCGCCGCTGGAATTTTATCCGGTGTGCGGGCCACCACGCATTGGGCTGTTTTTGATCGGCTGAAACCTTTGGGCGCTATCCCGACGCATGGCCGCGTGATTGAAGATGGAAAAATCATGACAGCCGCAGGCGTTTCGGCAGGGATCGATATGGCCTTGCAGCTGGCGGTAAAGATCGTCGGAGTCCCCTTTGCGCAGGCCGTGCAGCTGGGAATCGAGTATGATCCCGCCCCGATGTTTGACGTCGGCTCTCCAGAAAAAGCTGACCCGGCGATCCGCGAGGCGTTGCGGGCGCGCATGCTCGCCAAATTTGAGGATTTTAAATAGCTTTGGCCACGGGAATGTCTTCCCAAGCTGTGGTGTATAAAGGCGAGCGCTTGGAGCTCTGAGGTTTCCAAGCCGGCGTCATCCCTTCCGCGGCGAAGTGGATCGTCTTCTTGCCATAGGTGTGATTGATTTCATCGACGAGGTGCATCAGCGCTTCTTTTTTATCTAGGCCGCTGCTCCAGATATCGAGCTGTCTTTGATGCTCCGAGACGAGGTCCGCGCACATCACTCCCGCCCGTTTGTAGGCCCGTCCCTCCTGAAAAATCCCATCCAACGCTTGGAGGGCATGCTTGATCAGGTCGGGCGTATAAGAGGTGGGCGAGCTGAGCCGGATGGAAGCGCTGCGGGAGTCGTAATCTTGTTGAAAGCGGTTGGTCGTCGCAAATACGGAAAGATAGGTGCACGCCACCTCTTGCTCGCGGAGTCGTTTTCCGGCAGTGGAGGCAAACGTAGCCACCGCCTCTTGCAAGTCTTTCAGCGTGTAAATCTCTTTGCCGAATGAGCGCGAAGAGACGACGGTCTTGGGCAGCTCGGCGCTCTCGATTTCACAGGGCGTCCCGCGCAGTTCCCACACGGTGCGCAAGCCACCGACGGAGAGAGTCTTTTTGATCCAGGCATCGGAGCTGTTTCTGAGTTGGAGCGCCGTATAAATGCCCCCTTCCTTCAACCGCTCGGCATAGCCGCTGCCGATCCCCCAAAGATCTCTTACGGGAAAGTCCTTCAAGTGCTTTACAATCTCTTCTTCGGTGCGCAGGGCGACGACGCCGGCCCCGCCCTTGGCGATTTTATTGGCCGCTTTGGCAAGCGTCTTGGTGGAGCCGATGCCCATCGAGACGGGAAGACCGGTCCACTGCTTGACGGTATCGCGGATCTGGTGCCCAATGGCCTCAAAGTCCATTTCCGGCACTCTTAAAAACGCCTCATCGATCGAATAGATCTCGAGAGGGAATCCAAACTGCTCGAGCGTGGTCATCACCCGCTCCGACATGTCTCCGTAGAGGGCAAAGTTGGAGGAGAGAGCTTCGACCTTTTCTCGAAAAAAGAGCTCGCGGTATTTGAAGGCGGGAGTTCCCATGGCGATGCCGAGCGCTTTGGCCTCTTTGGAACGGGCGACGATGCAGCCGTCATTATTGGAGAGAACGACGACTGGTCTTCCCTGGAGTTTGGGGTTGAAGAGCTGCTCGCAGGAGGCGAAAAAGTTGTTGCAGTCGGTGAGCGCAAACCATTCACGTTCTGTGGATGACATAAGTGACCACTCCCCACACTTGAAAATCTGCCAGCGTATCAACCTTGATCGGCGCAAAGGAAGGATTTTCGGGCATGAGCCACAGCTTCCCCTTCTGGATCTTGATCCTTTTGACGGTGAACTCTCCGTTGATGACAGCGATCACTACTTTTCCATCTTCGGGCTTTACCGCCCGGTCGACAATCAGCAGATCGCCGTCATGGATCCCCGCACCCTGCATCGAATGGCCGGCGGCGCGCACAAAAAATGTTGCGGCCGGGTGCTGAATGAGCAGGTCGTTGAGGTCGAGCTTCTTTTCCAAATCATCGCGCGCAGGCGAGGGAAATCCCGCCTCGACAGATCCGAGGAAAAAAGGGAGTTCTACACGGGTGGTCGTATCGGGGCTATGGATATTCATAGCCTCATTATAGGAATCGCTGGAATAAAGGGAATGACAGGGAAAATTTCAGTTCGTTAGAGGAAGTTGCAAAACTCGCTTTATCGACATGTCCCGTTGATCTTCGATAAATTTCGTTGAAGAAAAAACAAAGAAAAACCTAAGCTCATGCGTTAAAACTTTCTTAGAATGAAATTATGGAAGGATCTAGTGGATAATCCAACATTCATTGGAATATCGAATAGTTTGGAGTTCACAGCATGACTTATCTCCCCGATGTATTTCGAATCGTTTCCTGGAACATGCAAGGAGCCGCAGGAACTGATACAGAAACGGGAAAAATCAAAGATAAACTGTCCGTATTGCAAGCGTACATGCAAGATGAACAAGTCATTGCCATTTGTTTACAAGAGTGTAGCGATCTTTATGGATGGTGGCCAGGTGAGAAAGATCGAAAAGAGCAAGCGGAGTTTTTATCAAAGGAGACAAGCGCCGAAAGAGCTGAAAAGCAAGCTGCAACTAAGGAAAAGCTATCAGCTCAGTTTAAGCTCATAGGCAAGACGGAAGATTTTCTCAAACTTGATGAAAAATGGGCAGATCCGATCTTCTTTTACGACAAATACGGGCGCTGCTCTCTTGGGATATTAGTGCGCAAACTGTATTTTACAGGTCAAGAAATCAAAACATTAGATCGTAGGCGACCTATAATGGGAATAAGGCTTCATGGTTTTAACCGGCGACAGCCTTTATATCTTTTTTCTATTCACGTTCCATATAATAAAAACAACCCAGATCCAAACTACATTCAGAATTTGCTTGAGTATGCTTCCTCTGACAAGTTCTTAAGACCTGGAGGAGAAGAAGGAAATTGGATAGGTGTAGGTGATTTTAATCATCCTGCAGATAAACAGGATGAAAGCGCCTTTAAATTCTTTGCCCCCAACATGCGTAGACCCGGTATCCCAACAACCAAAGGGGCTACAGGAAATGAATATGATTACTGTTTTGTTGGCGGAGAATATCTTTTATCTCGAGGATGTAGTGTCCATGTACATCCAGTTAAATACTCTGATCACAACCCTGTTCATTTTTTATTCTCTCCCCGTGGTGACATCACAAAGCACGCTTCAGACTTAGCCTCTAAGCTTACCCATCTCTCTGAGAATGCTACAAGCACGTCTATTTGGCGGCTTTATAACAATCATAAGCTCTTTCCCAGGGGCGTACAGAAAAGCAATAAAACTCAATGAAGTGCCCGTGCTACATAAAAAAGAACAGGGTTAAGGACGAGCGCGAACTATCCTTGGATTAAAAATTCGCTAAATCTCGGAGCGCTTTTTCGAGGTCCGCCTTTTGCGGAAGCACGGCGTCTTCGAGGACTTTGCAGTAAGGGACCATACAGTTTTTGCCGGTCACCCTTTGGATCGGCGCATCGAGGTAGTTGAACGCGAGGTTCGCGATACGGGCGGCGATCTCGGCGCCGAAGCCGCAGTTCGCGACCGCTTCGTGCGCGATCAGAAGTTTGCCAGTTTTACGCACGGAGGCAAGGATCGTGTCGATATCGAGAGGAACAATGGTCCGTAAATCGATGAGCTCAACAGAAACCCCCTCTTGATGGAGCCGCTCGACGACTTCGGAGCCCATGACGGTCATCATGCCCCAAGTGACGAAGGTGACGTCATCGCCGGCACGCACGACATTGGCCTGGCCAAAGGGAAGGAGCGCATCTTCGGTGGGTTCTGGCCGCGCGCAAAAGACGCGCTGGCGGTAGAGCCCTTTATGCTCCAAGAAAATGACGGGGTTCGGATCTCGGATCGCTGTTTTGAGGAGCCGCTTCGCATCGGCGGCATTGCTCGGGATCACAACTTTAAGGCCGGGGCAATGAGCGAGGTAAGCTTCGATACTTTGCGAGTGGTAGGGTCCGCCTTGGATGTAGCCGCCATAAGGCATGCGGATCACGACGGGGCAGCTCCACTCTCCGTTCGAGCGGTAGTGGATGCTCGCGAGTTCGTTAAAAAGTTGGTTGATCCCTGTCCAAAAATAATCGGCAAATTGGATCTCGGCGACGGGCTTGTAGTTGCCTGTGATCGACATCCCGAGGGCAAGGCCGATGATGGCCGATTCGGCGAGCGGGGTGTTAAAGCAGCGGTCAGGGCCATATTTTGCGGTCAGATTGCGTGTGATGCCGAATACGCCGCCTTTACCGAACGCGACGTCTTGGCCGAACACGACGACTTGAGGATCGCGGGCCATCTCTTCGTCGAGGGCGTGGTTGATGGCATCCATGATGACAACTCCCTCTTCGGAAATCACTGCGTCAGAAGCGATAGGGGCTTCATAGTCTTTAAAGACGTGGTCGGTGACGGTCGCCGGGTCCGGGAAAGGAACTTGGTCGGCCTCTATGGCGGCCCGTTCGACGTCTGCGAAGAGGCGCTGTTTTAGTGCTTGCAGCTCTTCGGATGTGATGTGGCCATTTTCGACGAGCCACGCTTCAAAACGGGGCAGCGGATCGCGGCTTTTCTCTTCTTCGATGATGGCGGTATCTTTGTATTTTGCAGGGTCGTCGCTGCTGCTGTGGGCGCCGATGCGCGGCACTTTGGCGACGACGAGGCTAGGGCCGAGGCCTTCACGCGCTTTGTTAACAGCTTCTTCTAGGGCATTGGATGTCTGTTCGTAATCGCAGCCGTCGATGTCAAAAACGGAAAGTCCTTCGTAGCCTCTAGCCATGTGAACGATCGACCCTCCGGCCGTCTGGTCGCGCACAGGAACTGAAATCGCCCAGCCGTTGTCTTGGATGACAAACACGATGCCCAGCTTGTGGACGCAGGCTAAATTGAGGGCTTCGTGGAAATCGCCCTGAGAGGTCGCGCCATCGCCGGCGGAAACGTAGACGACTTCCTCTTTCCCATCGAGTTGGACCGCTTTAGCGACCCCGACAGCTTGGAGAAATTGGGAGCCGACGCAGCTCGATTGGCACGGAAGATGGAGGCCTAGATCAGAATAGTGCTCGGGCATCATACGCCCGCCGGAATGGTGGGGCACTTCGCGTGCTAAAAAGGCGCCTAGGAGATCGGTGATCGAGCAGCCGATGCCGATGGCAAAGGCGCGGTCGCGGTAATAAGGCAATCCCCAATCTTTCCCAGGAATCAGTGCCAAGGCGCTCGCCGCCCCGATCAATTCATGGCCGTTGACGGAAAGGTGGAAGGTTCCCCCTTTATTCTGTCTCACCAGCTTGGACATTTTATCGTCCATCATGCGGGTAAGCAGCATCGCCTCCAATGTTTGAATGCACTTTTTCTTCTGGGTCGTTGTTTCTACAATCATTTTTTCTTGAAGGGTTTCTTATGAATCTGCGTGACCTTTTTCACGACAGGAGCTTTCTTATCAGCGGGAAGTTCTTCTTTAGCCTTTTCACGCTTTCTAGGGAGGAATCCTTTGACCACATCCATGATGCGGCGGCCTTTGCCTGGGGTCTCTTCCTCATTTTCCTCTTGCACGACTTCTTTGCTGACCGCTTTGATCAGTTTTTGCTCTTTCTCGGAAGTCACATCTTGGATCGTTGTTAGACGGGTAGACAAGTGGCGGAGCGATTCGAGACGCTGGGATAGAGCTTCGAGTTTGGCATCGACTTTAATGCGCGAACTGCCGCGCAAGCTCGCCAATAGATCGGCCTCGGTATCGTATCGTGCGGAAAAGGTAACGGCCGCGGGGCTGTTGACCTCTGGCAGATAAAGGAAAAGGCGGATCGGCGCGGGAACGGTGGTGTACATATCCATCGTGAGCTGCGGCTCGATTTCCACTTTGGCCACCTGTTTCGGAGGTCTTCCCCGTTTAGGCCGCGGATTTAACGCTTCATTGGAATAATAGGTCTTGGCTTTCGTGACCAGCGCCTCTCTTCCCTGAGCGACATCTTTAGGGACTTTGACATCAAAAATATGGCGTTTGAGTTTTTCGACGAGCTGTCTCGGGAGGTCTAAGTCTTCTTCGAATACAAATAAGATCTCTTGCTGGCGGAGCCACTCGATGATCCGGATGCGCGAACGCTCGTGGTAGTATTGCTGCCATTTTTCGAGTTCTGTGAGGTGGTCATAGATGAACTCGAGAAAGTTTTCCCGCGCCTCTTTTGATTGGATGACGTCGAGCAACTTTTCTTTGGTGTCGATATCGTAAACTTTTTCGTTGACGAACCCTTCCATGAACTTTTTCGTCTCATAAAAGGTCATCTTCGGGATGAGGCAATACCGCTCTTTGTTCTTAGCGATCTCTTCATCGAGATCGTCGAGTTCTTTCTGATTTTTGTCGAGGTCGGCAAAGAAGATAAACCCTTCCACCCTATCGAGATAAAAATCCCGTTCGTCATCGGACTTTGCGAAGGCGTCCATCATGCGGTGGTAGCGTAAAATGAGCGGATTTTGAGCGGTGGGGTATCCAGATAAAGTCATATTTTTCCCTTTAAATTAAGCCCTATGTTAACACACCCAAAGCCAGGTTTCAAGGGTTTATATGGAACGCCATCAAAACATTGTATAAATTTCTTGAGCTATTTGAGAAAAAAATCCCCGGCCTTGTCGGACCGGGGAAAATTTAACGGGAGAACGTGAGATTAGCGGGTTACGCCGTAGCCTTCTCCTTCGATAACTAGCAACATATCCAACTTGATGAGCTGTCTAAATTTTTCTCTAAGCTTAGTAAACTCAGCGTTTCCAGGGATTGCTGCCGGCAGTTGCTCTTCGATTTGATCCGCACCCATGTGTTTAACAGTAGCAGAGTAGTCGGCATATGTTTTAAAATCATCTTTACGCTGGTTACCAGCATTGACAACTCTTGATTTGAGAGCGAGATATCTTTCTCTAAAGGCATCATAGCGCTCCTGTAAGTCTTGAATCGGGGTTAGCACAACAGGGGCCGGCGCAGCCACAGGGGCTTCTTTAAGCTCAAGTTTTCCTTTTTTCAATATAACGAGGTCGCGGAGTTGCACGAGAGAGTTTACAGCGAGGGTAACAAGCTGAGATTTAGCTTCTTTTGTCTCATAGTGGCAGGCCTTCAAAGTGTCGAGCCCGACGATCGCATCCGCAAAAAGAGAGACAGTCTCATCGGCTTGTTTTGAAGTCTCGATTTTAGCCAGTTCAGTTGTATAGACTTGCGTGATCCTATCGGCTAATTTCGGCAGCATGCCCAGGTCGCAGCTCCAGCTGCTCGCATTGATCGTATTTAAAGCGGTCCAGAGAGACCGGACGGTGCCGGAACTCGTCATCCACGCGATGTCTGTATCGCAGAAGGAAAGTTTGTATTGGGCGATTTGTTCTTTGTCGATCGTCCCTAATATTTTTAACATGTTAGACGCTTGCTCGGAGGATAAAGGAGCAGGGGCTTGTTTTGAGGACCAGTTTAAAAAATTCATATTATTCTCCTATTGGTTTTAATATTTTAACTTCTTAATTATAACATTAATTAATGTTTGCATCAATTAAACTAAAAATTACAAACAAGCCCATCCAAAAACGTTCTGTGACTCTTAAAATGTAAAATTAATTTTGAAAGTAGATTGCGAATAGAGATATTGAAGATTGGGCGGTTTTAAAGCCCAATCATTCAATTTATTATTTTACCCTGAGTGGGATCCGATGGTTCCAGCGGGGAAGATGTCATAGCCTCTCGCCTCCGCAGCCCGCATCGCGTACAGTTTCACCTGTTGGATAAAGCGGCCTCTTAACGCGTTGAAGCTCTCATCTCCAGGGATCTCCTCAGGAACCTCTTCGCCTGTCAAATCCGCGAGTTGCGCGGTGTTCGCCTTGAAGATCTCCACATAAGCGGTCGTTCCCTGAAAATTTTTCTTTTGTCCAGGTGCGCCTGCTTCTTGAAGCAATCTCGTGCCCAAAGCATCACATTTTGCTTTAATGGCGTCGTAACGTTCCTGCAGGACCTCTGTCGGCGTCGGCACGTGCGGAGCTGGCGCTTCAAGGGTCTCTAGCTCTAATTTTCTTATGCCGATCTCGGTTTGGAGCGCCTGCAAACGCTCAACGGCGATACCTACGATCTGCACGTTAGCTTCCTTCCCTTTTTGCGACTCGTAATGGCAAGCGCTCAAAATCTTGAGCCCGGTCATGGCGGTCTCTAAGAGGGTCATTGCCATATTGGCGTCCCGGGAAGTCTTGAAATTAGGCACCTCAATTTGATATTCCTCAACGATCCTGCCGATTAAGGTAGGCAATCGGTTAAGCTCGGGGCTCCACTTGCTTGCGCCTGCGATATTTGCAATTTTCAACGCGTTGCGCGCCATGCCGGAACTGGTCCCCCAGGCGATCTCATCATCGGCAAAGGAAAGTTTGCACTTGGCTATTTCTTCCGCGTTAAAAGTAATCGTGCCCAAGGCATTTAGCATCCTGCGCGCTTGATCTATACCCAGCGGGGCAATCACTGCAGGCTTCTGGCCTGAGATAGCTCTTAAAAGATTCATCCGGATTCTCCTAGATTTAGTGTTTTTAGGGCGTCGCTTATAACACAGGAAAATTATAACAGCAATTCAAGCAACATTTTGAAACTGCTAAAATTTTTGCTTTTTAACCCCTGGCGTTCTATGATTCCTATTGGAAAACATCCCAAGTAAAAGGAAGCCTTATATGCTCGATATGAAGTGGTTGCGCAAAGATCCCAAAGCCGTAGAAGCCAAACTAAAGACCAAAGATCCCTCCATCGACCTCTCCTCCATCATGGAACTCGATGAAAAAATAAGAGAGATCCTTGTGAAAGTAGAAAGTCTTAAAGCGGAGCGCAATCAACTCTCGAAGCAGATCGGCGAAAAAAAACGGCTCAAAGAAGACACGACGGAGCTCATGCAGCAGGTGGGCGGGATTGGAGACCTTGCATCAGCGCTCGATCATGAGCTGGCCGCTTTAGAAAAGGAACTCTCATTCAAGGTCGCCTCTCTGCCAAACATTCCGATGGACGGGAGCAAAGTCTCTCCCGATCCGAAAGACAATGTGTGCATTAAGTCGGTGGGTGAAAAACCGACGTTTGCGTTCCCGTTTAAAAATCACGTCGAGCTCAACGAGCAGCTCCATCTATTCGACTTCAAGCGCGGCGCGAAGATTTCGGGGAGCGGATGGCCCGTGTACCGCGGCTGGGGCGCGCGTCTCGAGTGGGCGCTTTTGAATTACATGCTCGATATCCATTTGGACAACGGTTTTGAGCAATGGATGATCCCGCATCTCGTGCGGCCCGATATCATGTTCGGCTCCGGCCAACTTCCGAAGTTTGAGAAACAGCTGTTTCAGATCCGCGATGACGATTATCACCTCTATCTCATTCCTACATCTGAGGTGGCGTTGAACGGATTGCACTACGATGAAATTTTTGATGAGGAAGAGCTACCGCAGAAGTATGTGAGCTACTCCCCCTGCTTTAGACGGGAAGCGGGCGCTGCAGGAAGCCAAGAGCGGGGCCTCATCCGCGTGCACCAATTTAACAAAGTTGAAATGTTCGCGTTCACAACGCCCGAGCAGAGCAAAGGGATGTTTGAGCAGATGATGGCGAGCGCGGAAGAGGTTTTACAAGGCCTCAATCTGCACTACCGCAACATGCTCCTCGTCACCGGCGATATGTCGTTTGGCGCTGCAAAAACAGTCGATATCGAAGTATGGCTCCCCGGCCAAAACCGCTACTATGAGGTCTCTTCGGTTTCTAACTGCACCGATTTCCAAGCGCGCAGATCTCACACCCGTTTCCGTAGAAAAGAGGAAAAGCCTGAGCTCGTCCACACGCTCAATGGTTCCGGGCTGGCGACCTCCCGTTTGATGGTGGCGCTTTTGGAGAACAATCAACAAGAAGATGGCTCTGTAACCCTTCCTGTGGTATTACATAAATACATGAACGGAGTTAAGGAACTAAAGCCATGCAGTACTTGTTAGAAGACTTCAGAGCGTTTCTTGAGGCGTCGCCCACATCGTGGCACGCGGTGAAAGAGATCAGCAATCGTCTTGCGGAAAAAGAGTTTATCCCGCTTGCGCTAGACGAAGCGTGGACCTTGGAAAAAGGGAAGCGCTACTTCGTCGCCAATGGCGGATCAATCTGCGCGTTCGCACTGCCAAAAACTCCGGTGAAAAAAGCGGTGATCTTGGCGACCCACACCGACAGCCCCGCACTCAAGTTAAAACCGCAGCCGCAAGTGAGCGAAGAAAACATGCTGCTCCTTGAGGTCGAAACTTACGGCAGCCCCCTGCTTACCTCCTGGATGAACCGGGACCTTGCGATTGCCGGCAGGATCGTGCTTAAGGGCGGTGAAGAAAAGCTCGTCCATTTTGACGATTCTCCTTTGTTTATTCCTCAGCTCGCCATCCATCTCGACCGCGACGTAAATGAGAAAGGGCTCGTGCTCAACAAACAAGAACATTTGCGCCCCGTAGCTGCACTGGGAAAACATCCCGCCTATCTCGAGGATCTGTTAAAAGAGAAGATCGTCAGCTTCGACCTTTTTCTCGTGCCGATGGAAAGCCCGCGCTACCTTGGGCCCGCGTGCGAAATGCTCGCTTCCTACCGGCTCGATAATTTGGCGAGCGCCCACGCCGCCATGACAGCGATCGCGCAAGCAAAACCGTCGTCCCAATTGCAAGTCGCCCTCTTTTCCGATCATGAAGAGATCGGCTCGCGCAGCGCAGAAGGCGCCGCCTCCACATTTTTAGCGGATGTTCTCAAGCGTTTGGAAATTCCAGAAAAGGAATGGGTGCGCGTCCCGAGCGCCTCGCTCTGCGTCTCGATCGATGTGGCCCACGCATTCAACCCCAACTATCCGAACCGCTACGACCCGAACCACCACCCGCTCCTAGGAAAAGGGATCGTGCTCAAGTACAATGCGGACCACAAATATACGACCAACGCGCCAACCGCCGCTCTCATCCTGCAAGCCTGCGAAAAGCTCGCGCTCTCCCACCAAAATTTTGCCTGCAGATCGGATATGCCGTGCGGAAGCACCGTGGGCCCGATCCTTAGCTCCGGTCTCGGCATCCCCGCGGTCGATATTGGCTGCCCCGTCTTTTCGATGCACTCAGCGCGCGAAGTGATCGGCATCCAAGACCACCTTGACATGTGCAAACTCCTCACCCATTTATTAGAATGACAGACCATTTCCAAGGCAAACCGATTCCTGAACATCTCAAAGAGGCGCGCGCTAAGGGCTCTACCGCCTCTTCAGAAATCCATGGAACCGAACTTTCAGGCTCAATTGCTGCGGGAAGCGATGCGGCGAAAGAAACTACCATCGCCCTCCTCCTGTTATCCCTGCTTGTAAATAGCTGGGGTGCTCTCATTCTGCTTGCCTGCGGCTTTTTTGTGTGGAAAGTGGGACGCAGCGCGCTCCTCGGCTGGGCCAGGCTCGAAAGGCTACACCGCCTCATCGAAGAAGAGCGCTGGGAGATTGAGCATCACCGCCACCAGGAGCGGGAAGAACTTGCAGAACTTTATGCGCTCAAAGGGTTCCAAGGCAAACTTCTCGAAGAGGTGGTCGATGTGCTGATGGCAGACGACGACCGGCTGCTGAAAGTGATGCTCGAGGAAGAATTGGGTTTGTCGCTCCATACGCATGAGCACCCGCTGAAGCAAGCTTGCGGCGCCGGCCTTGGCGTCCTTGCAGCGGCCGCTCTGATGCTTTTAGGATTCCACTTTCATTTAGAACCCCTTGCCGCGTTTGTCGCTTTAGTCGCCGCCTCCATCGTCGCCGCAAAGGGAGCCCGCAACCGCGCCGTTCCAGCAGTCATTTGGAATTTAAGCGTCGCTGCGTTAAGCTATGGAGTCGTTTATTTCCTAGCATCTCTAATTTTATGATGAATCGGCATCCTTACACCTTTGATGAATTTTTCGCCTCTGGACGCGAAGAGAGCATCAGCCCCTTTTTAACCCCTGGCTCGCGGCACTGGGGCAAAAATCTCGCGCTCAAAAGCGCCTTCCTCTCCGCCCTCCTTTTGCTCGCCGCTTTCATCACCGGATATTATCACGAACCGGCATCCTCGATCCTTCTTGCAGGCGTCTACTTTCTCTGCGGCACCCCCGCCCTCATCGATGCGATCGACGACTTAAAAAATTTAGAGATAAACATCGATGTCTTGATGACCCTAGCTGCTCTCCTCTCTGTGGTGATCGGCAGCGGCATGGAAGGGGGCCTGCTCCTCGTCCTCTTTGAGATCTCCGCTGCAATGGAAGCTGCCGTGGGACAAAAAACAAAAAGCGCCCTCATTTCGCTTCACCAGTTGGCGCCGCGCGTCGGCCTTGTGATCGGCGACGAGGGCGTCCTCGTCTTGCGCTCTGTTAAAGACATCGCGATGGGGACCCGCCTCCTCGTCCGCGCCGGAGAGGTGGTCCCTCTCGATGGCACCGTTGTAGACGGAAGCTCCTTTGTCAACCTCGTCCACCTCACCGGCGAGAGCGCCCCCATCGCAAAAAAAATCGGCGATCCTGTCCCCGCCGGCGCGCGCAATCTCGACGGCACACTCACCATCAGCGTCACCCGCACGAATGCCGATTCCACTCTAGCGCGGATCATCCAGCTCATCACCCAGGCCCAACAGGCAAAGCCCGCCTTGGAAAAATTTCTAGATCAGTTTGGAAAAAAATATGCGCTGACGATCATCATCCTCTTCTTTTTGTTCGCAGGAATGCTTCCCCTTGTGTTCGCGATGCCCTACTTTGGGCTCGAGGGATCGATCTACCGCGCGCTCACGTTCCTCATCGCCGCCTCTCCGTGCGCTCTGATCCTTGCAACGCCGACCGCCTATTTGAGCGCGATCAGCAGCTGCGCGCGCAAAGGGATGCTGCTCAAAGGAGGCGTGATCTTTGACGCGCTCACCAAATGCCACACGATTGCCTTTGACAAAACGGGCACGCTGACAACGGGAAAACTCGTCTGTACCTCAGTCACTCCGTTGACAACTTCTACCTACAATCCAAAAATTGTCCTTTCCATTGCAGCCGCGTTAGAAAGGCACGCCGTCCACCCGATTGCGGAGGCGATCACCGCCTACGCCGAAAGCCAAGGAGCCGCACCCTTCGAGATCGAAGAGTTTCGCTCTGTTCCAGGACATGGGCTCGAAGGCGTCGTAACGCTTCCCGAAGGAAAAATCGCCGTCGCCATCGGCCACCGCGCCTTCATCGAAATGAAATTTCCCTTGAAGATCGCCGCAGAGAGCGATACCCTGCTCCTCATTGGCACCTCCCTTTATGCGTTCCAGTTTATCGACTCCTTGCGCCCGGGCGTCAAAGCGCTGATTGAAGAGCTGAAAAAAACGCTGCACCCCATCATGCTGACCGGCGATCATCTTGAGAACGCCCAAGAGGTTGCGCGGGCTGTCGGCATCGAAACGTTTTTTGCGCACCTGCGCCCCGAAGACAAACTGGCGAAGGTCGAAGCTTTTTCGGAAAAAGAGGGGCTCATCATGGTGGGCGACGGTGTGAACGATGCTCCTTCCCTCTCACGGGCCACCGTCGGAATTTCTCTGGGGAAAATTGGGAGTGCGACCGCTATCGACGCCTCAGACGTTGTCTTTCTTCAAGACGATCTCGAACAGATCCCTTGGCTCTTAAAAAAAGCGCGCAAGACGACGCGGATCCTCAAACAAAATCTCACGCTCGCCTTGATCGTGATCCTCTTTGCGACCACACCGGCCCTGCTTGGATACCTGCCGATCTGGGTCGCCGTCATTCTCCACGAAGGGGGGACTCTCCTCGTCGGCCTCAACAGCCTCCGCCTATTGCGAAGTTAGGTCATCCGACCCGTACACATAATCTTTTGCCTGATTAATTCCTTGGAGACCTAACGAAACAGCGCTGCTGACAAGCGACGCTGCCCCTTGGACAATATGGGTATGCTCTTCGATGTTTTCCGCAATTCCCGCCAGCTTTTTCGCTGTCTTTTGTGCGCTTTGCCCCAGGGACAACATCGATTGCGTGAGCTGCACCACAGACTCAGGCAGGTAAGCTGTGACCGTAGACTGGGCAATACTCACAGCCTCTTGAGGAATTGGTTTGCTTGTCTGGTCAAGCTTAGCAGGATGTGCACCGATGAAACGGCCTTGAACATAGTCCTCAACGACAAATGCTGTTAAATATATCCCAGGATACTCGAGAAAGGTGGAATTGCCCGCACCGTCTACTTTTCTTTGCTGATCCACCCTTTGGACCACGCCATCCGGATACAAAGGAATCTCGTAATAGATGTTCGATGCGCTCAGATCCTCTGCTTGAGTTTCCCAAATTTTTTTGTTGACAGCTATCCAGCCATACAAGTCTCCTCAGCATTCTCTTCGGAGAGCTTCCAAAGCTCTTTCCTCTGACGACGATACCTCGTACTTCGTTTGCTGAGT